>DASVZX010000288.1:0-9850 GCA_036391435.1 Anaeromyxobacter sp. | reverse complement strand
CGGCGCGCCGCGGCCGCGGGGCGTAGCGCGCCAGGGGCGCGCGCGGGGCCGTCACTTCTCGGGCAGGGTCCGGTCCGGCGGGGCGGGCGGCACCTGCGCCTCGGAGGCCGCGCGCGACGCGGCCGCGTCGCCCTCGTGCGGCGCGCCGTCCCCCTGGTCCGGCGTCCACGTGGTGTGCGCGGACGACATCCCCTCGAGCGGGCGCTCGGAGTGCGTCTCCTCCGTCTCCAGGTCCTTGAGCTCGTTCTCGCGCCGCCGCTCGAGCTCGCGCCGCGCCATCCGCTCCGCCGGGTCGCTCATGGCGTCCCTCCCAGCGGGACGCTGCCCACCCATGCGGGGCGATGCAACGGGCGACCGCATGGATAACTGATCGGCACCGCGACGAACGACGGCGGACACCGCGCGCAGCGTGCGCTCGCGACGAGAAAGGAACACGGCACCATGGCCCAGCTGAAGGGGAGCAACACCGAGAAGAACCTGAAGGACGCGTTCGCCGGCGAGTCGCAGGCGAACCGGCGCTACCTGTACTTCGCGAAGATCGCCGACGTCGAGGGCTACCCTGAGGTCGCGATGAACTTCCGCGAGACCGCCGAGGGGGAGACCGGCCACGCGCACGGCCACATGGACTTCCTGAAGCCGGTCGGCGATCCCGCGACCGGCCTGCCGATCGGCGACACCTCGCTCAACCTCAAGGCCGCGATCGCCGGCGAGACGCACGAGTACACCGACATGTACCCGGGCATGGCGAAGACCGCGCGCGAGGAGGGGTTCAACGAGGTCGCCGACTGGTTCGAGACGCTCGCGAAGGCGGAGAAGTCGCACGCCGGGCGCTTCGACAAGATGCTCAAGTCGATCACGTAGCCTTCCGGGCCTCGAGGCGTGAGCGGTGAGCGGCCCGGGCGCACCCCCTTCGAGGGCGTGCCCGGGCCGTTCCACATCGAGCGATCCCGGAGGAGACTCTCCGCATGACGACGTCCGAGCAGCGGCCCGAGAAGCGCATCTCGTACCTCCCCACCCCGGGACTCTCGTACGACCCGTCGGAGGCGAGGTACTGGGATCCGGCCGCGCTCGAGGGCGAGATCCGGCGGACGTTCGAGATCTGCCACGGCTGCCGCATGTGCTTCAAGTACTGCGACAGCTTCCCGACGCTGTTCTCCCTGCTCGACGAGCGGTACGACGGGGACGTCCGCCGCGTCACCTCGGCCGACGTCGACGCGGTGATGGGCGCGTGCTTCCAGTGCAAGCTCTGCGAGGTGCAGTGCCCGTACACGCCGCGCGACGGGCACGAGTTCCAGGTCGACTTCCCGAAGCTCGTCCACCGCTTCCGCGGCGTCCACGCGAAGGGCAAGCCGCGCTCGCTGCGCCAGCGCGTGCTCAACGACCCGGACGGCGCGGGGCGGATGGCGCGCCTCTCCCTCGGCTTCGCGAACGTCGCGAACCGGGTCCGCCCGCTGCGGGTCCTCATGGAGAAGGCGGTCGGGATCCACCGGGACAAGCTGCTGCCCGGGTTCGCGTCCGAGCCCTTCGACGCGTGGGCCGAGAAGCACGGGTACGTGAAGCCCGAGCCGGGCGGAGAGGTGGTGCTGTTCCAGACCTGCTTCGTGCAGCACAACGAGCCCGAGATCGGGAAGGACGCGCTCTTCGTGCTGAAGCGCAACGGCGTCGACGCGCGCGTCGTGAAGGGGCTCGCCTGCTGCGGCATGCCGGCGTGGGAGACGGGCGACCTCGCGTCGCTCCGGCGCCAGGCGGGGCGGGACCTCGACCTCCTGCTGCCCTTCGTGGAGCGGGGGGCGAAGGTGCTCGTCGTGAACCCGACCTGCTCGATGATGATGCGCAAGGAGTGGCCACACCTCCTCGAGGGCGCGGACCGGGCGCGCGCCGGGAAGCTCGCCGGCGCCGTCATGGACGTCTCGGAGTTCCTCTGGTCGATCCGGAACGAGCCGCGCTTCGACGCCACCTTCGCGTCGGCGCCGCCCGGGGGAAGGGTCGCGTACCACGCGCCCTGCCACCTGCGCGCGCAGGCGATCGGCTTCAAGGGGCGCGACCTCATCCGCAAGATCCCCGGCGTCACCGTGTCGGCGACGGTCATGGAGTGCTGCGGCCACGACGGCACCTTCGCGATGACGGTCGAGGGGTTCGGGCCGTCGGCGCGGCTCGGGAAGAAGGCGTTCGACGGCATGAAGGCCGCCGAGGCGGAGACCTGGGCCACCGACTGCCCGCTCGCCGCGATCCAGTTCGAGCAGCACGCCGGGAGGAAGCCGCTCCACCCGGTGACGCTGCTCGCCCGCGCCTATCGCGGCGAGGGGTTCGGGAAGAAGGGAGACCCGCGATGAGGCCCGTCCGGCGCGACGAGATCATGGACCTCGCGAGCTACGACCGCTCGCGCGACGAGATCCGCGCTGCGGTCATGGAGGCGAAGCGGCGGCGGCGCGTGCACGTCGCCGGCGTGCTCACCTTCCTCTTCGAGAACACCGCCACGATGCGCTACCAGGTCCAGGAGATGGTCCGCGCCGAGCGGATGACGAAGGAGGCCGACATCCTCCACGAGCTCGAGACGTACAACGAGCTGCTCGGCGGGAAGGGCGAGCTCGGGTGCTCGCTCCTCATCGAGATCCCGGATCCCGGCGAGCGCGACCGGAAGCTGCGCGAGTGGCTCGATCTCCCCGCGCACCTCTACCTGAAGCTCGAGGACGGCACGCAGGCGTGGGCGCGGTTCGATCCGCGCCAGGTCGGCACGGACCGGCTGTCGTCGGTGCAGTACCTCAAGTTCGACGTGGGCGGACGGACCCCCGTGGCGGTGGGGTCGGCGCTGCCGGCGCTCGTGGCGGAGACCGCGCTCGACGACGAGCAGCGCGCCGCGCTCGCCGCGGACCTGCGCCAAGGCGCCTGAGCCGCGCGTCGCACCGGGCCGGCCGCTCCGGACGCCGCGGCGCGAGGCGGTTCGCGGGGTTGCCGCGCCGCGGCGCGGCCGGGGCCGTGTCCCGCGCGCCGGGGGGTTGTCGCGCGCGGGGGGCGTCGTTAAGAGAGGAGGAGGCGGGCGGTCGTCCGCACGGAGGTCCGAGATGCCGCGCTCCACGAGGATCACCCGAGCCCAGGTGCTCGCGCTCCCGCGGCCGCACCCGGTGGTCGGCGCCGAGTGGCTCGTGGCGGCGATCGCGCTGGCGCTGCTCCTCGCCGGCCTCGTGCTGTAGCCCGCGCCGCCGCGGGGCGCCGTCGCCCGCGGCCCGCGGCGCTACGTCAGGTCCCGCAGCCGCCTCGCGCCCACGAGGCGCCGGAGCACGAGGAACAGCTCGGCGGCGGCGATGGCGTCCACGAGCGCGTCGTGCTGGCCGTAGTCCGGGAGGCCGTGGCGGCGCCGCGCCGCGAGCAGGTTCACGTCCGGCTCGGGCTCCGCGTTCGGATCGAGGAAGCGGGCGCGCCTCGCGGCCTTGATGAGGAGCGCCACCGTGTCCACGACCGGCGGCGCGGGCCAGCGCATCCCGTGCCGCGCGTAGGCGCGCCGGAGGAACCGGACGTCGAGCGCGGCGTGGTGCACGAGCAGCGCGCCCTGTCGCAGCCTGCGGTCCACCTCGGCGAGCACCGTCGCGACGGGCGGCGCCGCGCGGACCTCGCCGGGCAGGAGGTGGTGCGCGCGGATCGAGCGCGGGTCGATGCGCTCGGCCTCCTCGGGCCGCACGAGCGTGCTCCACCCCTCCCCGAGCCGGATCCCCCCCTCGCGGACGGGCACCATCCCGACGGAGAGGATGGGGTCTTGCCCGGGATCGAAGCCGCCCGTCTCGAGATCGAGGGACCAGTACGTCACGGACTCCCAGGGCGGCGAGGGCCAGAGCACGGGCGTTTCCTAGCACGGGGGCGCGGCGGGGTGGCATGATGTGGCCTCTCCGCCCAGCCGAACCGTGCGATATCACAGGTGAGGAACGACCCGGGTCGGCGCGGATGTCCCGCGGCGACGCGACTGACGATGCGCGACGGCTCTGACAGGCTCGAGAACGTGGGCGCTCCCCACCTCCACGTCGTGCCGCCGCGCGAGGACGCGCCGGCGCCGATCCCGTTCGAGCCCTTCGGGCCTCCGCCGCGACACGCGTCGCGCGGCCTCGACCTCGCCGAGGCGCGGTCGACGCTCGACCACGGCCGCTTCTGGACCGAGTACCAGGCCATCATCCACGCGCGCACCGGGAAGACGTGCGCGTTCGAGGCGCTGGCGCGCTTCCGCCGCCGCGACGGGCACCTCGTCCCGCCCGCGCGCATGTTCGCGGTGCTGCACGCCGACCCGGCGCTCCTCCTGCGCGCCGAGCTCACCCTGAAGCTCCACCAGGTGGAGCACGCGCCGCGCGCGCCCGTCTTCGTGAAC
Organism: Anaeromyxobacter sp.; assembly: GCA_036391435.1. GTDB lineage: Bacteria > Myxococcota > Myxococcia > Myxococcales > Anaeromyxobacteraceae > Anaeromyxobacter. Next base: position 5,499 of record DASVZX010000288.1, on the reverse strand, counting down.
CTCGATCCGGACACCTGGGCACGCGCCGGCGACCGGCTCCGCAACCCGTTCCTCGCGCTGTTCTCCTCGGCGCGGACGCGCGTCATCGTCGAGGTCACCGAGGCGATGGCGACCGCCGACGTCGTCCGGGCGCAGGCGATGATCTCCGCGCTCCGCGGCCGCCGCATGCCCATCGCCCTCGACGACGTCGGGGCCGCGAACGGGTTCCTCTCCTTCGACGCGATCGCCGAGGCCGAGATCCTGAAGTTCGACCGCACGCTGATCCCGCGCATGCGCCACCCGCGCGCCCGCGCGCTCGTGCAGGCGCTCACGCGGATGGCGCGCGAGACGGGCGCCCACACGGTGCTGGAGGGCGTCGAGACGACCGCCGAGTTCGTGCTCGCGCGCGACCTCGGCTTCGACCTCGTCCAGGGCTTCCTGTTCCGGGATCGAGCCCGCGTGGCGAGGCGCTGAGCGCAGCCCGCCTCCGCCGATCCCGTGAACGCGGCCGCGTCCGCGCGGAGAGCTCGGGCACGGGCGGGAGCTCGATCCGGCTGGCGGGCGCCCCGGGCCGAGCGCCGCCGCGCTCAGAACATCTCGGTGCGGAAGTGGTACGCGGCGCGCTCGTGCCACACCTCGATCGCGCGGAACGCGTCGCGGACTCGGCTGCGCTCGATCGAGGAGAGGTCGGAGAGGGCCATCATGTTCGAGGGGGGCTTGCCCTCGGAGATCATCTTGATCTGCTCGCGGAGCCGGACGCGCAGCAGGAACCGGTAGGCCTCGGAGAGCGTCTCGGAGGTGTCGCGGGTGATGAGGCCCGCGTCCGCGGCGTGCCGCAGGCGGTCGAGCGTGTTGGAGGTGCGGGAGGCCGCCGCGAGGCCGTAGACGCGGGCGAGGAACACGATGGGGCTGATGCCCTTCAGCTTCATGTCGAACTTCGCGGTGTCGCTGCGCAGCCGGAGCCCGAGGCCGCTCGGCACGCGGAACGTGAGCGCGCTCTTCGCCATCGCGGAGAGGAACGTGCGCGCGCCCTTCGCGCGCGCGATCACGGTCCGGAGCCGCGCCACCTCGAGGTGGCCGTACACCGGCCGCAGGTCGAAGAAGATGGACGCCTCGAGGAGCGCCTGCGGCGTCGGGTTGTCGAGCCAGGCGCGGAACCGGTTCTCCCACTCGTCGAGCGACCCGAGCCAGCGGGTCGCCATGTAGCCGCCGGGGCAGCGGGGGAACCCGGCCGCCTGGAGGTCCGCCACCGCCTTCTCCGCGAGCGCGCCGAAGTAGGCGCGCGCCTCGGGGGTGTCGTCCCCGTACACGAGCGCGTTGTCCTGGTCCGTGAGGACCATCTGCTCCATCCGCCCCTCGGAGCCGAACACGATCCAGGCGTACGGCGTGGGCGGCGGCCCCAGCTCCGCCTCGGCCCAGCGCAGGATCCGCCCGAGGAGCGTGTCGTTGAGGCGCGCCACGAACCCGCCGATGACGGTGGGCTCGAGACCGCCGTTGAAGAGGACGGACGCCATCTCGGCGACCTTCGTCGAGTAGCCGGGGAGGGCGCTCCGGTCCCCGAGCCGCTCGACGCGCTTCATGACGGCGAGCGGGCCCGCCGCGGTGGTCTTGAGGAGGTCGGTCGCGGAGAGCACGCCGATGATCTCGCCGTCCCGCGTGACGGGGAGGTGGTGGCAGCCGGCGTCGAGCAGGATGCGCCACGCCTCGTACACGGGGCAGTCCGCCACGACCGTCTTGAGGGGCGAGCTGCAGACGTCGAGCACCGGGGTCGCGGGCCCCTTGCCCGCGGCGAGGACGCGGCGGCGGAAGTCGCGGTCCGTCACGATCCCGGGCGGATCGGAGTCGACGAGCACCGACGAGACGGACTGGTCCGCCATCACCCGCGCCGCGTCGCCCACGCTCGCGCCGGGCGCGACCCGCACGGCGGGCCCGCGCAGGAGGCTCGACACGGGCACGGCGAGGTCCGGCTGGAAGCTCACGACCTGCGATCGCTCGAGGCTGTTCCGGAGGCGCTCGGCGAGGCCGGACGCGAAGTGGCCGGCGAACGGCGCGTTCGCGAGGAGCGCCTCGAAGGTGGTCTTCGGCAGCCGGTACGCGAGGAGGTCCTCCTCGACGCGCACGTCGAGGGTCGCCTTGCCCGAGATGAGCGAGGTGAACCCGAACACCTCGCCCTCCTCCAGGACCTGCAGCGTCTGCGCGTCGCGCTCGAGCCGGACCGCGCCCTTGCGCACGACGTAGAGGTGCTCGAACGGCGCGCCGCCGCGGGTGAGCAGGCGCGTGCCGGCGGGAAAGAAGACGATCTCGAGCGCCTTCGCCGCCTCGTCGAACGCGGGCGGGGGGAGCGCGTCGAAGGGAGGCGTCTCGCGGACGAAGGCGATCGGGTCGAGCGAGGCGGCCATTCCGGGCAGAATAGCAGCCGGGCCCCGTTCTCGCGCCGGCCCGGGGAGAGGCGTTCGGCCGCAGAACGGTGCGCCCGCGGGACCCGGGGCGTTCGCGGGACGACGGCGCGGGGCTCGAGCTCTAGCCGCTCCGCCCCGGCCGCGGCGCGCCGGGATCCGTCGCGAGCGCCGCCGCCGCCTCGATCGCCGCCTCGTCCTCGCCGCCGCGCGCCACGACCTCGGGCGCGAGCGGCCGCTCGTAGCCCACCGCGCCGCCGGGCAGCTCCGGGGCCTCCCCCGCGCGCGCCCTCGCCCAGAGCCCCTTCGGATCGCGGGCGGCGCAGACCTCGGGCGGCACGTCCACGAGCACCTCGACGAAGCGGGGCCCCTCGCCCGCCTCGGCGCCCGCGGCCAGGCGGGCGCGGACCCGGTCCCGGAACGCGCGCCGGTGCGCCGTCGCCGCGACGATCGCGACGAGCCCCTCGGCCGCGAGCGCGAGGGCGAGGTTGCCGAGCGTCTCGTAGAACGCGGCGCGCCCCTCCGGATCGTACCCGGGCGCCGGGACGAGCGCGGCGCGGACCGCGTCGCCGTCGAGGACCGCCGCGGCCACGCCGCGGGCGCGGAGCCGCTCGCGCAGGCGCCGCGCGAAGGTCGACTTCCCGGACGCCGGCAGCCCCGTCGCCCAGACGACGGCGCCCGTCACGCGCCCTCCCGGAGCAGCGCGTCCGGCAGGTCGAGGTCGAGCCGCCCCGCGTCGAGGGCGCGCTCGGCGAGCCGCAGGAGGAGATCCCGCGCCCGGGCGCCGAGGTGCGGGTAGAAGCGCGGCGAGGAGACGACGAGGGCGCGCCAGGCCAGGAACGGGGGCGCGAGCTCGAGCGCGCGGCGGTCGCCCGTCGCCTCGAGCCAGCGCGTCCAGAAGGCCCGCCAGAGCGGGCCGAGGCCCCGCGCCCACGCCGCCCGGTGCTCGGCGGCGAAGAACACGTAGTTCACGGACAGCGCGGTGAGGTCGTCCGCGGGCTCGCCCTTCCCGCCGCGCGACGCGTCGAGCGGCGTGAAGCGCGTCGCCGCCTCGCCGGGGGCGAAGACGAGGTTGAACGGGTGGAAGTCGCCGTGCGTCCGCGAGAGCCGGCTCCCCTGGTCGCGGAGCCGCCAGCGCCAGGCGAGGCAGCGCTCCTCGATCGCCCGCAGCCGCGCCGGCGGCGCGGCCGGCGCGTCTCCCGGGTACCCGTCCACGATCCCGAAGATCCCCTCGCCGTGGCCGAGGAGATCGCGCACCGCGCGCCGCCAGGCGACGGGATCGTCGAGCTTCCGGGCGTGGAGCGCGGCGAGCCACGCGGCGAGCGCCTCGCACCGCGCGAGGTCGACGGGGCGGGCGACCCCCTCGCGCGCGACGCGGCGCAGGTCCTCGGCGTAGAGCGTGCCCTCGGCCCAGTCGGTGACGAGGTACGGCTCGCCCGTCCCGCGCAGGGAGACGAGCCGGCCGTCGTCGCCGACGAGCCCGACGTCGAGCGCCCGGACGTGGGCCGGGATCTCGCCGAACACGTCGTAGGCGAGGACCGCCGCCTCGACGCGATCGGCGCGCCGGTCGTGGCCGTACTCGTTCGCGACCTGCGTGCGGAACACGAGCGCGTGCGTGCGGCCGTCCGGCTCGCGGACGAGCACCTTCATCGGCTGCCCGTAGCCGATCGCCTTCTCCTCGTCCGCGCCCGTCGCGTCGGGGAGGAGCGGCTCCGCGCGGACGACGGCCGCTCCGGGGAACAGCCGGTCCGCGAGCGCCGCGAGGCCCTCGGGGTAGGTGCCCATGCCGCGCCTCCGTGAGGAAGCATAGGACCCGGGCGCGGCCGCGCGGCCGCCTCGGCGGGTGCGGCCGGGCGCCGCGCGTCGGCGGCGTGGCCGGATCTTCGCCAGGCGCCCGGGCGGTGGATCGCTCGGCGGGGCAGGGTGCGAAGGGGCGGAGGATCCGGGGTACGCCCGCTTCCCCGTTGTCCCCGCGCCGCCCGGGCAGTAAACAGACGTCCCGATGCCGCTGCCTCTCGCGTTCATCCCCTGGTTCGAGCTGCCGAGCCTCTCGCTCGGCCCGGTCACCATCCAGTCCTTCGGCGTGCTCTCGGCGCTCGGGATCCTGGCGGCGGTGGAGCTCGGGTCGCGCGCCGACCGCCAGCTCGGGAACGACCCGCGCGTGATCCCCGACTTCGCCGTCGCCGGGGTGATCACGGGGGTCGTCTTCGGCCACCTCGCGCACCTGTTCTTCTACCACCCCGAGGAGCTTCACGATCCGTGGCGGATCGTGAAGTTCTGGGAGGGGCTCTCGTCGATGGGCGGCCTCCTCGGCGGGATCCTCGCCGCCGTCGCGTTCTTCAGGATGCGCCGGATCGCGTTCCGCGATCACGCGGACGCCTTCGCGCTCGGCATCGCGCCGGGCTGGGGGATCGCGCGCGTGGGCTGCTTCACGGTGCACGATCACCCGGGCGTCCTCACGAGCTTCCCGCTCGCGGTCCGGTTCGCCGACGGCCCGCGCCACGACCTCGGCCTGTACGAGGCGATCGTGCTCTTCTCGATCGGCGCGCTGCTGTGGGCCTTCCACCGGAGGGACGTGCTCCGCGGACGCCTCCTCGCCGTCCTCGCCCTCCTCTACGGGATCGCGCGCTTCTTCCTCGACTTCCTGCGCGCGACCGACGTGCCCTACGCGGACGGCCGCATCCACGGCCTCACCTTCGCGCAGTACTTCGCGGTCGGGCTCGTCGCCTGGTCGGTGTGGGCGTTCGCGCGATACCGGCCCTCCGCGCTCGCGGCCTCGTGAGCGCCCGGGCGATTCCGGCGGGACGCGCGAGGGTGGTACAACGACCCTGAATGGGGCAGGAGGAGCGAGCGCTCGCGGCGCGGCGGGGCCTCGCGCGCGCGAGCGGCGCGCCGCGGCCCGATCCTGCGGCCGACGCGCAGGCGCGCCTGCGCGCCATTCTCGACGAGATCGGCCGGCTCGACGCCGAGATCGAGGCGGTCTCGGCGGACCTGGCGGACTTCTCCCGGCGCTGGGAGCGCGCGCTCTCGGACGTCTTCCAGGACCTCGGCGCCGCGGAGCGGCTCGTGCGCCGCCTGCAGGCGCTCGAGGACGGGATCGCGGCGCTCGCGGCGGAGCTCCGGT
>DASVZX010000287.1:0-2312 GCA_036391435.1 Anaeromyxobacter sp. | reverse complement strand
CCGTCGCGTCGATGTGCCCCGGGACGGCGCGCGTTCCGCTCGACGGCGGCGCGGGGACCGCGTTCGACGCGCGGCCCGCGCCGAACGACACGCCGCCGGGCACGGCGGGGCCGGCGCCGGCCGGCGCCGTCCCCGACCCGGATGAGGCGAGGCTCGCGAACGGCCCCGAGCGCATCTGCGACTCGCTGCCGTACCAGAACTCGGAGGTCTCGCTCGACGGGCGCGGCTGCGCGCGGATGATGCGCGGCGTGATCGACAGCACGATCTCGTTCTTGTCGCGGGTCGTGCCGTCCGAGCCGAACAGCCGGCCGAGGATCGGGATGTCGCCGAGGCCCGGGACGTGCGCCGAGCTGCGCTGGTCGACGTCCTGGATGAGGCCCGCGAGCACCTGCGTCTCGCCGTCCTTGAGCTCGAGGAGCGTGCTCGCGTTCCGGGTGCCGATCTCGTAGGCGAGGGTCGTGCCGCCGTTGCCGATGGGGACGCTGATCTGCTTGATGATCGAGCTGACCTCGAGCGCGACCTTGATCGCGACGTTGCCGTCGTTGTGGATCGTCGGCTGGACCTCCAGCGAGAGGCCGACGTCGAGGTACTGCACGTTGCTCGTCGAGAAGGCGCCGCCGACGGTCGCGCTGGTGCCGGAGGTCACGACCGGCAAGCGGTTGCCGACCAGGATCTTGGCCTTCTCCTTGTTCCGCGCCCGGATCCGCGGGCTCGACAGCAGGTTGGCGGCGCCGACCGTCTTGGAGAGATCGACGCTGATCCCGAGCGAGGAGACGGCGATCGTGTTGGCGCTCTGCTTGCCGAGGTCCGACAGCGCCAGGCCCGTCAGGGCGCCGGCGACGCTGGTGGACGGCTTGGTGGCGGACAGGCTGACGTTCGTCGGGTAGTTGATCCCGAGCTGCTCCGCGAGGCTGTGGGAGATCTCGAGGACCTCGACCTCGAGGATCACCTCGGGCTCCGCGACGTCGAGCGAGGCCACGAGCTTCTCGGCCATCCGCACGTGCTCCGGGGTGTCGCGCACCACGAGCGTGCTCGAGCGCTCGTCGATGAAGAGCGTCTTCGTGCCGAGCACGGTCTTGAGCAGCGACTCGGCGTCCTTCGGCGCGGCGTTCGTCAGGTAGAACGTGTGGACGATCTCGTCCCGGTAGTCCTTCTGCTTCGCCGGGGTGTTCGGGTACAGGAGGACGACGTTGTCCGACAGCACCTGCCGCCCGAGCTGGTTCTGGGCCAGGATCAGGTCGATCGCCTGCTCGACGGGCACCTGGTTCACGAAGATGGTCGTCTTGCCCTCGCTCTTGACGTCCCTGTCGAAGACGAAGTTGAGGCCCGTCTCGCGCGCGAGGGCCTCGAAGACCATCTTCGTCGGCGCGTCGCGGAACTGCAGCGACACCGGCCGGTCCTCGCGGGTCTTCAGGCGCGCGACCGCGCCCATCGGCCCGCGCGCGAGGTCGATCCTGGACCGCAGCGCCCGCGCCGCCGCGAACTCCGGATCCTCGTCGAGCACCGCCTGCACCTCGAGGTCCGCCGCGTCGAGCTTCTGCGCCGCGACCAGCTCGGCGGCGTTCGCGGTGCGCGCCGCGTGGCGCCGGTCGGCCTGCAGCCCCTCGAGGCCGCGCAGCGCGCGGGCGTTTCCGGGCTCGAGCGCCAGCACGCGCCGGTAGCTCGCCGCCGCGCCCTCGCCGTCGCCGCTCGCGCGGGCGCGCTGGGCCGCGGCGACGAGCTGCTGCACGGCCCAGTCACGGCGAACGCGCAGGTCGAGGCGGAGCTCCAGGTTGGAGGGGTCGGCCGCGACGGCCCGCTCGAGGTCCGCGACCGCCTCCTCGTAGGCGCCCTGCTCGAACGCGTGGACCCCCTCGCGGTGCAGACGATCGGTGGCGCAGCCCGCGGCCAGGGCGGACACGAGGAGGAGCGCGCGTCGGGAGGAGGGTCTCACTTGGAAGCTCCGGCCGCGAGCGTCTGTCGGACGTCGAGCGGAATGTAGACGAACACGAGCTGGCCGCCGGCGGCGCTCTCGAGCTGGTAGACGCCGTCGAGCCGGTCGCCGACGCGGGCGTCGATCAGGCGGTCGCCGCGCGCCAGGAAGAACACCGGCAGCTCGCCCTTGGGGGCGAAGCTGCCGAGGAACGTGTACGGGAATGGCGGCGCCGTGGGTTCGGGCGGCGGGGGCGGCGGGGGCGGCAGCGGCGCCGGCGGCAGCACGTACCAGGAGTGCTGCGCGAAGAGCGCCGAAGCATTCGTGGGCGCCACGACCCGGTCCGGTGCCGTTCGAGCCTCCGCGGGGCGCGGCGCGGCGCGCTGCTGCGCCGGTGCGC
>DASVZX010000286.1:0-31006 GCA_036391435.1 Anaeromyxobacter sp. | reverse complement strand
CGGACGAGGACCTGGCGCGAATGGCCCGCCGCGCGCGGGAAGCGGAAGCGGGCAACGAGGGAGTGAGCGATGGTCAGGCGTAGGCAGCGGCGGCAGTGGGGGCGAGGCTCCGTCGATCAGGCCCGGGACGGAACCTGGAAGATCCGGTGGAGCGAGGGCGGACGGCGCCGCACGCGCGGCGGTTGCGCGACCCGCAACGATGCGGAGCGCGTCCTGGCGAAGGTCCTCGCCGACCTCGCCCAGGGCCGGACCGGCCTCCTCCCCAACCCGCGCAGCCTCCCGAGGCTGGGCGAGGTCGCGCCGGACTTCTTCGCGCGTCGCAAGCTCACCCACCGCGCCGGCGCCGAGGACGGCTCTCGCTGGAAGAACCACCTCGCGCCCCACTTCGCCCACCTCCGTCCGACCGAGGTGGACGCCGGTCGAATTCGCGCGTTCATCGAGGCGAAGCTCGCCGAGGGCGTGAACCCGGCGACGATCCGCATCTTCGTCGCCATCCTGTCGGCGCTCTTCACCGATCTCGCCGAGCGCGGCATCGCGCAAGGGAACCCGGCGCGCAACCTGCCGCGCTCGATCATGCGCCTCATGCGGCCGACGCACGACCCGCGAACGACGCCGTTCATCGAGCGGCTCGAGGACGTCCGCCGCATCCACCTCGCCCTGCCAAGCCCGCTCGACGTCGCCTACGCCATCGGCGCGCTCGCCGAGCTCCGCACTGGCGAGGTCTTCGCGCTGAAGTGGGCGCACGTCGACCTCGCGGCGCGGCGGATCCACGTCCGCGAGTCGGTCAAGGGGCCGCTCAAGGACAAGGACAGCCGGATGGTCCCGATCCTCGACCCGCTCCTCCCCATCCTCACCGCCTGGCGCGAGGAGACGGGCGGCGAAGGTCTGCTGATTCCTCCCATGCGCTGCGACGGCGAGAAGATCGACAAGCACACACCCGGCACGTACCTGCGCGCCGCGCTTGGAAAGCTCGGCCTCGCGCGCCCCGGCCTCGGCTGGTACCAGGCGACGCGCCACACGTTCGCGAGCCAGTGGGTGATCGCGGGCGGGTCGATCGAGAAGCTGAAGGAGATCCTCGGCCACTACTCGGTCATCGTCACCGAGCGTTACGCGCACCTCCGGCCCGATCTCTTCCCGGCGAGCGACCTCGCCACGATCGCGCTCGACATGTCGCCCGAGCCGCGCGATCCCCCGTCGGGAGGGCAAAGAAGGGAGCAAAACGGGATCCAGTCGCCGGATCCCGCATCGCAAGTACCCGCAACTACGAAAGAAAGGCCGGAGCCGCCCTGTAAGCCGGGTTCTGTTCCCGCCGGAAGACCGGCGGTGGCGGACATTCATCTGGGACGCGCGTTGCCGCGCGCCTCGAGCGAGCCGTACCCGGAGGCTAGGGCGGGCCGCCCGACACCCCGCCTCGCGGCGAGGACGCCTCCCTATTTGCTCTTGCACCGGGTGGGGTTTGCCGTGCCGCCCCCGTCACCGGGAGCGCGGTGCGCTCTTACCGCACCGTTTCACCCTTGCCACGCGCGCCTCTCGGCGCCGTTCGGCGGTCTGTTCTCTGTGGCACTTTCCTGCGGATCGCCCCGACCGGCCGTTGGCCGGCACCCTGCCCTGTGGTGCCCGGACTTTCCTCGGCGGCCTCGCGGCCGACGCGTACGCCCGGGCGGCTCCGGCACCTGGGATCTAGCACGGCCGGGCTGCCGGCGCATCGCCCGCGGGCGCGTTCCGCGCACGGTGCGGCGGAAGGGGGCCGTCGGTCGCGGCCCCCTTCGCCGTCCACCCGGTGGCGCCGACCTCACGGCGGCGCTGGAGCCTCGCCCCACGCGGCCGCGAGCTCGGCCTCCTCGACGGGCAGCATCGCCTCGACGAGCGCGGCGAGGTCCTCGTCCGTCGCGGCGGGATAGCGCTCGAGGAGCGCCGACGCGACCGGGATGCGCAGGTCCTTCCACCGCGCGCCGGAGCGCTGCAGCCGGAGCGCCGCGCGCGCCATCGCGGCCTGCCACCGCGCGGTCGTGCGGTCCCGGTCTGCGTCGCGGCGGATCAGCCCGTCGGACCGGAGAACGTCCGCGGCGTCACGCATGCGCGCGGCTTCCGCTGCTCGGGCCCCCCTGCTGCAGCTCCGGCGAGTGCTTGCGCACGTACTGGATCGCCTCGAGCGTCTCGCGCCGGAACTGGTCGTAGTCGGTCTGGACCGAGTTCAGGAAGGTGCTCGCGCCCATGGTGTGCGCCGCCATCATCGCGGCCTCGGCGATCTCCTGGTCGGTCGCCCCGAACAGCTTCGCCGCCTCCGTGTGGAAGAGCGTGCAGTAGCGGCACCGCGTCGCCCCCGACACGCCGAGCCCGATGAGCTCCTTGTACTTGTTCGGGATCGCGGTCTCGCCGAGCTGGAAGTCGCGCATCATGCTCCAGAACCCTTCCAGCGCCGAGTCCGGCATCTCCTCGACCCAGCTCGGCACCTTCCCGAAGGTCTTCTCGATCTCCGTCCTGATCTGCGCCTTCTTCTGCTGAAGCGGCTTCTCGACGGTCGCCATGACTCGCTCCTCGCCCCGCGGGTTGAGACGGCTTCGATCGCGGGGCGCGACTCGCTTAGCCGCGCGAGGCCGCAAGGCAAGCCGGGGAGCGGTGAAGAGGCGCTTTCGCCCCATCGTGCTCGAGGGCGTCCGGCGCGGCGCTCGCGCGACGCGGGCTCGGCGCCCTCACCGCCGCATCGCCCGCGGCACCCCCCGCTTCGGGCAGAGGTCCTCCACGGCGCAGCGCGAGCAGGCGGGCGCCCGCGCGATGCAGGTCCGCCGGCCGTGCCAGACGAACAGCTGGTGTCCCTTCGCCCAGCGCTCCTCGGGCAGGAGCGCCTCGAGGTCCCGCTCCACCTTCGACGGGTCCTCGTGGCGGGTGAGCCCGAGCCGGCGCGACACGCGGCCGACGTGCGTGTCCACCGGGAACGCGTGCGCGGCGCCGAGGTGCACGAGCACGACCCCCGCGGTCTTGCGCCCGACGCCGGGCAGGGCCTCGAGCGCCTCGCGCGTCCGCGGCACGCGCCCGCCGTGCTCGGCCGCGATCGCCTTCATCGCCGCGACGATCGCGTTCGCCTTGTTCCGGAAGAGCCCGAGGCGCTGGATGTACGGCCAGAGGTCCTCCGGCCGCGCGGCGGCGTAGGCGGCCGCGTCCGGGTACCGCGCGAAGAGCGCGGGCGTCGCGCGGTTCACGCCCGCGTCGGTCGACTGGGCCGAGAGGATCACCGAGACGAGGAGCTGCACGTCGTCGCCGAACTCGAGCGCGATCCGGACGTCCGGCATGGCGCGCTCGAGCCGGTCCACGATCTGGGCGGCCCGGGCGCGCCGCTCGCCGGACGGCGCGCGCGGCCGGGCGCGGCTCCTCGCTCGAGACGGCGTCGGCATCGGCGCGGATGCTAGCACCGGCGGGCGCCCGATCCGTCGTCTCCGCGGGGCCGGCGCATTCACCGGGGCGCGACGGGCCCCGGGCCGTCCGCGGTCGGATGCGCGGCCGGCTGCGGCCGGTACGACCCCGGCTCGACCCGGAAGCTCACGGCGAGCCGGTTCCACCCGTTGATGGTGATGACCGCCACGGTGAGGTTCACGAGCTCCTCGTCCGTGAAGTGGGCCCGCACCTCCTCGAACAGCGCGTCCGGTACGCCGGCGCGGCCGACCTCCGTCACCGCCTCCGTCCACGCCAGCGCGGCGCGCTCGCGCTCGGTGAAGAACGGCGTCTCGCGCCAGACGGGGACGGCGTAGATCCGCTGCTCCGACTCGCCTGCCGCGCGCGCGTCCTTCGAGTGCATGTCGACGCAGTACGCGCAGCCGTTCAGGTACGACGCCCGGAGCTTCACGAGCTCGAGCAGGTCGTGCTCGAGCCCGCACGTCCGCACGTAGCCCTCCATCCTGCGCATCGCCTGCATCGCGCCGGGCGCGACGCGGTCGTACTCGATCCGTCTCGGCATCTCTCCTCCTCGGCGATCGGCTCATAACGCCTGCCCGCCGCGCGCGCGGCGCCGCGATCCGTGCGCTCGCCGGCCCGGCCGGGCCGCGCCCGGCCGGGGCCCGACGGGATCCCGCGGCCCGGGGCCCGGGTGCTAGCATCCGCCGCCATGAAGCTCATCGACCTCCGCTCCGACACCGTGACGAAGCCCACCCCCGCGATGCGCGAGGCGATGGCCCGCGCCGAGGTGGGCGACGACGTCTACGGCGAGGACCCCACCGTGAACCGGCTCCAGGAGCGCGTCGCCGCGCTGCTCGGGAAGGAGGCCGGGCTCTTCGTCCCCTCCGGCACGATGGCGAACCAGGTCTCGCTCGGCGTCCTCACCCGGCCCGGCGACGAGATCGTCTGCGACGCGGGCGCCCACTGCATCTCCTTCGAGGCGGGGGCGCTCGCGGCGCTCTGGGGCGTCCAGGCCCGGACGATCGCCGCGGAGCGCGGCCTGCTCGACCCGGGCTCGGTCGAGGCGATGATCCGCCCCGCCGCCGACGTGTACCCGCGGACGCGCGTCGTCGAGGTCGAGAACACGCACAACCGCGGGGGCGGCGCCGTCTACCCGCTCGAGCGCGTCCGCGCGCTCGGCGAGCTCGCGCGCCGGCGCGGCCTGCACCTCTACATGGACGGCGCCCGGCTCTGGCACGCGTGCGCCGCGACCGGCGTCGCGCCGGACGCCTACGCGCGCGAGGCGACGCTCGTCTCGGTCTGCCTGTCGAAGGGGCTCGGCGCGCCGGCGGGCTCGGTCATCTCCGGCGGGAGGGACCTCGTCGCCGACGCCCGGCGCCTCCGCAAGCGGCTCGGGGGCGGGATGCGCCAGGCCGGCGTCCTCGCCGCCGCGGGCCTGCACGCGCTCGACCACCACGTGGCGCGCCTCGGGGAGGACCACGAGAACGCCCGCCGCCTGGCCGACGGCCTCGTCGCCGCGGGCGCGAGGCTCCTGTTCCCGGTGGACACGAACCTCGTCTTCGCCGCCTTCCCGGGAAGGGACGCGGCGGAGGTCTCGGCGCGGCTCGCGAAGGAGGGCGTCCTCGCGAACCCGGAGGGCTCGCGGCCGGACGTGCTGCGGTTCGTCACGCACCTCGACGTGCCGCGCGTGGACGTGGACGAGGCGATCCGGCGCGTCGCGCGCGCGGTCGCCGCCTGATCGGGCGGCGCGTCCCGCCGGCACGCCTCGCACCGTCTCCCACCCGCGATATCCCGCGGGCAGGCGACGGGCGGTCCGGAACCCGCGTGCTAACATCCGCGGGCGGTGCGCTCGAGCCCGCCGTCCGTTCGCGTCCCCGCCGCGCCCGCCGCGCTCGCCGCGGCGCTCGCGCTCGCGTCCGGCGCCGCGGGCTGCAGGACGCCCGCGCAGAAGATGTCGTTCGACGACGCCGGGCTCCTCGCCGCCGCCGTCGTGTCCCCGCTGCCGCCCGCGGAGCCGGAGGGGCCCGTCCAGCCGCCCGTCGCGGTGCCCGCGCCCGAGGCGTTCGCCACCGAGCTGCCGGTCGGCCCGCCCATCGACGCGACCCTCGTGCGGTTCGCGATCGAGGCGCGCGGCCGCCGCGGGCGCCTCGGCGCCCAGCACGGCTTCCCGGACGAGGCCGCCCAGGCCTGGCGCGCGCTCGCGCAGGAGCTCGATCGCTACCTCGGGCGGGCGCTCCCGCAGACGCCGCTCCTCGAGCTCGTGCGCGCGCGCGTGACCGTCGACGCGGAGTGGGACTTCGACCGGCGCCGCTACGGCGAGCCGCCGGCCGAGCTCGCCGCGCTCGTCGAGTCCCGCGCGCGGCGCTTCGGCCGCCGCATCGACGCGGCGCGCGCGCTCGGCTTCGCGCTCTTCGCGAAGCCGCCGCCGGCGAGGCTCCGCTGGCCGGTCGAGCAGGCCGGCCTCTCCTCGTTGTTCGGGATGCGGATGCACCCGCTCGAGGGAAAGCGCCGGATGCACTACGGCGTCGACCTCGCCGCCGCGCCCGGGCGCGTCGTCTCGGCGGCGGCGGCGGGCTGGGTCGTCCGCGCGGGCTGGACGGGCGGCTACGGCCTCATGGTCGAGGTGCGCCACCCGGGCGACGTCACGACCCGCTACAGCCACCTCTCCGCGATCCTCTGCGCGCCGGGGGACGAGGTGGACGCGGGCCGGCCGCTCGGGCTCGTGGGGATGACCGGGCTCGCGACGGGCCCGCACCTGCACTTCGAGGTGTGGCTCGGCGGCGAGGCGAAGGATCCGCTGCCGTGGCTCGGGGTCGCGCCGAGCCACGGGATGGCGGGGCTCTAGCTGGCGCGCAACCGGCCGCGGAGAGAAGAAGGCGCCCCGGGCGGCGTGCGCCGGGGCGCCTGATCCCACACCCGCTCCCCCGAGGTCGTTCACCGGCGGCGCGCGCCGGCGGATACTCCATCCCGTATCAGCCGGCGGCGCGCGCGGTCAACCAGGGGCCTCGGGACTCGGAGTCGAAATGACGTGCGTCATGGAAGTGGCCCTCGCGCTTCTGATCTCGGGGGTGACGATCGACGTGCCGGCGGGCGGCGATCTCGCCGCCGCGCTGGCGCGCGCGCGGCCCGGCGACGCGATCCGGCTCGGCCCCGGCGAGCACCGCGGCTCCCTCGGGACCGTCGCCGGCGTGACCATCTCCGGGGCGGGGGCGAGCAGGACCTCCGTCGTCGCGCGGGAGGGCGAGGACGGCCTGGTCGTGTCGGGCGACGCGGCGCTCGCGGGCCTCTCGATCCGCGCCGGTCCGGAGCGCAGCGCCCTCAAGGTCGAGCGCGGCGTCGCGCGCCTCGACGACGTCGCGCTCGCGGCGGGCTCCTGCGGCGCGTACGTGGACGGCGGCCGCCTGGAGGGGCGCGGCGTGGACCTCTCCGGAGGCAAGTACGGGCTCCTCGTCCGGAGCGGCGAGGTCGCGCTCGACGGCGGCAGCGCGCGCGGGAAGCTCGCCGGCGTCGGGATCCTCGGGGGGGCGGTCTCGCTCCGGCGCCTCGCGATCGTGGGCCCCGCGCGCGAGGCGGGCCTCTCGGTCGCGGGCGGTTCGGCCTCGCTCGAGGGCGTGGTCCTGCGAAGGCCGGGGCCCTCCGGCATCTCGGTCTCGGGCGGCGGCCGCCTCGACGGCGTCGAGGTGACGGTGGCGGGCGCGACGGAGACGCAGGGCTTCCTCGGCGATTGCCTGCAGGTGAACCGCGCGACGGCGCGGCTGCACGGCGCGACGCTCGTCGGGTGCGCGGGCGCGGCGGTGGAGGCGTCCGGCGGACGGCTCTCGCTCTCGGGCGTCGACGCGGCGGGCGGCAGCGCGGGCTGCCTCGTCCTCGTGGACGGCGCGGCGGCGGAGCTCTCGGGGAACCTGTGCGCCGGGCGCGGACCGGGGCTCGTCCTCGCCGGCGGCGCGCACGCGACGGCGCAGGTGAACCGCTGGTGGACGGACCCGGTGTTCTGGGTCGACTGCGGGTCCGGCGCGCGCGTGGAGCTCGGGCGCGGCGAGACCGCTCGCGCGCCCTGCGCCGCGACGCGCTGATCCCCAGGTTGACAGGGCGGCGGCCCTCGACAAGAACCGCCTCGCGTGACAGCCTTGGGCACTTCCGCCCCGCCGGGCGGTCGCGCGGCTGCTCCGCGGGGCGACGAAGGCGGCTGGGAGGCACGGGCCGAGCATGCAGATCAACCTGCGCAAGGCGATGTTCGTCCTCCCGAACCTCTTCACGGTCTCGTCGATCTTCCTGGGCTTCTACGCGCTCGTGCTCTGCGCCGGGGACGCGACGCCCCAGCAGCTCTACCAGGCCGCCCTCGCGATCTTCTTCGCGATGTTCTTCGACGGCTTCGACGGGCGCGTCGCGCGGATGACGAAGACGCAGTCCGACTTCGGCGTCCAGCTCGACAGCCTCGCCGACGTCATCTCCTTCGGCGCGGCCCCCGCCCTCCTCGTGTACAAGTGGGCGCTCTCCTCCCTGGGGCTCGTCGGGATGTTCGTCTCGTTCTCGTTCGCCGCGTGCGGCGCGCTCCGGCTCGCGCGCTTCAACGTCCTCGCGGCGCGCGGCGACAAGGGCTCGTCGCGCTTCTTCGTCGGGCTCCCCATCCCGCTCGCGGCGGGGGCGATCGTCGCGCTCGTGATCGCGCACTACCGCCAGTTCGGCTCGACGACCGACGCCGCGACGCACGCGCCGATCGCGATCGTCGTGCTCCTGCTCTCGTTCCTCATGGTCTCGACCGTCCGCTACCGGACGTTCAAGGACCTCCACCTCTCGCCGAAGAGCCTCGCGTTCTTCCTGTTCCTCTCGGTCGCCGGCGTCGCGGTCGGGATCGCGACGCGCGCCTCGTTCGTCCTCGTCGTCTACATGGCCGCCTACATCGCCATGGGGATCGCGGAGTCCCTGATCTCGAAGGCGCGCCCGGCGCGCGACGCGGCGCGGCTCCCCGCCTCCGTCCGCGCCGAGCTCGCGGCCGACGAGGCGCTCGAGCCGGACGAGGAGGACGTCGAGAGCGGGGACGACAAGGAAGAGCAGGACGAGTACATCTAGGGCGTGACCGCGACTCCCTTCGCCCGGTACGCCGCCCGCAAGGGGGTCCGGCCGGCCGCCCGCCCCGGGCCCTGGGTGCTCCTCGCCGCGTGGGGCCCGTGCGGGTTTTCGCCCGTCGCGCCCGGGACCGTCGGCACGCTCGGCGCGATCCCGCTCTACCTCGCCCTGTCGCGGCTCGGGCCGGGAGGCTACGTCGCCTTCACGGCGGCGCTCGTCGCGCTCGGGTCGCTCGCCGCGGAGCGGGCCGGACGGTACTGGGGCGTCGCGGACGCCTCGCCGATCGTGATCGACGAGGTCGCCGGCTACCTCGTGACGCTCGCGCTCGTGCCCTTCTCCTGGCAGGCGGTCGCGGCCGGGTTCGTGCTGTTCCGGATCTTCGACGTCCTGAAGCCGTGGCCGGCCTCCGCCTTCGACCGCGTGAAGAACGGCTTCGGCGTCGTGATGGACGACGTCGCCGCCGGGATCTGGGGGTGGGGCGCGATCCAGGCCCTCCGCCTCCTGCGGGTGCTGCCGTGACCGTGCACGTCGAGATCCTCGCCACCGGGGACGAGCTCCTCACCGGGCAGGTCGTCGACACGAACTCGCCCTGGCTCATGGACCGGCTCTGGGACCTCGGCGTCATGGTCCGCCGCAAGCTCCTCGTGGGCGACGACCGGGACGACCTCGACGCCGCCCTGCGCGACATGACGGCGCGGGCGGACGTCGTCGTCATGTGCGGCGGGCTCGGGCCCACCGAGGACGACCTCACCGCCGAGCGGGTGGCGGCGGCGGCGGGTGTGCCCCTCGTCGTGGACGAGGCGACGCTCCGCACCATCGAGGAGCGGTTCCGGAAGTTCGGGCGGACGATGACGCCGAACAACGCGAAGCAGGCGCGCGTGCCCCGGGGCGCCGAGGTGATCGCGAACCGGCACGGCACCGCGCCCGGGTTCGCGGCGACCATCGGGCGCGCGCTCGTCGTGTGCTTCCCCGGACCGCCGCCCGAGTTCCGGGGGCTCTGCGAGGAGTGGCTCCTCCCGCGCATCGCGGCGCGGACCGGCGCGGCGGGGATCGCGGCGCGGCTCGTGAAGCTCTTCTCGGTGGCGGAGTCGCACGCGGATCACGCGATGCGGCCGGTGATGGACGATCCCGCGAACGCCGGGGTCCGCTTCGGCTTCCGCGCGCACTGGCCGGAGATCCACGTGAAGTGGTCGGTCGCGGGCCCGGACGCCCAGGCGCACGCCGACCGCATCCTCGCCGCCGTGCGCGAGATCTTCGGCGATCAGATCTTCGCCGAGGGGAAGGACGAGCTCGCGGGCCTCGTCGTCGCCGGGCTCGCCGCGCGGGGCGAGCGGGTGGCGATCGCGGAGAGCTGCACGGGAGGGCTCACGGCGGAGCTGCTCACCCGCGTGTCCGGGTCGTCGGCGGTGTTCGAGCTCGGCGTCGTCGCGTACGCGAACTCCATGAAGGAGCGGATCCTCGGCGTGCCCGCGGAGGTGCTCGCCGCGCACGGCGCGGTCTCCGCGGCGGTCGCGCGGGCGCTCGCCGAGGGCGCGCGGCGCACGGGCGGGGCGACGTGGGGCATCGGGATCACCGGGATCGCCGGACCGACGGGCGGGACGCCGGAGAAGCCGGTGGGGACGGTCCACCTCGCGCTCGCGGGGCCGCGGGGGACCACCGCGGCGGAGCGGCTCTACCGGGGCGACCGCGAGCGGATCCGCCGGATCGCCGCGTACGAGGCGCTGAACCTGCTGCGGCTCGCGACGCGGTGACGCGCGGCGGGGGCTCAGGCGGCCGGCGGCCGCTCCTCGCAGAACAGCTCGACGAAGCGGTCCCACGAGACGAACCCCGCGCCCGTCGCCATGAGGTGCTCGTACACCGCCGCCGACGCCGCGAGCAGCGCGGGCTCCGGGCGGGGCCGGTAGCGCGCGGCGAGACCGCCCTCCTCGAGGACGCGCGACACGAGCGCGGTGAGGTTCGGGCCGCGCCCCTGGACCGCGCCCTGCCGGTCGAGGAGCCACCCGACGAGCTGCCCGATCCTCGCGCGCACCGCCGTCCGCGGATCGGCGCCCCCGGCCGCGAGCGCGTCGTTCACGGCGTCCGGGGACGCGTCGCGAACGACGAGCCAGGTGAGGGACCGCTCCGCGGCGAACCCCGCGCGGGCGAGGGCGGCGACGCAGCGGGCCTCGCTCTCGGGAGGGCAGCGGATCCGGACGACCGGCTCGACGCGGGGCACGCGCGGGGGTGTACAGCCGCGCTTCGGGGGGCGCAACCGCCGAGTCCGGAAACGGGAACGCGATGTTTACCTCGACCGCGACCCGACCCGACCCGAATTCGACCTCGACCGCCGACCCCGATCCCGCCCCCCGACCTCGACCCGCGCGCCGCTCCCGACGCCCCTGCCGACCTCGACGCCCGCACACCCACACGCGTCCCGACCTATGATCAGCCCGTGCCACTCTCCGAGGCCGAGCTCGAGCGGCTGCGCTCGTCGAGCGGGCTCTCCATCGACGACGAGGGCCGGTTCCTGCACCGCGGCGAGCCGATCGCCCACGCGCGGACGCTCGAGGTCCTCTGGCGATCGCTCGCGCCGGCCGACGGCGGCCGGTGGACCGTGCGCGTGGGGCGGGAGAGCGCGTACGTGGCGGTCGAGGAGACGCCCTGGATCGTCCGCGCCGTCGGCGCTGGGGACGGGGTTTCGATGCCGACCCTCTCCCTCTCGGACGGCTCGCGCGAGCCGCTCGACCCGGCGACGCTTCGCGTCGGGCCGGACGGCGTGCTCCGCTGCACGGTGTCGCGCGGGCGGCCCGCGCGGTTCGCGCGCGCGGCGCAGATCGCGCTCGGGATGGCCCTCGAGGAAGACCCTCCCGGGTCGCAGGCGTTCGTCCTCGTGGCAGGCGGCCGGAGGTGGGCGATCCGCGCGGTCCCACCCGCCGGCCGAGACGCCCCGTGAGCGCGGGTCGCACGGGCTGCATCCTTCGGAGTTGCTCGCCGCGGGAGCGAGGTCTACGTAACGTCTCTCGGATGAGAAGGACCCTCCTCGCGCTGCTCTGCCTCTCGCCGGTCGCGGCCGCCGCGCAGGAGCTGTCGCTCCGGCCACCCTCCATCGGGGACTCCCTCCGGACCATGGACCTCATGGTGGGCAAGGAGCGACCGGGGCTCCAGCAGCAGTTCGTGCTCCCGGAGCGGCCCGGCCAGAACCAGGTCGCCTGGTACGGGTTCAACTGGGAGTACATCGACGTCCCCGCGCCCGGCGGCGGCGCCGGCGGGATCCGGCTCTACTACTACAAGAACGAGCTCGCGCAGGCCCGGCGTGCGCTGCCGGCGATCCAGAGCGCGTACGCGCGCCTCGTCGACCAGTTCCACTACAGCCCGACGAAGCGCATCCCGTACATCCTCTACGCCACCCAGCGCGAGTTCCAGACGCAGAACGTCTTCGAGGTGAGCGAGGGCGTCCTCGGCGTCACGTCGCCGCAGGACCTCAAGATGACGGTGCCGTACTTCGGCGACCACGAGCGGTTCGTCGAGGTGTCGACGCACGAGATGGTGCACCAGTTCACCATCCAGAAGCTCGACCAGGCGGAGGGCGGCAACGAGTCGGCCGCCATGAACCTGCTGCCGCTCTGGTTCGTCGAGGGCATCGCCGAGTACTACTCGAAGGGCGGGATCGACACCGAGACCGACCTCTACATGCGCGACCTCGTGTGGAACCCGGATCCGAAGAAGGGGTACGAGGTGCTGCCCTTCGCCGAGGACCGGATCCGCGGGTACATCCCGACCTACAAGCTCGGGCAGACGCGCATCGCGTTCATCGCCGACGTGTACGGGAAGGAGAAGATCCAGGCCTTCCTCGAGAACGCCTTCCTCATGACCGAGGGCGATCGGCAGTCGGGAGGCGGCGGCGCGTCGGGATCGCGCGTCTTCGCGACGCTCGTGCGGCGCGTCCTGAACGAGCCGCTCGAGCAGGTGGAGGGGCGCTGGAAGGCGTGGATGAAGCGCCGGTACTACCCGGAGTACCTGCGCGCCCGCCAGGACCTGCCGCAGCTCCGGGAGCTTCGCGGGTTCCCGAGCGAGCCGGAGGACTTCCACGCCTCCCCGGACGGCAACCTCATCGTCGTCCGCGGCATCGATCGCGAGCGGGGGCGCGCCCGCATGTACATCGCGGACATCCGCAACCCGAAGGGCGCGGTCGAGATCGGCGCGGACAGCGTCCCCGGGATGGAGTCGCTCCACCCCATCGACCACTCCGTGGCGGCGATCGGGCCGGGGCTCGCGGTGTTCGCCGCGCAGGACGGCGAGGGCGACCGCGTGTACCTGCAGCCCTTCAAGCACGTCGTGCAGGAGGGGAAGGCGCCCCGGATCGAGCTCGGGCACCGGCGCACCCTCGACGTCCGGCCGCCCGACGGGAGCCCGCGCTTCATCCAGGTCGGCGATCCCGCCCTCTCGCCCGACGTGAAGGAGCTCGCGTTCGTCGGCGTCGCGCGCGACGGGCAGCAGGACGTCTACGTCGTCTCGCTCCGGGGCGGGACGGCGCGGCGGCTCACGAACGACCCCTACGCGAAGCGCGATCTCGCCTGGTCCTCGGAGGGCATCTACCTCAGCTCCGACGCGACCGATCACGGCCGGTCGAACCTCTTCCGCCTCGACCCCGCGAGCGGCGCCCTCACGCGCCTCACGACGGCGCCCTCGACCGACCGCCACCCGTGGCCCGTCGGCGACGGCTCGGTCCTCTTCTCCTCGGACGCGGGCGGCAAGACCGACCTCTACCTCCTCAAGAACGGGACGACCCAGCAGATCACCGACTTCTCCACCGGCCTCACGAACCCGGCGCTCGCGCCCAAGGGGCGCGGCGTCCTCGCCGCCACCTTCTACGGCGGCGAGTTCAAGGTGGTGGAGGTCCCGAAGGTCGCCTGGCTCGAGAGCGCCACCATCCCCGTGGCCCCGCCGAAGGGCGACGTGATGGAGATCCCGCTCGCCGACTTCCCGACGGACTCGACGGTGTACGACCCGCTCGCCCTCAAGAACTGGAAGCCGGAGAACGGGATGGTCTACGGCGGCGGCGGCGGCAGCACCGTCGCCGGCCGCGCCGCGGTCCTCTTCTCCGACATGCTGCGCGATCGGATCCTGTTCCTGGACCTCGCCGTCCTGGGCTCCGTCCAGTACACGCAGGCGCTCGTCCTGTACCAGGACCGCGCCTCCCGCATCCCGTGGACGGTCGGCGCCTTCCACTTCGTGCAGCAGAACCTCGACACCCGCGACCGGAACGTCGCGTACTACCAGCGCGACGTCGGCGTGGTCGGCGCGCTCCAGTACCCGCTCGACCGCTTCCGCCGGTTCGAGCTCGAGCTGACCGCCGGCGGCGTGCAGCGCTACTGCCCCGTGAACTTCTCTCCCCCCGCTCCCGGGACGCTCCCCGAGCTCAGGTGCAACAACTCCTTCGACGGGTCCACCGGGTACGCGAGCCTGCAGGACTGGCACGACGTGAACGGCGGGTTCCACCCCACCCTCTCGCCCACGGTCCGGTTCGGCTACGACACGATCCGCTACTCGATGGCCGGACCGCTCGCCGGCCACTCCCTGCTCCTCGAGGTCGGCGGCGGGGTCCTCGCCGACCTCGGCGCGTTCCACGCGTTCACGCACCTCGACGCGCAGCAGTTCTTCCAGATCTCCGGGCGCGCGACCATCAGCTTCCGCGCGTCGGCGGGCAACAGCTTCGCGCCGAACGCCGTCGGGCGGACCTGGGAGAAGACGTGGTGGCTCTCCTCGGCGGACAACCTGCGCGGCTTCTACCCGTTCGACACCGAGGACCTCATCGGCCGGAACTACTGGGTGACGAACGCGGAGCTGAGGGTCCCGCTCGACCCCATCCTCCGGCTCGCCATCTTCGACGGCGTGATGGGCGTCGCCGGCATGGACTTCGGCGGCGTGTACAACCAGTACCGCACGACGCCGGCGTTCGACGGCGTCTGCCGGACCACGACGCGCGACCGCAACACGTGCATCGAGCCGGGCGCGTGGGACGCCCGGACGCTCACCGGCGTCCTCGGCGTGAACGTCTTCTTCGGCCCCCTCCTCCTCCGCGTGCACTTCGGGCACCCGTTCGACATCGGCGGCCTCGAGACCACGGCGATGGCGAACGGGGCGCGCTGGGTGACGAACATCACCCTCCGGTACTTCTTCTTCTGAGGGCGGGGACTCGCGGGGTCCCGGATCGGCGCGCGGCGCGTCCGTTACCCCGCCGCCGCGGCCGGCTCCGCCGCGACCATCGCCGGCGCGGCGGGCGCGTGCTCGCGCAGCCGCGCGACGAGCCGCTCGAACGCCTCCGGGTTCGCGCGCAGCCACTCGATGGCGCGCTCGCGGCCCTGGCCGATGCGCTCGCCGTCGAGCGCGAAGTGCGCGCCGGACTTCTCGACGATCCCGCGCTCGACGGCGAGGTCGAGCGCCTCCGCGTGCCGGTCCACCCCGACGCCGTAGCGGACGTCGAACTCCGCCTCGCGGAAGGGCGGCGCGACCTTGTTCTTCACCACCTTCACGCGCGTCCGGCTCCCGATCACCTGCTCGCCGTCCTTCACCTGGCCGATGCGGCGGATGTCGAGCCGGACGGAGGCGTAGAACTTGAGCGCGTTGCCGCCGGTCGTGGTCTCGGGGTTCCCGAACACGATCCCGATCTTCATCCGGATCTGGTTGATGAAGATGACGATGGACTGGTTCCGCGAGACGACGGACGTGAGCTTCCGCATCGCCTGGCTCATGAGCCGCGCCTGGACGCCCATGTGCGGATCGCCCATCTCGCCCTCGATCTCGGCCTTCGGGACGAGGGCCGCGACCGAGTCGACGACGACGAGGTCGCACGCCCCCGACCGCACGAGCTGCTCGGAGATCTCGAGCGCCTGCTCGCCCGTGTCGGGCTGGGACACGAGCAGGTCCGCGAGGCTCACCCCGAGCTTGCGCGCGTAGGTGATGTCGAGCGCGTGCTCGGCGTCGACGAAGGCGGCGATCCCGCCCTGCCGCTGCACCTCGGCGATGGCGTGGAGCGCGAGCGTCGTCTTGCCGGAGGACTCCGGGCCGTAGATCTCCACCACCCGGCCGCGCGGGAGCCCCCCCACCCCGAGCGCGAGGTCGAGCCCGATGGAGCCGGTCGGCACGACCGCCACCGGCGCCGGCTCGACGCCGTCGCCGAGCCGCATGATCGCGCCCTTCCCGAACTGCTTCTCGATCCCCAGGACCGCCTGGGCGATCGCCTTCGCCTTCTCCGTGAGCTTGCTCATCCGTCCTCCGCCTTCGTCTCGCCCCGCGGGGCCGTTCGTCGCCGCCGGGATCGGCGGCGCGTCCTTCACGCGAGAGGCCGGTCCAGCGCGCGGTACTGGATGGCCTCGCCGACGTGCTCCGCGCGGACCGCCTCCGAGCCCGCGAGGTCCGCGATGGTGCGTGCGATCCGGAGCACCTTGTCGTGGCCGCGCGCCGACAGGCCGAGCCGCTCGACCGCGGCGGCGAGGAGCCGCCGCCCGCCGTCGTCGGGCGTGCAGAACCGCCGGAGGGCCGCGCCGCGGAGGCGGGCGTTGGGGCGCCCGCCGCGCGCGGTCTGCAGCGCGCGCGCCCGGAGCACCCGCTCGCGCACCACCGAGGTCGGCTCGCCGCCGCTCGTCCCGAGCAGCGCCGGCGCGACCGAAGGCACGTCCACGTGGACGTCGATGCGGTCCACCAGCGGGCCCGAGATGCGGCGCCGGTAGGCCACGAGCTCGTGCGCCGTGCAGCGGCACCGGCGCGTCGCCGCCCCATGGTGGCCGCACGGGCACGGGTTCATCGCGGCGACGAGCATGACGTCCGCCGGGTAGGTCACGTTCCGCCCGGCGCGGGCGAGCACCACCTCCCCGTCCTCGAGCGGCTGGCGCATCGCCTCGAGGACGTGCCGCCGGAACTCGGGGAGCTCGTCGAGGAACAGGACGCCGCGGTGCGCGAGGGAGATCTCGCCGGGGCGCGGGATCGAGGAGCCGCCGACGAGGCCCGCGTCGGAGACGGTGTGGTGGGGCGCCCGGAACGGCCGCTCGGTGAGGAGCCCGCGGTAGCGGGTGAGCCCGGCGACGCTGTGGACCACCGTCGCCTCGAGCGCCTCCTCGAACGAGAAGGGCGGCAGGATCCCGGGGAGGCGGCGCGCGAGCATCGTCTTCCCGCTGCCGGGCGGGCCGAACATGAGGAGGTTGTGGCAGCCCGCCGCGGCGACCTCGAGGGCGCGCTTCGCGTGCTCCTGCCCCGCGACCTCGCACAGGTCCGGGGGCGCCGGCGCGGGCTCCGCGACCCGGAGGCCGCGCGGCGGCGGAAGGGACGCCGCACCGCGCGCCCACGCGACGACGTCGCCGAGGTGCGGGGCCACGAGGACGGTGAGCCCCTCGACGACCTGCGCCTCGAGCGCGTTCGCCTCGGGCACCACGATCGCCTTCGCGCCCGCCCGCCGCGCCTCGATGGCGATGGGGAGGACCCCGCGGACCGGCTTCACCTCGCCGGACAGCGCGAGCTCCCCCACGAAGTGGACGCCCCCGAGCGCGACCGCGGGGATCTCCTCGACCGCGGCGAGGAGCGCGACCGCGATGGGCAGGTCGAAGCCGGGGCCGTCCTTGCGCAGGTCGCCCGGCGCGAGGTTGACGGTGATCCGCTTGCTCGGGAGCTTGACGTCGAGGTTCCGGATCGCCGCGGCCACGCGGACGCGGGACTCCTGGACCCCGGTCCCCGGGAGCCCCACCACGCGCGTGAGCGGCATCCCCTGCGAGGCGTCCACCTCGACGTCCACCGGGATGGCGGTGACGCCGAGGACGGTCGCCGAGCGCACGCGCACGAGCATGCACGCGCGTTCAGCAGGGGGCGTGCCAGCGCGGATGCGCGACGATCACGCGGCCCGCCGCGCGAAAGGCGACCGCCGGGCAGGCGGGGCGGACGAACCGCGGACGGCGGACCCCGGGCCGGCGGTCGCCGGCGCGTGCCCCCGTCCGCGCCCGTCCACCCATCGGCGTTCAGCGTCGGGGTTCCAGTCGTCCCGGAGGGAGATCTCCCCGAACGGCGTCGTGCGGCGGGGCGGACGCGCGGCCAGGAACCTGCCTCCCCTCGCCCCAGGAGGCGCCCATGGTCCGCCGTTCCCTTCCACTCGCTCTCGGCGTCGCGGTGCTCGCCGCGTCGGTTCCGGGCGCCGTCGCCGCGGCGACGGACAAGGACGTGAACGTCGTCAACACGCCCAGCGTGAACGTCGTCAACACGCCGACGGTGCAGCTCTCTCCCGGCGCGAGCCTCGCGGCCACGCAGGCCGGCCCCTGGGCCGTCTCCGTGCTGCCGACGCCGCCGGCCGCGAGGGGGACCTTCTCGCTCGGCGCGCCGGGCACGTCCGGCGCGATCGGGCCGTCCCCGGTCTTCACCGTCTCGTTCGGCCTGACGAACACGACGACGACCACGAGCGGCGGGGGCGCGGGCGCCGGGAAGGCGTCGTTCCGGGAGCTCG
Organism: Anaeromyxobacter sp.; assembly: GCA_036391435.1. Classification (GTDB taxonomy): domain Bacteria; phylum Myxococcota; class Myxococcia; order Myxococcales; family Anaeromyxobacteraceae; genus Anaeromyxobacter. The sequence goes on along the minus strand of DASVZX010000286.1, from coordinate 13,086 downwards.
TCGTCACCCGGACCCTCGACGCGAGCTCCCCCGCGCTCTTCCTCGCCGCCGCCGAGGGGCGCGTCTTCGCGACGGCGTCGGTGGTCATGACGGACGCGAGCGGTAACCCGGTCGCGACGTTCGACCTGCAGAACGTCGCCGTGTCCTCGCTCGTGTCGGGAACGGACGGATCGGCGAAGCCCATGGAGACGGTCGGGCTCACGTTCGAGAAGATCACGGAGCAGATCGGCGGGGCGATCGCCGGCTGGGACGTCCTCGCGAACGCGCGCCTGTGATGGGGACCGCCACGCGCGAACGGCTCACCGCCGCGCGAGCTCGACGGCCCGCCCGATCGCCGCGTCCAGCATCGCCGGCGTGAGCCGGCCGGTCTGCGTGTTCTGACGGCTCGGGTGGTAGCTCCCGACGAGCGCGGGCGCGCCGGGCAGCTCGACGACGGCGGCGTGTCCGAACCGCGGCGCCGGCCGCGGCAGGGCGTGCCCCGCCCGTGCGAAGGCGCGGAGCACCGCGGTCCACGCGACGGCCCCGAGCGCCACCACGACGCGCGCCCCGGCGAGCAGCGCGAGCTCCCGGTCGAGGAACGGCGCGCACCGCGCGAGCTCCCCCGGCTCGGGTCGGTTGAGCGGCGGGGCGCAGCGGCACGCCGCGGTGATCCACGCGTCCCTGAGCGCGAGCCCGTCGTCCCGCGCGACGGACGTCGGCCGGCTCGCGAGGCCGGCCCGGTGGAGCGCGGCGTACAGGACGTCGCCGGAGCGATCGCCCGTGAACATCCGCCCGGTGCGGTTTGCGCCGTGGGCGCCCGGCGCGAGCCCGACGAGCACGATCCGCGCGCCGGGATCGCCGAACGACGGCACCGGGCGGCCCCAGTAGGCCTCGCCACGGTACGCGCGCCGCTTCACGCGCGCGACCTCCTCGCGCCACGCGGCGAGCCGCGGGCACGCGCGGCAGCTCACGATCTCCGCCCGGAGCCGCGCGAGCGAGTCGCCCCGCGGCGGCGGCGCGCGACGCGCCGTCATGCCGTCAGAACAGCGACTCGGGCACGTAGACGATGTCGCCCGGCTGGAGCGTGAAGTTCGGCGCCTTCCCGAGCGCGATGTCCTCCACGGTCACCTTCACCTTCAGCTCCTGCCCCTTCACGCGGCGCGTGACCGAGGTGGAGTTCCGGGAGGCGGTCTTCGTGAAGCCGCCGGCGACCGTGATCGCCTGGACGATGGACATCCCGTCCTCGTACATGAACGTGCCCGGCTTCTGCACTTCGCCGAACACGAACACCTTCTTCGAGTTGTACTCCTTCACGAGGACGGAGACCTGCGGGTCGCGCATGAAGCCGTCGGCGAGGCACTCGCGGAGCTTGTCCGCCGCGCCGTTCCCGGAGAGGCCCCCGAGCACCACGCGCTGGCAGAGCGGGAACGTCACGTCGCCGAGCCGGCCGAGCTGGTAGATGCCGGACAGCTCGGGCTCGCCGTAGACGCGCACCTCGATGACGTCGCCGGGGCCGAGCGTGGTCGCGGGCGGCAGGACGCCCTCGTCCACGGGCGGCAGCGCGGGGGCGCGGGACCCCGCGAGGCAGCCGGAGAGCGCGAGCGCCTGCACGCCGGCGGCGAGGAGGAGGACGGCGGAGCGGGAGCGCGGCGGCATGGACCGGCGGTACCGTAAGCGCACGCCGCCCGCGCCGTCAACGGAGGGGGGCGCGAGACCGGCGCGCGGGCGTCAGTACGTGAGGACCACCCTCACCCAGGCCTCGTGCTTCGAGTAGGCGTACCCGGGCTGGCTCGTGAAGCTGGAGTCGCGGGACGTGTACGCGTAGCCCACCGTCGCGTTGATCCAGCGCGCGAGCGCCGCCTCGAGGGCGGGCTCGACCCGGTAGAACTGGGCGGTGTTCGAGCCGCTCACGAAGGCGTACGCGCGCCGCTCCCACGAGCCGTCGAGCCTCGCGCCGTAGCGCCCCGCGAGCGAGTACCGGGCGCCGAGCCGGATCCGGTCGGAGGTGTACAGGTAGAAGATCGTGTTCGGCTCCATGCCGAAGCCGTGGTCCCACCCGAGGCCGACCCGGGCGGAGTCGCTCGCGAGCCACTCGCCCTCGACCGTGGCGAGCACGGTCCCGAAGGACCGGGGCGTCGAGCCGAGCGTGTCGGCGTACCCGAGCTTGACCGTCGCGCCGGCGTGCGGCGTGACGAGGCCGGAGAACCCCGCGCGCGCCTCGACGCCGGAGACGTCGGTCGCGAGCGTCGAGTCGTTCTGGATGCGCGAGAACCAGTCGCCGTCGAGCACCGCCGCCGTGCGCGGCAGGAACTGCCAGCGCGCCTCGGCCCCGGCCCGCACGTCGTTGTAGCCGAGCTTCCCGAGCTTCGCCGAGTCGCAGCTCGTCTGGCCCACCGACGCCGGGCAGGAGGTGAACGGCTCGAAGGTCTCGAGCATCCAGTCGAGCGTCGGCGCGATGACGAGCGCGCCGCCGCCCGGCCGCCAGGGCAGGCGCGCCGAGAGGAAGTTCTTGTTCGAGATGACCGCGCCCTGGAAGACGAAGGTGGACGTGCTCGGGTCGCGGCGGAACTGATCGTCGAGCTCGAGCCCGATCGTGCCGCGGCGGTTCACGCCGAGCCCGAGGGTGGCGGCGGCGTACAGCTGGGAGAGGTCGGTCGTGGCGGAGTCCTGGGCGCCGAGGTACTGCGCCCAGTCGAGGTTCGCGTCGAGGTCGACGTCCACGAGCTCGCCGGGTACCTTCAGGGAGAGCCCGGGCCGGACGTGCAGGATCAGGTCGCCGACGACCTTGCCCTGCAGCGCGCCCGGCACGCTCGTGGTCTGGTTCGTCGCGAAGAAGACGTTCGAGTCCCAGCGCCCCTCGAGATCGAGGTACGGGTGCAGCCGGCCCTCGCTGCCGCCGAGCCGGATGCCGTTGCCGGGGCTGGCGCCCGCCGGCGCGGCCGCCAGCGCGAGGAGGGCGACGAGGAGCCCCGTCGCTCGCGAGGTGCTGTTCATTCCGACTCCCTGCGCCACCGGGATCGAGGCGGCGTCCGCGGGGCAGCGCCCCGCCCCTGCTTCGAGTTCGCCTGCTAGTGCGCCCCGGGGCTCGCCGGCGGCGGCCGGATCACCGGAGGCACGGGGAACGGCAGGCCCCGGCGACGACCCAGGCCGGAGAACAGCTCCGAGTCACCGCCCGAGTCCGGCAGGTTCGAGGGCTGCTGCACCTCGACGGTCGTCTTCTCGTCGACGATGTACGCGAGCTGCCCGATGCACTGGTCGGCCTCGCCGCGGAGCGCGTCGATCTTGGCCCGCGCGATCGACACCTTCGAGAACTCGGACTCCGCGCCCGGATCGCGGTTCGAGATCGCCTCGTGCAGCGAGATGTCCGCCTGCTCCGCCACCTTGAGGAGCGACTTGATCTGCGTGAGCTTCTCGGTCACGCAGTTCAGCTTCACGATGTCCTTCTCGTTCCGCGCTTCCTCGACGCGCCCGAGCGCCTGCTTCAGCGCCGACTTCATCCGGGCGATGTGGTCCGCGGACGCCTCGAGCTTCTCGGCGTCGGACGCGACCTTCTGGGTCGAGCTCTGCGCGCTCGCAGGGGGCGCCAGCAGAGCGCACCCGGCCAGGCCGATGAGGATCTTCAGGCGCACGTGGAACTCCCCGCTCGGGACGACGTACTGAAAAAAGCTCAGTGACGATACCCGGTTGCGGCGTAGCAGTCAACGAGGCGACCGCTCGCCAGGCCCCCGCGTTCAGGGGGGCCCAGCCGAGCGTTCGGCCGAACCCGGCGTGATCAGGGCCTCCTCGGTCCCGGACGTGGGGCCGTCGTCCGTCCCGTCCGTCGGCGTGACGGTGCAGCGCCAGCGATCGCCCGCCTTGACGAGCCGGGGTGGGACCTCCTGCGACGTGTCGGCGAACGGCTGCGCCGCCCCGTTCCGCTGCCAGGCGTACCGGTAGCGGACCGCGTCGCCGTCGGGATCCTCGCTCTTCGCGACGACCTCGCAGCGGATCGGCTCTCCCTCCGTCGGCGCCGCCGGGCTCACGCGCGCGATCGCCGGGCCGGGCGGGCTGTTGAGGACCGTGAGCTGCGCGCTCGCCGCGGGTCCCGCGGCGGTCCCGTCGGACGGCGTCACCGTGCACTTCCAGCGCTTCCCCTTCGCGACGCGGGCCGCGTCGACGCGCGAGGGATCCGCGCCGGGCGCGGCGGGCCGGTCGTTCTCGGTCCAGGCGTAGGCGTAGGTGACCGGGTCGCCGTCCGGGTCGGCCGAGGCCGTCGCGACCCGGCAGAAGAGGTCGTCGCCGCGCCGCGCACCCTCCGGCTCGATCGCGACCTGGGGCGCGGTGGGCGGGCTGTTCCTCACGGTGAGCTCCGCGCCGGCGCGGGCGCTCTCCGCCGTGCCGTCGGAGGAGCGGGCCTCGCAGCGCCACGTCTCGCCGCGCCGGACGACGCCCGCGGGGAGCGTCGGGCTCCCCTCGGAGATCGCCTCGGGGTGGCCGTTCCGCAGCCACTGCACCTTCACGGTGATCGGCTCCTGGTCCGCGTCGCGCTCGCCCGCGCGCGCGTCGCAGGTGATCGCCTCGCCCGCGGCGGCCGCGGCGGGCACGAGGGCCACCGAGGGCGGCGGCGGCGGCGTGTTCCTCACCCGCGTCTGCAGCACCACCCGCTCGCCCTCCTCCTCGCCGTCGAAGGGGGTGACCTCGACGCGCCAGATCTCGCCGTTCCGCAGGGTGGCGGGCGGGACGGTCGGGCCGTCGATCGACACCGGGATGCCGTCGCGCGACCAGGCGTAGCGGTAGACGACGGCGTCGCCGTCCCGGTCCGTCGAGGGCTTCCTGATCGCGACGGAGACGCCGCGCGGCGCGGTCGGCTCGGCCGGCTCGAGCTCCGCGACCGGCGCGGACGGCGGCGTGTTCGCGACCTCGCACTCGGCGGACTGGGGCGGCCCGGCGAGCTCGCCGTCCCACGGCGTCACGATCGCCCGCACCCGGTCGTGCTTGCGGAGCGGGGGCGCGACGAGCCGCGCCTGCCCCGACGCGCCGGGGACGGGCTTGCCGTTCACCATCCACTCGTGGCGGTAGGACACCGCGTCGCCGTCCGGGTCGGTCGCGGCGACCGCGACGCGCGCCTGGAGGACCGTGCCCGCGGGGACCGGCCCGTCGCACAGCGACACCGCCGTGGGTCCGGGGGCCGCGTCCGCGATCAGCACGTCCCGCCGCACGGTCGGGCCGTCCACCTCGCCGTCGTTCGGCGTCACCTCGACGACCCAGCGCTGCCCCTTGCGCGCGACGTTCCGCGGGATCTGCGCCTGGTCGGGCGGCGCCTGCACGCGCTCGCCGTCGTGGCTCCAGGCGTAGCGGTAGGTCACGAGGTCTCCGTCGGCGTCGGGCGGCTGCTCGATCGCGACCGAGATGCCGTCCGGGCGGCGCGGGCGCTCCGGGAAGAACGCGATCCGCGGCGCGGGCGGCGGGCTGTTCACGACGGTCGTCGTCGCGCGGACCACCGGCCCGGCCTTCTCGCCGTCGTGCGCGCGCACCTCGACCGTCCAGCGCTGCCCCTTCCTGAGCTGCGCGGCCGGCACCTCGCTCGTCCGGGTCCAGAACGGCGGCCCGCTCGACGCCGGCGTGCCGTCGGGCATCGCCACCGCCTCGCCGTCGCGCAGCCAGCGGTACTCGTAGCGGACCTCGTCGCCGTCCGGATCCCGGGCCGGCACCTTCACGAGCGCCTGGAGGGGCGCCGTGACGGTGGGGCGATCCGGGGCGAACGCGACGACGGGCGCGCCGGGCGGCGCGTCGTCCACCACGACCTCGTCCGCCGCGGGATCGCCGGGGTCCTGGCCGTCGCGCGGCGTGACGACCAGGCGGACCCGCTCGTGCTTGCGGAACTCCGCGGGCGGGAGCGTCTCCGCGCCCGCGCCGGTCGGCCTCCCCTCGCGCGTCCAGGCGATGCCGAGCGTGACGCGGTCGCCGTCCGCGTCCTTCGCGGGCTCCAGCACGACGAGCTTCAGCGTGTCGCCCCCGACCGGCCGCCGCGGCTCGATGGCGACGCGCGGCGGGGTCGGCGGGGTGTTCGCGACCGACACGGTCGCGGTCGCCGGGGGGCCGAGCGCCTCGCCGTCGCTCGCCACGACGGTCAGCTCGAACGTGTCCCCGCGCGCCACCGCGGCGCCGGGCACCTCGCGCCCGTCGGCCGACGCCTGGAACGGCTCCGAGTTCTTGCGCCAGCTGAACCGGTAGGTCAGGGGATCCCCGTCCGCGTCCCCGGCCGGCGCGCGGACGACGGCGCGGAGCGGCTCGCCCCTGCGCGGGCGCGCCGGACGGATCTCGACCGCGGGCGCGGTCGGGAGCGAGTTGCGCGCCACGACCTCGGCGCGCGCGGGCGGCCCCGCGAGCTGACCGTCGAACGCCCGGACCTCCACCTGCACCTTCTCGTGCTTGCGGAACAGCCCCGCGGGGAGGACCGAGGTCGAGCCCGGCAGGTTGAGCGGGCGCCCGTCCACGCTCCACGCGTACCGGTACCGGAGCGCATCGCCGTCGGGATCGACCGCCGGCGCCTCGACGCGCGCGCGGATCGCGTCCGTGCGGGCAGGGGCCTGCGGGTCGAGCGCGATCTGCACGGGCCCGGGCGGCGTGTCGCCGACGCGCGCCTGCGCGACGCCCGCGGGGCCCGCCGAGTCGCCGTCGCTCGGCACGACGCGCGCCGTGACGAGCGCGCCGCGCCGCAGCCGGTCGGCCGGGAAGCTCTCGCCGCCGACGCCGGTCTCGAGCCCGTCGAGGAGCCAGGAGATCTCGTACCTCACCGGATCGCCGTCCGGATCCGCCGCCGCCTTCTCGATCTTCACGCGGACGTCGCGGCTGCGCGTGGGGACCGGCGGGTCGATCGCGACCGTCGGCTGGCCGGGCGGCGTGTTCAGCACGACGACCTCGGCGCTCTCCGCGCCCGCGTCGCCCTTCGGCGCCGCGAGCACGAACCGCCACCGCTCGCCGCGGCGCGCGGTCCCCGGGGGGACCTCGCGCTTCCCCTCCAGGGCCGGGACGGCCTTCCCGTTCCGCCGCCACTCGATCCGCGGCGGGGGCACCGTCTCGCCCGGCGCCGCGTCGAGCCAGACGCCGCGCCAGGACGCCTTCATCCCCTGGAGCGCCCGCGGCTCGGCCGGCGCGATCGCGAGCTCCTTGTAGCTCGGCGGGTTCGGCCCGTACCGCCCGGAGTGCGCCGGATCGCGCCCGGGGCCCGCCCAGACGACGCGCCCCGGCGCCGACCCGAGCTCCTGCGCGCGCAGCGCGTGGAGCTGGCCCGTCGGCAGCCCGACGAACACGGCCGGGGCCCCGTCGCCGGCGAGATCGTAGGCGAGCGGCGACGCGCTCGCGTCGGTGGCGAACAGCATGGAGGGGAACCCGGCGAGCGGCCTCCCCTTCGCGTCGATCGCGGCGACGGTGCCGTCCGCCGTGACCACGACGACGTCGAGCGAGCCGTCGCGGTCGAGGTCCACGATCGCGGGGCCGCCGAAGATCCGCGACCCGACGCGCACCGGGAACCCGGGCAGCTTCTCGCCGTTCGCGGTCACGGCGTGGACCATGCCGTCGGCCGAGGCGAACACCACGTCGAGCCGGTGATCGCCGTCCAGGTCCGCCACCGCCGGTCCCTCGTAGAGGCGGTAGCCCGCCCGCACCGGGAAGCCGGGGAGCGGCTTCGCCCGCGCGCCGACGGCGTACAGGCCGAAGTCCTGGCTCGCGACGAGGAGGTCCATCTCGCCGTCGTCGTCGAGGTCCGCGAACACCGGGGCCGCGGTCACCGAGAACTTCGTCACGAGCGGAAATCCGGGGCGCGGCCGGCCCCCCGCGTCGAGCACGTGGACCCGGCCGTCCTCGCAGCCGACCGCGACGGAGCGGCCGCCGGCGAAGACCGCGGTGGAGACCGTGCTCGTGACGACGCACCCGGGCAGCGTCGCGGGCCAGCCGGTCAGCTCGCGGCCGTTCTTCTTGAAGGCGTGGACGCGCCCCTTCACGTCGCCCACGAGCAGCTCCGGCCGGCCGTCGCCGTCGACGTCGCCGAAGGACGCCCCCGCCTGGATCGGGGCGCCGAGCTTCACGGGGAACCCGCTCACCGGGGCGCCGCTCCACAGGTGGAGCTTGCCGGAGGTCGTCGCCACCGCCACCTCGAGCCGCCCGTCGCCGTCCATGTCCGCGGCCGCGGGGGCGCCGGCCGCGGTGTCGCCGGCGAGGGAGATCGTGAGGCCGGCGGGGCTGCCGTCGGCGCGGAACGCGGCCACGCGATCCCCGGCGGCGACGATCACCGCGGGCGCCCCGCCCAGGCTCGCGCCGATCGCGCCGTTCGAGATCTTGCCGCCCGCGTCGCGCGGGAAGCTCGAGAAGCCGGCCGCCCCGGCGGCGACGGCGAGGAGGAAGGCGTTCATGGCATCCCCGGCTACGTGCGGCCCGCGAGCCTGCGGTTCGCCTCGCGGAGCCGGCTGGAGAGGACGCGGGCGACGTTCACGAGGAACAGCGTGAACCCGTCCCGGGACCGCTTGCGGAAGGCGGTGAAGTTCTCCGCCCCGAGCTGGAGCGCCGTGCACGCCGTCCGGGCGCGCACCGTCGCGGAGCGGACCTCCCGGTCGATGAGCGACATCTCGCCGAACGCGTCGGGCGCCGACAGGAGCGCGAGCGGGTCGGCGCCCGCGCCGTTCGCGAGGACCTCGACCTCCCCCTTCGCGAGGACGAACAGCGCGTCGCCCGCGTCGCCCTCGCCGAACACCACCTCGCCCGCGGCGAACGTGCGCGCGCGCGAGAGCTCGGCGAGCACCCGCAGCTCGGCCTCGGACAGCATCTCGAAGAGCGGCGAGCGCCGCAGCACCTCGAGCTTCTCGTCCTGCGTCATGGCGTCCCCGCCCCGGAGGACGGCTCCCCGTCGTCGCGCCGGATCCCCTTGCGCGGCCCGAGGAAGTACTCCTCGAACCGGTGGTCGTCCTCGTCGGCGCCCGGCGCGAGCCCGTCGCGCGCCGGCTCGAGGAAGGCGACGCCGCGCGGGCGTCCCACCGTGTAGACCGCGAGCGCCTTCACCTCGAGGTTCGTGCCGTCCGGATCGTCCGCCAGCGCGACGGCGAACGCGGCCCGCTTGTCGTCCGGGTGGCGCCAGTAGAGGTACGCGTCCCCCGCCGCGCACCCGAACAAGGCGCGGGTCCGCGCGAGGAGCTCGGCGCGCCGCGCCTCCGCCTCCTCGCGGGCCTGCTTCGCCGCGGCGGCCTCGGCGGCGAGGTGCTTCGCGCGGACGCGCCGCTCCTCCGCCTCCTGGAACAGCCGCTCGGCCTCGCGCCGCACGCCGCGCGCGGCGACGGCGCGCTCGGCCGCGAGCAGGGACTTCTCGAAGCTCGCGCCCCAGGCCGCCTCGACCTCCTCCCACAGCCGCGCCCGGCGCTCGTCCTCGTGCGCGTAGAGATCCTTCAGGTCCCGGAGCTGCCGCTCGGCGTCGGCGGCCGCCGCGTGCGCGCGCGCCCTCGCGCCGTCCCGGCCCTTCGGGCCGCCCGGGGCGCGCCCGGCCTCGCGCCGCTCCTCGACGAGGCGCTCGGCGCCGCCGAGCCGGATCCAGGCGTCCGACGTGCGGAACCGCTGCTCCTCGTAGCGGCCGACGAGCTCCAGCGCGCGGTTCTCGAGCCCCTGCGCCTCCGCCGCGAGCCGCGCGCCGTCCTCCTCGGCCTCGCCCGCGCGCCCGAAGGCGTCGACGGCCGCGCGCTGCGCGAGCTCGGAGCGGACCATCATCGTCTCGGACTGGGCCGAGAGATCCTCGTGGCGCACTCGCGCGTCGTCGAGCGCCGCGAGGGCCCGGGCGTGCTCCGTCCACCACGCGCAGAACGCCGGGCCCTGCAGGAGCTCGCGGAGTTCGCCGAGGCGGAGCGACTTCATGCGGCCTCCGCTAGTTCACCAGCTGGAAGACGAACGGGTATTCCACCGTGACCGGACCCGACGGCCGGAACTGCGTGCGCCACGAGCGCATCGTGTTCACGATGCACGCCGCGACCTCGGACGACCCGAGGCCGTTCTGCGCCGCGGTGACGTCGGCGAGCCCGCCCGTCTCGAGGATGGTGAAGCGGATCGCGATCTTCCCCTTGAGCCCGGGGTTCCGCTTGAGCGCGTTCTCGTAGCAGGACTTGATCCCGGCCATGCGCGCCTTCACGAAGGCGGCGAGCTTCGCCTGGTCGATGTCGGCCGAGTCCACCTCGGCCTCCTCCGCCGCGACCGAGCCCGACACGCGCACCTCGGTCTTGGCGCCGTAGCCCACCTTGCCGCCGCCCCCGGTGGCGAGGCTCCCGATGGAGGCCGCCTCGCCCTGCCCGCCGCCCTTGCGGCCGCCGGCGGCGCCCGGGTCGTTCGCGACCGCCACCCCGCCCGCGCCGGAGAGCGCGCTCGCCACGTCGCCGATGCCGCCGCCGGTCCCGAACACGTCCGCGACGGCGCTGCCGCCCGTGCCGGGTCCGAGCGCGCCGAGCACCTTCAGGATGCCCTTCGACTGGACCGCCTTCGCGATCGCGGCGGTCCGCGCCGCCTTCTTCGCGGCGACCTGCTCGGGCGACTCCGCCTTCTTCTCCTCGGCCTTCTTCTCCTCGGCCGGCCTCTTCTCCTCCGCGGCCTTCTCCGGCTTCCTCTCCTCCGGCGGCGTCGGCGGCTTCGGGAGGCGCTCGGGGATGAGGAGCTTCGCGTAGCGGTCCGGGATCTCCTCGAGCGTCAGCTCCTTCGGGACGTCCGCGTTCGCGAGCGCGACGTAAGCGCCGGTGTGGAGCGCGAACGAGACGACGAGCACGGTGCCGAAGAGCTTGTCGAGGCTCGCGAAGTGCCCGCCCCGGGCCTCCTTCGGGAGCACGGTCCTCGGCGCCGCCACCGGCGGCTCGACGAACTGCCACAGCAGCGTCACGTCGCCGAGGACGATCTTGCCGCGCTGGTCCTCGTTCACGGCGACCGCGTAGCGGTCGCGCTGCCGGCTCGCGAGCCCCTGCGACACGAGCGCGCCGAAGTCGGCCGAGCCCTGCGGGCCCTGGATGCGCCCCTCGGTCCGCTCGGCGAAGTGCAGCTCGTAGCGGTCGCCGTGCCAGGAGAAGACGAGCGTCGACTCCGGGAGCTCCGACTTCGCGAGGGCGATCGTGTTGCGCGAGCCCGAGCCGACGGTCACCGGCTGGCGGGCGGGGAGGACGCGCTCCTCCACGATCTTCCCGCCCTGGATGACCCCGATGCGGAGCACCTTGTGCGTGTCGCCCGCCGCCATCGCGTCCCCTCTTCGCTCCCTCTCGCGCCGCCTCCGGCTAGAAGGGCTCCTTCTCGACGGCCCGCGTCACCTTCGGCAGGAACGGCTCGTTCCGGTCCAGGTCACCGTAGCTCAGGCTCGCCCGCGGCATGAGGAACATCGCCTGGGGCTTCTGGATCCGCCCCTCGACCTTCATCTCCTCGAGCCGCAGGATCTTCCGGGGCGTCGGCACCTTCTTCTTGTCGGCCGCGCTCTGCGCGCGCGCTGCGAACGCGAAGATCGTTAGCACGGCGGCTGAGAGCGCCACAAGCGCGCGGATCGTCCTCATCTGTCTCCTCTTCTCTCACCTTTCGGCGCCGCGCCGGGCGCGGGCGCCGGCGGAGCGGACGCCGGCGGTGCGGCGGTCGGCGGTGGGGTCGGGGTCTCGGTCGCGGTCGCGGTCGGGGTCGGGGTCGGGGTCGGGGCCGAGGTCGGGGTGGCGTTCCTGCCCTCGGTCGCGGCCGGCGCGGTAACGGCCGTCGTCTCCGTCGTCACCGCGGGCGTGAGGGCCGGGGCCGCGCCCTGCGGCGGCGCGGCAGCGGCGGCGGCCTCGGCCGCGGCCTTTCGCGCGGCCTCCTGCTCCGCCACGCGCCTCGCCGCCTCCTCCTCCGCGGCCTTCTTCGCCGCGGCGGCCTCCGCCTCTTTGCGTGCCTCCTCCTCCTTCTTCCTCGCCTCGGCCTCGCGGCGGAGCCGGTCGCGCTCCTCGCGGGCGAGCCGCTTCTTCTCCCGATCGATCGCCTTCCCCGCGTCCTTGCGGTACTCGGGCACCTTGGGATCCGCGCCGCCGGCCTTCTCGAACGCGTCGAAGAACGCGACCGACCGCTCGAGCCTCGCCAGCGCCGGCGTGCCGGGCTTGTCGCCGTCGAGGTAGAGCACCGCCAGGTTGAAGTCCACCTCGCGCAGGGCGGGATCGAGCTCGCGCGCCTTCCCGTACGCCGCCTCGGCCTTCTCGAACTGCTGGATCCCGCGGTAGGCGTTCCCGAGATCGAGCCACGCGGGCGCGCTCCTCGGCGCGAGCCGGACGGCGGCCTCGAGCTCCGCGACCGCGCCGGCGTAGTCCTCCGCGTCCGAGAGGAACGCGCCGTAGTTCGCGCGCGCCTCTGCGAAGTCCGGCCCGAGCGCCGCCGCGGTGCGGAAGTCCTCGAGCGCCCGCGCGCGGTTCCCGAGGGCGAGGTCCACGAACCCGAGCCGGTTCCACACCGTCGGGTCGCGATCGTCGACCTGGCGCGCGTTCTCCAGCACCATCTTCGCGAGCTCGTGCCGCTTCTTGCGGTGGTACGCGGTCGCGAGGCTCACCATGGCCGGGACGTTCTTCTCGTCGAGCTTGAGCGCCTTTCGCGCCTCCTGCTCCGCCTCGTCGAGCCTCCCGGTCGCGAGCAGGACCTCGGCGAGCGCGACCTCCAGCGACGCCATCCCGGGCGCGCGGCCGATCCGCGCGCGCACGTCCGTCTCCGCCCCGGCGGCGTCGCCCTGCCGGATCCTCAGCCGGACGAGGTTGCGGGCCGCCGGCGCGAACCACGGGCTGGCGTCGAGCACGCGGCCGTAGAGCGCCGCCGCGCCGGCGTCGTCCCCGAGCCGCTCCCGCAGGATGCCCGCGTCCAGCGCCGCGTACGTCAGGTCGGGGTCGAGCTCGTAGGCCCGCTCGAACGTCTCCGCCGCGCGTCCGAGCGACGTCGCGTCCTGCGCGAGCCGGATCCCCTCGGAGAACTGCTGGCGGGCGATCGCCGCCTCCTCCGCCGAGGCGGACGGCCCCCCGGCGGCGGCAGCGTCCGCCGGCGTTGCGCCGGGGGCCGCGGCGACCTCGGCCGTCGCGGCCGCGGCCGCGGCCGCGTGCCACCGCGCCGCCGACGACGGCACGGTCG
>DASVZX010000285.1:0-8436 GCA_036391435.1 Anaeromyxobacter sp. | reverse complement strand
GGTGATCGGGCATCGCGGCCGCGTCGCGCCGGGCGCGGGCGCGCGCGCAGAGCGAGATCAGCGCGGCGGCCGCGCGGCGATCGCCGAACGCGACGTCCTCGCGCGCGCCGTGGATCTCCGTCGCGCGCGACTGCGCCGCCTCGAGGAGCGCCGCGACGAGCGCCGGATCGCGGCCGAGCCGGCACGCGTAGCCCGCCGCGACGGGGACGGCGCCCTCGTGCGGATCCACGAGGAGCGCGGCGGCGCAGGGGAAGCCCAAGTCGAAGGAGGCGGGGAGGGCGCGGATCCCGGTCCGGGTCGGGATCGACGTCGAGGTCGAGGTCGCGATCGGGGTCGGGGTCGCGGACCGTCCCCCGAGGTCGAGCAGGTACACCCGGAGCCCGCGCGCCGCGATCCGGCGCACGAGCGCCGCCGCCAGAGGGGCGGCCCTCGCGAGCGTCCCCGAGTCGATCGTCCTGCGCCCGATCTCTCGCTCGGTGAACCCCTCCGGCAGCGCCCGCGCGAGCCGGTCCCGCTCCACCGCCTCGAGCAGCGCGTGCAGCAGCGCGTCCTCGCGCCGCGGCGCGGCCCCCATCCCGTTCGAGGTCCAGCGCACGAGGGCCGGGCCGAGGGACGGCGCTCCCGCGGGTGGCACGTGGACCGCGTGCGCGGGGACGAGCGCGCGGCCGGCGCGGAGGAGGTCCGCGCCCTCGCGCCAGGCGAGCCGCGCGCGGTCCCACGCCGGCCCGCCGTCCGGGTCGAGCGCGCGCGGCGACACGACCGCGTCCGGCCCGAGGCGCGCCGAGAGCTCCTCCGCGCTGCCCCACGGCCCGGCGACAGTCCGCTCCGCCCCGTACAGCTCCGCCGCCTCCATGAGCGCGCCGCGGGCCGCGTCCTCGAAGCGCGCCCCCTTGCCGGCCGTCGCCTGGAGCACGTGCCCGCGCGGGCGGATCGCGCTCGCCACCTCGACGCCGGTCCGGTCGAGCCCGGTGAGCCGCGCGATCCGGGTGACGCCCAGCGCCGCGGCGACGCGCGCCGGTCCGCCCTGACGGTCGCGCCCCGCAGGCATGCCGGCCTTATACCGTCTTTCCGGGCCGTGCCACGCCAGGGGCCGGCCTGGTGCGGCCGCGGTCAACGGTCGCCGGCGATCCCGTGGGCGACGCGGGGCTCGCGATCGGCCCGCTCGGAGGCGTCGGAGCCGCGTGCCGCGGTGCGTCGTGACGGTGGGTCACGGTGGATGCTCCCGATGGGTCCCGGCTGATTCATACCGCCTTGGGTAGGCCTCTGGCGTTGCGGGTGCGTGCCCGGCACACTCCTCCACCTCGGGGGAACGGGCCAGCGCTCCGCGCACGGACGCTCGCCGTGCGTGTCGCCGGCTCCGCGCTCCCTTCCACTCGAAGGAGTCAACGCATGCGCGTGCGCGATCGTCTTCCGCTGGCCGCTCTCCTCGCCGTCCTCCTCGTCATCCCGGCCGCCGCGGCCGCCGCGGTCAGCAACGCGACCGACGGCCCGAGCGTCGGCGCCACGGTGGACACCGGCTCCGCCATCGTGCAGCTCCAGCTCGACCCGCTCTCGACGGCCGCGCCGTCGAGGCCGCCCAAGGGCAAGAAGATCGACTTCGACAGCGCGACGGTGAAGTCGTACCGGGCGCTCCTCTCCGCCCAGCGGAACGACTTCAAGCAGTGGCTCCGCGCGAACGCGCCGAACGCGAAGGTCACGGGCGAGTTCGACATCTCGCTGAACGCCGTCGCCGTGAAGCTGAACGGCGAGACGCTCGGGACGGTCGCGAGCGCGCCGCAGGTGAGGACGGCCCAGTACGAGGGGCTCTACTACCCCATCGCCCTCGGCGACCCGGACCTCGACCTCATCCGGGCCTCCGAGGCGTGGGCGGCGGCGGGCGGTGGACCGGCCGACGCCGGCGCGGGCGTGAAGGTCGCCATCCTCGACACGGGGATCGACATCACCCATCCGTGCTTCTCCGACGCCGGCTACGCGCCCCAGACGCAGCTCGGCGACCGGACCTTCACGAACAACAAGGTCATCGTCGCGAAGGTGTTCAACAACAAGACGCCCTCGCGCGGCTACACGGCGGAGGCGATCCAGGAGCACGGGACGCACGTCTCCGGCACGGTGGCCTGCAACTTCGGGACGGCCGCGACGGTGGACGGCGTCGCGATCCCGCACCCGATCTCCGGCGTCGCGCCCCGCGCCCTCCTCGGGAACTACAACATCTTCCCCGGCGACGACGGGAACGCCCGCTCCGAGGACATCCTGAACGCGCTCGAGGCCGCGTACGCCGACGGCTTCGACGTCGTGAACATGAGCCTCGGCGGCGGCGCGCAGGGGTTCCAGGACCTCCTCACGATCGCCGTCGACGACCTCGATCAGGCCGGCATGGTCTCCGCCGTCGCGGCGGGCAACAGCGGGCCGGGGCTGTTCACCGTCGAGTCCCCCGGCTCGGCCGCGCGCGCGCTCACCGCGGGCGCCGCCACCGTCGGGCACTTCATCGCCGCCCCGATCACGACCGTGGACGGCTCCTTCCCGGGCGTCGCCGGCGCCTTCGGCACCGTGTCCTCCGATCTCACCGCTCCGCTCGCGGTGATCCCCGGTCCGGGCGCGAACGGCCTCTCGCTCGCGTGCTCGGCGCTGACCGCGGACCTCTCCGGCAAGATCGCGATGGTCGCGCGGGGCTCGTGCACCTTCTCCACGAAGATCCGCAACGCGCAGGCCGCGGGCGCGATCGCCGCGATCGTGTCGAACAACGTGGCGGGCGACGGGATCGCGATGGGCCAGGACGGCACGGCCAACCAGCCGACGATCCCGGCCTACATGGTCTCGCTGAGCGACGGCGGCGGGGTGAAGCTCGCGGACGGCACCGCCGTCACCATCGGCGCCGGGCAGGCCTACTTCGTCACGGGCAACGACGACTTCATGGCGTCGTTCTCGAGCCAGGGGCCGACGGACGTGGACTTCCGCGTGAAGCCGGACGTCGTCGCGCCGGGCGTGAACGTGCTCTCCTCGATCCCGCACCAGTTCTGCGCGACCCCGCCGTGCTTCGCCTTCTTCCAGGGGACGTCGATGGCGACGCCGCACCTCGCGGGCTCGGCCGCCGTGGTCGAGTGGGCGCACCCGACCTGGACCTCCGCGCAGGTCCGCTCGGCGATCGTCAACACCGCCGACGTGGGCACGCTCAAGAAGTACACGGGCACGGCGCTCGAGACGAAGGTCAACGTCATCGGCGCGGGTCGCGAGAACCTGCTCTCCGCCGTCGGCGCGAAGGTCGCGCTCGACCCGGTGAGCGTCAGCTTCGGCGCGGTCCCGTCGGGCTCGGGCCAGACGCGGACGTTCGACGTCCAGGTGTCGGATCTCACCGGCGCCGGCGGCACCTACGCCGTCTCGGTCGGCGCGGGCGGCGGAGGGGTCGCCTACTCGGTGTCCCCGTCCACCCTCTCGCTCGGCGCGAACGGGACGGCGACCGTGACCGTCACGATGTCGGCCGACAAGGGCGCCGCGCCGGGTGGGCACCAGGCGCGGCTGACCATCGCCGGGGCGGCGCACGCGGCGGTCTACACCCTCGTCAAGTAGCCGTCCCGACGGGGATCCCCACCCTCGGGCATGGACGCTGTTATATGGCGTCCATGCCCGAGCGTGACCTCGCCCTCGCCCACTACGAGAAGAACGCCGCCATCTACCTCGACGAGCTGAAGCGGCTCGTGCGGATCCCGAGCGTCTCTTTCCCCGGGTTCCCGGCGACCGAGGTGTCGCGCAGCGCGGACGCCGTCGCGGAGCTGCTCCGGCGGCGGGGGTTCGAGAAGGTCGAGGTGCTCCAGATCGAGGGTGCCCACCCGTACGTCTTCGGCGAGCGGATCCAGGACCCGGCGCTCCCGACCCTGCTCCTCTACGCGCACCACGACGTGCAGCCCGCGGGCGAGGCGGAGGCGTGGAAGAGCCCGCCGTTCGAGCCGACCGAGCGCGACGGGCGGCTCTGGGGGCGCGGCGCGGCGGACGACAAGGCCGGCATCCTCGTCCACGCCGCCGCGGTCGACGCGTGGGTGCGCGGCGCGCGCAAGCTGCCGCTCAACGTGAAGATCGTGATCGAGGGCGAGGAGGAGATCGGCTCCGAGCACCTCACCGCGTTCATCGGGCGGTACCGCTCGAGGCTCGACGCCGACGCGATGGTGCTCACCGACACGGGCAACGTGGACGCCGGCGTCCCCTCGGTCACCATCGCCCTGCGCGGGCTCGTCACCGTCGACGTGGAGGTCCGCGCGCTCGAGCAGAGCGTGCACTCCGGCATGTGGGGCGGCCCGGTCCCCGATCCGGCGCTGGCGCTCGCGAAGATGCTCGCCACGCTCGTCGACGCGGAGGGGCGGATCGCCATCCCCGGCCTCTACGACAGGGTCCGCCCGCTCTCGAAGGAGCAGCGCGACGCCATCGCGTCCCTCCCCGTCACGCCGGAGGCGTTCCGGCGCCAGGCGCGGCTCGAGCCGGGCGTCGCGCTCCTCGGCGGCGGCCGCCATCCGCTCGAGGTGAACTGGTGGGAGCCGGCGCTCGCCGTGAACGCGCTGCAGGCCTCCTCGCGGAAGGACGCCCGGAACATCATCAACGACGCCGCGTGGGCGCGGGTCGGGATCCGGCTCGTCCCGGACATGGACCCGGCGTGGGTGAGGGACGCGCTCGTCCAGGCGCTCCGGAAGGCGGCGCCGTGGGGCGTGAAGGTGACGACGCACGTCGAGACCGCCGGCGCTCCCTGGATCACGGACGTCTCGCACCCGGCCTTCGGGGCGGCGTTCCGCGCGCTCGAGCAGGGCTTCGGGCGCCCGGCGCTCGCGATCGGGTGCGGCGGGTCCATCGGGTTCGTCGAGCCGTTCGCGAAGGCGCTCGGCGGCGTCCCGGCCCTGCTCGTCGGCGTCGAGGACCCCGCCTCGAACGCCCACTCCGAGAACGAGAGCCTGCACCTCGGCGACTTCCAGAAGGCGATCCGGAGCGCGATCCACCTCTACGCCGAGCTCGCCGGGGCCCTCCGGAGGTAGAAAGGACCGGATGCCCCCGCCCAGGAAGGGAACGACCGCCCGCGGGGAGGAGGCGAAGGCGCTCGAGCGCGCCCGCCTCCTCCCGAACGCCCGCACCGCCGGCGACGTCGAGACGCTGAAGCGCGCGTTCGCGGACCACCTCCAGTACTCGCAGGGGAAGGACGAGCACACGGCGACGGCGCTCGACCGCTACTTCGCGGTCGCCTACGCGGTGCGCGATCGCCTGACCCGCCGCTGGATCCCGACGCAGCAGGAGTACTACAGGCTCGACGCCAAGCGGATCTACTACCTCTCGCTCGAGTTCCTCATGGGCCGGGCGCTCGAGAACAACCTGCTGAACCTCGGGCTCCACGAGCCGATGAAGGCGGCGCTCGCCGACCTCGGCCTCGACCTGTCCGCCATGGTCGATCAGGAGCCGGACGCCGGGCTCGGGAACGGCGGCCTCGGCCGGCTCGCGGCGTGCTTCCTCGACTCGCTCGCGACGCTCGGCTACCCCGCGTACGGCTACGGCATCCGCTACGAGTTCGGGATCTTCGACCAGGAGATCCGCAACGGCTACCAGGTCGAGCGGCCGGAGGAGTGGCTGCGCTTCGGGAACGCGTGGGAGATCGCGCGCCCCGAGTACGTGGTCCCGGTGTCGCTCTACGGCCGGACGGAGCACGGCGCCGACGCGTCCGGGAAGCTCGCCGTCCGCTGGGTGGACGCGCGGCACGTCCTCGGGATGCCGTACGACGTCCCGATCGCCGGGTACCAGAACGGCACGGTCAACACGCTCCGGCTCTGGCGGGCGCGCGCCTCGCAGGAGCTCGACCTCGCCGACTTCAACGCGGGCGACTACCTCGCGGCGGTCGAGGACAAGGGCTTCTCCGAGAACATCTCGAAGGTGCTCTACCCGAACGACCTCACCGTGATGGGCAAGGAGCTCCGGCTCCAGCAGCAGTACTTCTTCGTCTGCTGCTCGATCCACGACATCGTGATGCGCCACCTCAAGGTGCACGAGGGGTTCGGGAACTTCCCGGACAAGGTGGCGATCCAGCTCAACGACACGCACCCGGCCATCGCCATCGCGGAGCTCATGCGCGTGCTCGTGGACGAGCACGGGCTCGAGTGGGACGCGGCCTGGGAGATCTGCCGCGCCACCTTCGGCTACACGAACCACACCCTCCTGCCGGAGGCGCTCGAGCGCTGGTCGGTGGACCTCTTCGGGCGGGTCCTCCCCCGGCACCTCGAGATCGTGTTCGAGCTGAACCGGCGGTTCCTGGACTCCGTCCGGCGCGACGGGAAGGCCGACGAGCGGGCGATCGCGCGCATGAGCCTCGTCGAGGAGGGGCCGACGAAGCAGGTGCGGATGGCGAACCTCGCCGTGGTGGGATCGCGCTCCGTGAACGGCGTCGCCGCCCTCCACACCGAGCTGCTCAAGCGCGACCTCTTCAGGGACTTCTTCGCGCTCTGGCCCGAGAAGTTCAACAACAAGACGAACGGCGTGACGCCCCGGCGCTGGCTGCTCCAGGCGAACCCGTCGCTCGCGAGCGCGCTCACCGAGACGATCGGCCCCGGGTGGACCACCGACGCCGCGCGGCTCCGCGACCTCGAGCCGCTCGCGGAGGACGCGGGGTTCCGCGCGCTCTTCCGGGACATCAAGCGGGAGAACAAGGCGCGGCTCGCCGAGGTCGTGAAGGCGGAGAACGGCATCACGCTCGACCTCGACTCGATCTTCGACGTCCAGGTGAAGCGGATCCACGAGTACAAGCGCCAGCTCCTCGCGATCCTGCGCATCGCGGCCGAGTACCTCCGCATGAAGGAGGACCGCTCGTACGAGCCGTACCCCCGCACGTACCTGTTCGGCGGCAAGGCGGCCCCGGGGTACGCGATGGCGAAGGGGATCGTGAAGCTCGTGAACTCCGTCGCCGACACCGTGAACCACGACGTGGACGTGCGCGGGCGGATGACGGTCGCCTTCCTCCGCAACTACCGCGTGTCGCTCGCGGAGCGGATCTTCCCCGCCGCCGAGGTCTCCGAGCAGATCTCGACCGCCGGGAAGGAGGCGTCCGGCACGGGGAACATGAAGTTCGCGCTGAACGGCGCGCTCACCATCGG
This sequence comes from Anaeromyxobacter sp., assembly GCA_036391435.1. GTDB lineage: Bacteria > Myxococcota > Myxococcia > Myxococcales > Anaeromyxobacteraceae > Anaeromyxobacter. The sequence continues at coordinate 1,327 of DASVZX010000285.1, read as the reverse complement.
GACGCTCGACGGCGCGAACGTGGAGATCCGGGAGGAGGTCGGGCCCGAGAACTTCTTCCTGTTCGGGCTCACCGTCGACCAGGTCGCGGCGCTCAAGAAGCGCGGCTACGAGCCGTGGGAGTTCTACCGGAGCGACCGGCGCCTGAAGGGCGTCCTCGACGCGGTCGGGGCGGGCCGGTTCTCCCCCGGGGAGCCGGCGCTCTTCCGGCCCATCGTGGACTCGCTCCTGAACGGCGGCGACCCGTACCTCGTGCTCGCCGACTTCGCCGCTTACTGCGCGTGCCAGGAGGACGTCGACCGCGCGTACCGCGACCCCGACCGCTGGACGCGCATGGCGGTCCTCAACGTGGCGCGCTCGGGGAAGTTCTCCTCAGATCGCACCATCCGCGAGTACGCGGAGCAGATCTGGGGCATCTCGCCGGTGCGGGTGCGGGACTAGCGCGCTTCCCGGTGAAACCCGCGAGGATCCGTGCGTTCCGGTCCCGGGACGCCGCTCCGCGGCACGCCGGCGGCGCGCTTCCGCTCGCGTCGTCCGCCGCGCTTCGCGCCGGTGTACCTGTCCATCCACGCATCGCCGAAGAACCGTCGCGCCGCGAGATCGTTGTGCGCCGCGCACGCGAGGCGGCAGTTCTCGACCGTGGACGGCCCGCCCGCGGCCCGCGGGACGACGTGATCGATCTGCACGCGGTGCGTCGAGCCACAGATCTCGCCGCTGGGGAGTTTCCACTGGCACTTTCCCCCGTCCCGCTCCCACACCGCCCGGCTCACGTGCGCAGGGACGCGCTCCGGGTTCGAGGAGATGGGCGGCGTCTTCCGGGGCCGCTTCACGAGCCCCCTCCGCTTCGCGTGGCGCTCGACGAGCGCCTTGAGCCCGAGCTGGAGGATCTCCGCCATCCCGGCGTCCGGGTGGGAGTGCGAGAGAGCGGCGCGCGCCGCCTCGTAGTCCTCGAGGAAGGCGCTCTCCACCGTGAGGTGGACGCGCGAGAGCTTCCCGGTCATCGGCTCGACCGCGTCCGCCGGACGGGGCGCGGCAAGAGGCGCCGCGACGGGCGCCACGGGCCGCGGCGGCTCGACCGGAGCCGCGACGCCGCTCGGACCGAGTTCTACCGGTAGAACGGCGCGCTCGACGGGGTCGGGGCAGCGCGGCGCAGGCGCCGCGAGGACGAGGCCCATTCCCTCTCCCCGTCCCTCAACCCCAGGTGCTGCCTGGAAGAGAGGGGGGAAGGCAGGGCGGGCCGCGGCCACGGCCCGGACCGGCGTGACGAGCTCGCGGACCGGGGGCGCCTCGGCGGGGAGGAGCGAGGCGACGAGGATCTTGGCCTCGCGC
>DASVZX010000284.1:0-8507 GCA_036391435.1 Anaeromyxobacter sp. | reverse complement strand
GAGCGCGGCGGCCGGCGAGGCGAGGTCGCCCGCCACCTGCACCTCCGCGGGCGCGCCCGGACCGACGAGCGCCAGCAGGTCCTGCACCGCCGCCCGCTCCTCGGCGCGCGCGTCGGCGAGGTCGTTCTCGTCCTTCGCGGCCTCGAGCTCCACCTTGTCGAGGTCGAGGCCGGAGATGTCCTGGCTCTCGAACCGCGCGCGCATGATCTCGACCGTCTTCGCCATCCGGCCGCTCACCTGCTCGGCGAGGGCGCGCCGGTCGCGCGCGCGCACCGCGTGCCAGAAGGCGCGGCGCACGTCGAAGCCGGCCGTGCGGACGGCGTCGTCGACGCCGAGCGTCGCCTCGTCGAGCGCCCCGCGCGCCGCGGCGATCCGGCGGCCGCGCTTCCCGCCGAGCTCGATGGGCTGATCGAGCTCGAGCGAGGTGACGAGGTTGTTCTCGAGGCCGGGGCCGTTCCCCGTCGGCGGCGGGTTCGTCCGGAGCGGCACGTTGGACGCGCCGAGCTGCAGCGAGGGGTTCGGGACGAGCCCGGCCTGGCTGAGATCGCCCCGCGCCTCGGCCGCGGCCGATCGCGCCTCGGCGACGGCGGGGCTCGCCTGGCGGAACGCGGCGAGCGCGTCCGCCTCCGTCCACACGGGACGGTCGGCGGCCCCGAGGGCGAGGGCGGCGGCGAGCGCGGCGAGCGGGGTCACGGCCCCCGACCTCGCAAGGGGCGAGCCAGGGCGCAACCGCGCGAAATCCCTCGGGTCGCGCGCCGGCGCGGCCCGCGGATCGCAAGGAGCTTTCGAAAGGACCTTGCGAGGGCGCTCTAGCTCTCCTTCCAGCGCCCCGTGTCGATCCCGTGGTCGGCGATCTTCTTCACCACGGTCGGATACGAGACCCCCATCCAGCGCGCGACCTGGCTCTTGTTCCCCTTCGCGCGGGCGAGGAGCCGCTCGAGGTAGGCCCGCTCCACCTCGTCGAGGGTGGGGGGCGGCGCGGCGGCGTCCTCCGCCGGCTCGCCGGCGGGCGGCGGCGCCGGCGAGGGCCCGCGCAGGAGGACGGCCTCGGGCGAGAGCGTCGAGCCGGACTCGAGGATCACCGCCCGCTCGATCACGTTCCGGAGCTCGCGGACGTTCCCGGGGAACGGGTACGCGAGGAGACGCCGCTCGGTCTCGGGGGCGAGCGCCTCGATCCGCTTCCCGGCCCGGGCCGCGAGCGCGGCGAGGAAGAAGCGCGCGAGCGGCAGCACGTCGTCCCGCCGCTCGCGGAGGGGCGGGATGGTGATCCGGAACACGTCGAGCCGGTGGAAGAGGTCGTGCCGGAAGCGCCCGGCCGCCACCTCCGCCTCGAGGTCGCGGTGCGTCGCCGCGACGAACCGGACGTCGCTCTCGAGGTCGCGCGTCCCGCCGAGCCGCCGGAACCCCCGCGTCTCGATCACCTTGAGGAGCTTCGCCTGGGTCGCGGCGGGCATGTCGCCGATCTCGTCGAGGAAGAGCGTGCCGCCCTCCGCCTGCTCGAGCAGCCCCGGCTTGGCGCTCGCCGCGTCGGTGAAGGCCCCCTTCTCGTGGCCGAACAGCTCGCTCTCGAGGAGCGCCTCGGGGATCGCCGCGCAGTTGAGCTCCACGAGCGGGGCCTCGCCGCGGCCCGGCGTGCGCAGGTGGACGAGGTGCGCGACGAGCTCCTTGCCGGTGCCGCTCTCGCCCTCGAGGAGCACGGTCGTGTCCGGCGAGCCGGCCACCTTCTCGGCGAGCTCGACGACCCGGCGCATCTCCGCCGACGCGCCCGGGCAGAACTCCCGCTCGAGCCGGCGCCGGCTCGCCCCGGTGAGGCCGGCCGCCCGCCGCCGCAGCGCGCGCGCCTCGAGCGCCTTCGCGACCGTGACCACGAGGTCCGGCAGCTGGATCGGCTTCGTGAGGTAGTCGAACGCGCCCGCCTTGATCGCCCGCACGGCGTTGTCCACCTCGGCGTAGGCGGTCGCCATCACGACGAGCGGGGCGTCCGCGCCGCCGGCCCGCAGCCGCTCGAGGACGGAGAGGCCGTCCGCGTCCGGGAGGTTGCGATCGAGGACGACCACGTGCGGCTCGAACGCGCGCGCCTCGACGAGCGCGTCGGCGCCGCTCGAGGCCGTCCGCACCTCGTGCCCCTCCGCCGCGAGCGCCGCCTGCGCCACGACGCGGAACGTTTTCTCGTCGTCGACGACCAGCACCCGGCCCATGCCCTACCCTCCCGCCGCCGGCCCGCTCGCGGGGAGCGAGAGCCGGAAGCGCGTGCCGCCGCCCTCGCGCGGCGCCGCCTCGAGCCGGCCGCCGTGCGCCTCCGCCACCCGGCGCGCGATGGCGAGGCCGAGCCCGGTGCCGTTCCGCTTCGTCGTGACGAACGGCTCGAAGAGGCGCGCGCGCACCTCCGGCGCGAGCCCCGGGCCGCGGTCGGACACCTCGACGACGGCGCCCCCCGCCTCCGCGCGGGCGGCGACCTCGAGCCGGCGCTCGCGCGCGGCGCGCTCGGTCCCGAGCGGCTCGCCGAAGGCGCCCGGCCCCATCGCCTCGATGCCGTTCCGCGCGAGGTTCACGACCGCGCCGAGGAGCTTACCGGCGTCCCCGCGGACCTCGAGCGGCGCCGCGGGCGCGGCGACCTCCACCGCGACCCCGCAGTCCACCGCGAGGTCGGCCACCGCCGCGGCCGCCTGCCGGCAGAGCGCCCCCACGTCCACCTCGCCGAGCGCGAGCCGCGGCGGGGCGGCGAACAGCGTGAGGTCGTCGGCGACGTCGCGGAGGCGCGCGATCTCGGCCCGCGCCTGCGCGTGGACCTCCCCCGCGACGCGCGGCGCCGCCTTGCCGCCGGCGAGGAGGTCGAGCGAGACGGAGAGCCCGTTCAGCGAGTTCTTCACCTCGTGGGCGATCGCGGCGGCGGTCTTCCCCATCGCGGCGAGATCGCGCGAGCGCTCCAGCTCGAGCTGCGTGCGCTCGAGGCGGCGGATCGCCCGGCCGAGGGCGGCCCCGACCGCGACGGCGAGCGCCGTCGCCACCACGACGAGCGCCGCGAGCCGCCGGAACGGGCGCGACAGCTCGCCCTCGACCCCCTCGGCGGACTCGACGAGCCGCAGCACGAGGGGGCCGCCGCCGACGAGCGCCTCGGTGTCGAGCCAGCGGCGGCCGCGCGGCACGTCGACCCACGCCTGCCCCTCGCCGCCGCGCCAGGGGCCCGGCGGGACCGCCCCCTCGCGCTCCGACGCGACCACGGTCTCGGCGCGGCCGGGGCCGCCCGGGACCACGAGCGCGACCTCGCCGTTCCCGCGCAGGGCGCGGCCCAGGGCCTGGCCGAAGAGCGTGGGCGCCGACCGGCCGCTCACGATCGCGACGATGGCGCCCTGGCCGGCGATCGGCGCCGCGACGTCGATCTCGCCGTCCACGATCTGGACCGACGTGCGGCCCCGGCCGCGCGCGAGCCCGACGAGGGCGTCGCCGGGCGGGGACGGGCGCGCGTCGCGCGGCTCCGCCCACAGCACGGTGCCGGTGCCGTCGAGGATCGCGATCGCGACCGAGAACGCGACCGTGTCCCGGCGCGCGATCCGCAGGACGCTCTTCTCCGGCTCGAGGTTCCCGTCGGCGAGGTCGATCTCGGCGAGGTGCGAGAGCCGGCCGACCTCCTGGACCAGGCTCGCGAGCTCGTCGCCGACGACGTGGGCGCGGGCGCGGACGAGGATCGCCTCGCGCTCGGCCACCGCCGCGAGCGCCGCGTCGCGGTAGCGGGAGAGGAGGAAGCCGCCCGTCGCGCCGACCGAGACGGTGCCGAACGCGATGAGCGCCGAGACGACCCAGCCCGGACGGAGCGCGCGCACGGGCGGATCCTAGTCCATCGCCGGGAGGGACGCCCTCCGGAGGATCACCGGGGCCCGGGCGCCGCCGCCTCCGGCGCGGGGGGCGCCCGACCGAGGCGGCCGCCGACGGCCAGCAGGAACACGCCGGCGACGCCCGCCGCCACGCCCGCGCCGACGAGCCACGCCCCGGCGTCCCCCTCGACGCGCACGGACGGGATGACGAGCAGGAATCGCTCGGCGGCGAGGCCGGCGAGCACGGTGGCCGCGCCGAACGCGAGCGTCCCGCGCCGCCGCTTGAGCTGCTCCGAGAAGAGCAGCCAGAACGGCCAGAAGAAGACCGCCACGAGGACCGCGATCGTGAGCGGACGGAACCCGCCGTGCCAGCGGCGCAGGAGGAAGGCGGACTCGTCGGGGATGTTGCCGTACCAGGTCGGCAGGAAGAGGGCCCAGAGCAGGTACGTCCAGACCACGATGAACGCGAAGAGCAGCTTGCCGAGGTCGTGCCGGAGGTCCGGGCCGGAGACGTCCTTCACGGCCGCGAGGAGCGCCACCCAGGCCAGGGCCGAGAGGAGCGCGCCGAAGAAGTAGAAGGCGGGGATCACCGTCGCGGGCGGTCCGCCCGCGACCTTCATCACGAGCTCGTACGCCCAGAGCGAGAGCGTGATCGCGTAGACGACGACGTAGGCCAGGGCGGGGCCCCGGACGCCCTCGCCCGAGGGGGACGCCAGGCGCGACCGGCCGATGAACCGGAGGCCGAGGAAGAACAGGATCGCGCTCGATCCGACGACGCGCACCCAGTCGCCGGGGCCGAGGGGGACGCCCTCGGGGAGGAGCAGGCCGAGCCCGGCGCGGAGCAGGAGCAGCAGGACGAACGCCGGCACGAAGAATCCGACGCCCGCCTCGGCGAGCGGCAGGACGGACGCCGCCCAGCGTCCGTGCGCGATCCGGATCGCGGCGACGAGCGCGACGCTGCCGGCCGCGAGCCCGGCGAAGAACAGCCAGCTCGCGTCGAGCGCCGCGAACGCGGCGGCGGCGTGGCCGGTGGCGAGCCCGGCGCCGAAGGCGACGATCCCGACCGCGACGGCCGCCACGGCGGCGAGGGAGAGCGGCCGCCCCAGGGCGGCGCGGGGATCGAGCGGGCTCACGGCGCCCTCCCCTTCCCCTGGATGGTCCGGACGTGGTTCACGATGTCCCAGCGGTCGGTCGGGGAGAGGCCCTCGCGCTGCGGGGGCATCGCCTTCCCGCCGTAGGTGATCGTCCCCCAGATGAAGCCGTCGGAGCGCGCCTTCACCGTCGCGTAGGCGAGGTCGGGCGCCTGCGGGAAGAACTTCGAGACCGGCCCGCCGCCGTGCCCCTCCGGCCCGTGGCACGGCGCGCAGCGCGCGACGAAGAGCATCTTCCCGTGCGCGAGCGACTCGGGCGTGGGCGGCACCGGGTCCTTCAGGTCCGTGGTGTCGTCGCGATCGACGTAGCGCGGCCCCGCGCCGAGCGGGACCGAGCGCTCCGGCTGCGGCCGCGGATCCTGCTCGGGCCGCACCGAGGGCTGGTACCACATGTCCGTCCGCCAGTCGTTGGAGCAGCCGGCGGCCGCGAGCGCGGCGCACGCGGCGAGGGCGACCCTAGCCGACACGGCGCACCTCCTCGGCCCCGCGCTCGCGCAGGATCCGCTCCGCCCGGTCGCCCTCGCCCGCCGCGAAGACACCGATCCGGTCGCCGGTCGTCCGCGCGATGGCCGGGAACCTGCGCCCGCGCGTGGCGCCGACCACCACCGCCACGAGGTTCGTGAGGGACCCGATGAGCACCGTCACCTCGAAGATGACGATCACGAAGGGCGGGATCGAGACGATGGGCTTGCCGCCGGTGACGAGCGGCCAGGCCATCGACGTGCCGACGGTGAGGGCGACCCCGGCGAGGAGCCCGGCGATGGCGCCGGGGAAGGTGGCGAGGCCAAGCCGGCTGCGGGGCCGCCCGAGCGCCTCGACGACCTCCGGGAACGGCGTGGGCATCGCCGCGCGGACGTCCCGGACGCCCGCGTCGCGGAGCGCGCGGATGGCGCCGGCGGCCGCGGCGGGCCCGCCGAACGTGCCGAGGACGCCCGGGTCAACCGGCATGGCTCGCCTCCGCCGCGGCGCCGTGCCCGTGCGCCGCCTCCTCCTTCAGCTCCGCGACCGACATCGGCGGCAGGAGCTTGAGGCCCACGAGGAACAGGAAGAAGAACCAGCCGAACGCGCCGACCGTCACCGCCCACTCCACCCACGTCGGCGTGTAGACGCGCCACTCGAACGGCATCCGGTCGTGGGCGTTCGAGGTGACGATGATGTTGAACCGCTCCGCCCACATCCCGATGTTCACGAACAGGGTGATCGTGAAGAGCGCGGGGATGGAGCGGCGGATCTTGCCGACGAGGAGGAGCGCGGGGCCGATCGCGTTGCAGGTGATCATCGCCCAGAACACCGGGGCGTAGTGGCCGCCCATCCGGAAGAGGAACGTGCTGCGCTCCGGGTCCGAGGCGGGCTCGGTGAGCGCGAGCGCGATCTCCGTGCCGTACGAGTACGCCACGATGGCCGAGGTGAGGACGAGGAGGAAGGCGAGCATCTCGAGGTGCCGCGTCGTGATGAGGTCCTCGATCCGGAAGGCCCGCCGCAGCGGGATGAGGATCGTGATCACCATCGCGACGCCCGACAGGATCGCGCCGGCCACGAAGTAGGGCGGGAAGAGCGTCGAGTGCCAGCCCGGCAGCACCGAGACCGCGAAGTCCCAGGACACCACGCTGTGGACCGAGACGACGAGCGGCGTCGCGAAGGCCGCGAAGAACAGGTACGCGCGGGTGTAGTGGCGCCACTGCTCGTCGGTCCCCTTCCAGCCGAAGGAGAGGGCCCCGTACACCCGCCGGCGCCACCCCGCCGCGCGGTCCCGCAGCGCCGCCGCGTCGGGCGCGATCCCGACGAGGAGGAAGATGGTCGAGACGATGAAGTACGTCGAGACCGCGAACACGTCCCACACGAGCGGCGAGCGGAAGTTGATCCAGATCTGGCGCTGGTTCGGGTACGGGAAGAGCCAGTACGCGAACCAGGGGCGGCCGAGGTGCAGGACGGGGTAGAGGCCGGCCGTCATCACGGCGAACACGGTCATCATCTCGGCGATGCGGTACACCGCCGTGCGGAACTTCGCCCGGAACAGGAACAGGATCGCGCTGATGAGCGTGCCGGAGTGCGCGATGCCGACCCAGAACACGAAGTCGGTGATGAGGTTTCCCCAGGCGACCGGCCGGTTGAGCCCGGTCCAGTGGAGGCCGGTCCGGACGATGAGCGAGTACGCCCAGCCGCCGAACGCGGCGGTGCCGCCGGCGATCGCGAGCCCGAGGAAGTAGAGCGGGCCCGGACGCCGGTGCGCGGCGAGCGCCGCCTCCTCGATCCGGCGGAACGCCGCGTCCTGTCCCGCGGGGGCGGTCACGGCTCCTCCGGCTCGCGCACGTGCGCGAGGTAGGTGATCGCGGGCAGCGTGTTCAGGTCCTCGAGGGCGCGGAAGCCCCGGCCCTCGCGGACGAGCCGGCTCGCGCGCGACGCCGGGTCGTTCAGGTCGCCGAACGTGATCGCGCGCGCGGGGCAGGTCTGGGCGCAGGCGGGGACGACCTCGCCGTCCTTCACCGGCCGCCCCTCCGCGCGCGCCCGGTCCTCCGCGTAGCGGATCCGCTGCGCGCAGAAGGTGCACTTCTCCATCACGCCGCGCGACCGGACGGTGACGTCCGGGTTGAGCTGCAGGTTCAGCGGCTCGGGGAACTTCGGGTCCCGCCAGTTGAAGACGCGGACCTTGTACGGGCAGTTGTTGTTGCAGTACCGCGTGCCGACGCAGCGGTTGTAGACCTGCGCGTTCAGCCCCTCCGCGGTGTGGTAGGTCGCGTAGACGGGGCAGACGGGCTCGCACGGCGCGTTCGTGCAGTGCTGGCAGAGCATGAGGATGAAGCGCGGGTCGAGCGCCGCGCCGGGCTCGTCGCCCAGGTAGCGCTCCACCCGGAGCCAGCCCATGTACCGGCCCTCGGCGGCGGCCTGCGGCCCCATCACCGGCACGTTGTTCTCCGCGAAGCAGGCGACGACGCACGCGCTGCACCCCGTGCATCGATCGAGGTCGATCGCCATCCCCCAGCGGTGCTCGGGGTGCGCGGGCGGCGCGTACATCCGGTCCGACAGGTCCGCGTGGGAGAGGGCGGGCGCCGCCGCGCTCACCGTCTTCACGATCTCGCGCCCGTGCTGGTAGGGGCTCCCCTCCAGGATGGGTAGCGCCGGGTGCCGCCCGGCCTTGCGGACGCCGGCGCGGGCCGAGGCGTACGCGAGCGCGCCCGAGCCCGGGTCGCGGGCGAGCGGCAGCAGCGCCGCGGCCTCCGGGCCGAGCGGCAGCGCGACGGCGTCGTCGCGGATGCCCGGGTAGACGTAGGCGGGCACCTCCGCGCGCCCCGCCGCCGTCGTCACCGCGACGACGTCCCCGGTCGCGACGCCGAGGGCGGCCGCCGTCGCGGGCGAGAGCTCCGCCCACGAGGTCCACGAGAGCGTGCTCACCGGATCGGGCACCTCGCGGAGCCAGGGCAGGTCCACGCCCGCGCCGCGCAGCGCCGTCGGCGCGACCACGAGGTCGAGGACGCCGCCGGCCGGCGCCGGCGCCGGCGGGAGCGCGAGGAACGGCGCGGCCGCGCCCGCGCGCAGCGCCGGGACC
>DASVZX010000283.1:0-9622 GCA_036391435.1 Anaeromyxobacter sp. | reverse complement strand
CCGGGTCGCCGTCCGCGCCGCTCGAGGAGTACGCCTTCCTCGGCGACACGCACGCCGGCGCGCTCGTCCACCGCGGCGGCTCGATCGACTGGCTCTGCGTCCCGCGCTTCGACTCGGACGCCTGCTTCGCCGCGCTGCTCGGGGGGCCCGATCACGGGCGGTGGCTGCTCGGGCCCGCGGCCGCGGCGCGGCGCGTCCGGCGCGCGTACCGGCCCGGGTCGCTCGTGCTCGAGACGGACCACGAGGTCGACGGCGGGGTGCTGCGCGTCACCGACTTCATGCCGCTCCGCGACCAGGATCCGAACCTCGTGCGGATCGCGGAGGGGCTCGCGGGCACCGTCCACGTCCGGATGGAGCTCTCGCCCCGCTTCGAGTACGGCCGCGCTCGGCCGTGGCTCACCCGGCGCGAGGACGGCGCGTCGCTCGTCTCCGGACCGGACGCCCTGCGCCTGCGCACCGCCGTCCCGATCACCACCCACGGCGGCGCCGTGCGCGCGGAGCTCACCCTCCGGCGGGGCGAGCGCGCGACGTTCGTGCTCGGCTGGCACGCGTCCCACCAGCGGTCGACGCGCGAGATCGACCCCGTGGGCGCGCTCGAGGAGACCGACCGGTGGTGGCGCGACTGGTCGGGGCGGTGCCGCTACGAGGGGCCGTGGCGGGACGCGGTCGTGCGATCGCTCCTGACGCTCAAGGCGCTCATCTACGGGCCCACGGGCGGCATGGTGGCCGCGCCCACGACGTCGCTGCCCGAGCGGCTCGGGGGCGTCCGGAACTGGGACTACCGGTACTGCTGGGTGAGGGACGCGACGTTCACGCTCTACGCGCTCCTCGTCGCCGGCTACACCGAGGAGGCCGGCGCGTGGCGCGACTGGCTCCTGCGCGCCGCCGCGGGGGAGCCGGGCCGGCTGCAGATCATGTACGGCCTCGGGGGCGAGCGGCGTCTCCCGGAGTGGGAGGTGCCCTGGCTGCCGGGGTACGCGGGATCGTCCCCGGTGCGCGTCGGGAACGCCGCGTCGAGGCAGCGGCAGCTCGACGTCTACGGAGAGATCCTGGACTGCCTCCACCGCGCGCGGCTGGCGGGGCTGCCGCCGAGCCGCGACGCGTGGGCGCTCGAGCGCGCGATCCTCGAGCACCTCGAGGGGATCTGGGACGAGCCGGACGAGGGGATCTGGGAGGTGCGCTCCGGCAAGCACGAGTTCGTGCACTCGAAGGTGATGGCGTGGGTGGCGGTGGATCGCGCGGTGAGGGCGATCGAGCGCCTCGGCGTCGAGGGCCCGATCGACCGCTGGCGCGCCCTCCGCCGCAGGATCCACGGCGAGGTCTGCGCGCGCGGGTTCGACGCCTCGCGCGGGGCGTTCACCCAGCAGTACGGGTCTCGCGCGCTCGACGCGAGCCTGCTCATGATCCCGCTCGTGGGGTTCCTCCCGGCGGAGGACCCACGCGTCGCCGGGACCATCGCCGCGATCGAGCGCGAGCTCGTGCACGACGGGCTCGTCCGCCGCTACGCGACGCACGAGGTCGACGACGGGCTCCCCGAGGGCGAGGGCGTGTTCCTGCCGTGCACCGCGTGGCTCGCCGACTGCCTGGCGCTGCTCGGCCGGAAGAACGACGCGACCCGGTATCTCGAGCGGATCCTCTCGGTACGGACCGATCTCGGGCTCCTCGCCGAGGAGTACGACCCCGAGGCGCGGCGCCTCGTCGGGAACTTCCCCCAGGCGTTCAGCCACGTCGCCCTCGTGAACACGGCCCGCAACCTCGCCGACGCGGGCGGGCCCGCCGAGCAGCGCGGGGGCCTCGGGGGCGCCCCCGAGCCCGACCCGCCGGCGCCGGGTGCGTCGAGGTGAGGCCGGGTGTTCTCCCGACCCCCGCTGGGGTATGCTCCTCCGTCCGCCGGAGGAGAGCGTGGCGATCGAGCAGATCTCGGTCTTCATCGAGAACGAGACGGGTGGCCTCGCCGACGTGGTGGACGTGCTCGCGCGGAGCGCGGTCGACATCCGCGCGATGTCGATCGCGGACCAGACCGACTTCGGGATCGTCCGCCTCATCGTGAACGACACGGAGCGCGCGTCGTCCGCGCTGCGCGACGCCGGCTTCACCGTGCGCCGGACGCCCGTCGTCGCGGTCCTCGTGCCCGACCGGCCCGGCGGCCTCGCGGCGACGCTCGACGCGCTCCGCGGCGTCGCCGTCGAGTACATGTACGCGTTCGTCCGCAAGAGCGGCGAGCAGGCCGTCGTCGTGTTCCGGTTCGACGACGTGGACCGCGCCGTCGCGACGCTGCGCGAGGCGGGCGCGACGCTCCTCGAGGCCGCCGACGTGCAGGGCCTCTGACGGGCCCGGCTCTCAACCCGCCGCACCGACTCCAGGAGGATTGCGATGAAGAGGACCCCGACCCCCGCTCTCGCCGCGGCGCTCGCGCTCGCGGCCCTCTCGCCGGCCGCGTCCGCCGAGGAGCCGCCGATCAAGATCGGCGCGCTCCTGTCGGTGACCGGCCCGGCGGCGTTCCTGGGCGCGCCCGAGGCGCGGACGCTCGAGATGCTCGCCGCCGACCTGAACGCGAGGGGGGGCATCCGCGGCCGGAAGGTCCAGCTCGTCGTGAAGGACACCGCCGGGAGCCCCGAGAAGGCGATCTCCTTCGCGAAGCAGCTCGTGGAAGAGGAGCAGGTGTTCGCCATCATCGGCCCTGCGACGAGCGGCGAGACGATGGCGGTGAAGGGCATCGCCGGGGAGGGGAAGACGCTGCTCCTCTCCTGCGCGGCGGCCGAGGCGATCGTGAACCCGGTCGCCCCCTGGGTGTTCAAGACCGCCCAGAAGGACAGCCACGCGCTCCAGAAGATCCTCCAGCAGATGAAGAAGGGCGGGATCACCCGCATCGGCGTGCTCTCCTCCAACACCGGGTTCGGCCAGGCCGGGCGGGAGGCGATCGCCAGGATGGCGCCGGAGTTCGGGATCCAGGTCGCCGCCGACGAGGTCTACGACAAGGCCGCGACCGACCTCACCGCCGAGGTGACGAAGGTGAAGGCGGCGAAGCCCCAGGCGCTCCTCAACTGGTCCATCGAGCCGGCGCAGTCCATCGTCATCAAGAACGCGCGCCAGATCGGGATGACGATCCCGATCTTCCAGAGCCACGGCTTCGCGAACATCCAGTACGTGAAGGCGGCCGGCGCCGCCGCGGAGGGCGTCGTCTTCCCGGCGAGCCGGATCGTCGTCGCCGAGGCGCTCCCGGAGAGGCACCCGCAGAAGGCGGTCCTCGTCGCCTACAAGAAGGCCTACGAGGCGCGCTACCACGAGGACGCGAGCGCCTTCGGCGGCTACGCGCACGACGCGTTCCAGCTCCTCGTGAAGCTCGTGCAGGACGTCGGCCCGGACCGCGAGAAGGTGCGCGAGGCGCTCGAGCGGACGAAGGGGTTCGTCGGGACCGCCGGCGTCTTCACCTTCAGCGCCGCGGACCACAACGGGCTCGACGTGGACGCGTTCGAGATGGTCACGGTCAAGGACGGCAAGTTCGTCCTGCTCGGGAAGTAGGCGGCACCTCCGGAGGAGATCCACATGAACTCGATCAAGCTCGCAGCGGCGGCGGTGGCGCTCGCCGCGTCCTTCCAGGCCGGGGCCGCGGAGAAGGCCCCGCTCAAGGTCGGCGCCCTGCTGTCGGTCACCGGCCCGGCCGCGTTCCTCGGGGCGCCCGAGGCCCGCACGCTCCAGATGCTCGTCGAGGACCTGAACGCGAAGGGCGGCGTGGACGGGCGGAAGATCCAGCTCGTCCTGAAGGACACGGGCGGGAACCCGGAGAAGGCCATCTCCTTCGCGAAGCAGCTCGTCGAGGAGGACGGGGTGTTCGCGATCATCGGGCCGGCGACGAGCGGCGAGAGCATCGCGGTGAAGCAGATCGCGAACGACGCGAAGGTGCTGCTGCTCTCCTGCGCCGCGGCCGACGTGATCACGACCCCGGTGCTCCCGTACGTCTTCAAGGTCGCGCCGAAGGACAGCTACGCCGCCGAGATGATCTTCCGCCAGATGAAGAAGATGGGCGTGAAGCGGATCGGCGTCCTCTCCTCCAACACCGGCTTCGGCAAGGCCGGCAAGGAGCAGGTCGAGAAGCTCGCGCCCTCCGCCGGCATCGAGATCGCCGCGTCCGAGGTCTACGACAAGGCCGCGACCGACCTCACCGCCGAGGTCACGAAGATGAAGGCGGCGAACGTGCAGGCGATCCTGAACTGGTCGATCGAGCCCGCCCAGGCGATCGTCATCAAGAACGCGCGCCAGATCGGGCTGACCGTGCCGATCTTCCAGAGCCACGGGTTCGCGAACGTCCAGTACGCGAAGGCCGCCGGCGCCGCCGCGGACGGCGTCATGTTCCCGGCGAGCCGCATCGTGGTGGCGGACACGCTCGCCGCCTCGGACCGGCAGAAGCCGGTCGTCGCCGCCTACAAGCAGGGGTACGAGAGCCGCTACAAGGAGGACGTCTCCACCTTCGGCGGCCACGCCCACGACGCGCTCGGGATCCTCGTGCGCGCCGTGAAGGAGGCCGGGCTCGACCGGGAGAAGGTCCGGAGCGCGGTCGAGAACATGAAGGGGTTCGTGGGGACCGCCGGCGTGTTCAACTTCTCGCCGTCCGACCACAACGGCCTCGCGATCGACGCGTTCGAGATGCTGACCGTGAAGGACGGGAAGTTCGTCGTGCTCGGCCGCTGATGCAGACCGGGCTCCTCCTCCAGTACCTCGTCGCGGGGCTGACCTACGGGACGATCTACGCGGTCGTCGGCGTGGGGTTCAACATCATCTACAACACGACCGGCATCATCAACTTCGCCCAGGGCGAGTTCGTGATGCTCGGCGGGATGACGGCGGTGACGCTCTCCGCGCTCGTCCCGCTCCCGGTCGCCATCGCCGGGGCGGTGCTCCTCACGATGGCGGTGGGCGCCCTCGTCGAGCTCACCTGCATCCGCTGGCTCGGGCGGCCCACCGTCCTCCGGATGGTCATCATCACGATCGGGGTCTCGATCCTGATCCGCGAGGTCGCGCTCGTCCTGTGGGGCGAGTCGGTCCGGGCGCTGCCGTACTTCACGGGGAACGAGATCAGCTCCCTCTCGCTCGGCGGCGTGCACGTCTCGCCCCAGGTGCTCTGGAGCCTCGCGACCTGCGTCGCCATCGTCGCGTTCCTGCGGGTGTTCTTCCAGCACACCTCCGTCGGGCGCCAGATGCGGGCGTGCGCGTCCAACCGCGACGCGGCCGCGCTGTGCGGGGTGCCGGTCCGGAACCTGGTCACGCTCTCCTTCGCGCTCTCGGCCGGGATCGGCGCGCTCGCCGGCTGCGTCGTCTCGCCCATCACGTACACGTCCTACGGCGTCGGCGCCGGGCTCGCGATGAAGGGCTTCACCGTCGCGATCCTGGGCGGCCTCGGGAACTCCACCGGGGCGGTCGCCGCCGGCTTCGTCGTGGGGATCCTCGAGGCGTTCAGCGTCTCGCTCCTCCCGGCCGCCTACAAGGACGCGATCTCGGTGGCGATCCTCCTCGCCATCCTCTTCGTCCGGCCGAGCGGCCTGTTCGGCTCGGCCGAGGTCGCCCGGCTCGAGGCCCGGGGATGACCTCGCGGTACGCCCGGATCGCGGCGTTCGTCGCGATCGTCGTCGCCGTCCAGCTCGCGACGCGCGCGGCGGGGAAGGAGTTCTTCCTCACGCAGCTCACGATGTCCGCGTACTACACGCTCGTCGCGGTGGGGCTCTCGCTGCTCATGGGCTACGCCGGCCAGATCTCGCTCGGGCACGCCGCCTTCTTCGCCATCGGCGGCTACGCGACCGGCGCCCTCACGACGCTCGACCTCTCCGCGCGCCGCGGCGCGCCCCTCGTGGCGCTCCTCGCGCGGGCGCGGGTGCTCGCCGTCCGCCCGGACCCGTACGGCGGCGAGGCGCTCGGCGTCCACCCGTGGGCGGCCTGCGCCGCGGCGCTCCTCCTCGCCTTCGTCGTCGCGCTCGCGATCGGCGTCCCCGTGCTGAAGCTCAAGGGGCACTACCTCGCGATGGCGACCCTCGGCTTCGGGACGATCGTCTACAGCGTCGTGCTCGGCACGTCCGCGCTCGGGGCGGCGGACGGCGTGGGCGGCGTGCCGCCGTTCCCGCTCCCGGGCGGCCTCGCGGTGGGGGGAGGGCGGGCGGACCGGGTCGCGAACTACTACGTGGCCTGGGGGCTCGTCGCGCTCGCGCTCCTGCTCCTGTCGAACCTGGTCGGGTCTCGCGTGGGCCGGGCGCTCCGGGCCATCCACGGCGCGGAGGACGCGGCGGCGGCGATGGGGGTCGACGTCGCCCGCTACAAGCTCGCCACCTTCGTCCTCTCGGCGGTGCTCGCCGCGATCGGCGGCGTCTTCCTCACCCACTACAACGCCGGGATCGGCCCGGGCGAGGCGGGCGTCATGAAGTCGGTCCGCTACGTCGCGATCGTCGCCGTCGGCGGGATGGGGAGCCTCCTGGGCACCGTCGCGACGAGCGCGGTCCTCTCCTTCCTGTCGCTCCGCGGCTACTTCGGCACCCTCGACGACGCGGTGTTCGGGGCGGTCCTCGTGCTCGTGATGCTCTTCTCTCCCGAGGGCATCCTCCGGCTCGACGCGCGCGGCGCGCTCGCCGCCGCCGTCGCGCGCCTCCGGGGCGGGGAGGGCGCGCGGTGACCCCCCTCCTCGAGGTCCGCGGCGTCTCCAAGCGCTTCGGCGGCGTCCACGCCGTGAAGGACGTGTCCTTCGAGGTCCGGAAGGGCACGGTCAAGGCGCTCATCGGCCCGAACGGCGCCGGCAAGACCACGCTCTTCAACCTCGTCTCCGGGGTCGCCGCGCCGGACGCGGGGGAGGTCCGCTTCCGCGGCGAGCCGATCCAGGGCCTGCCCCCGCACCGGGTCGCGGCGCTCGGCCTGTCCCGCACGTTCCAGCACATCCGGCTCTTCGCGGGGATGACCGCGCTCGAGAACGTGATGGTCGGCCGCCACTCGCGGAGCCGCGCCGGGTTCCTGGCGGGGATGCTCCACCTCCCGTGGACCTGGCGCGAGGAGCGCGACGTCGAGGCCCGCGCGCGGGAGGCGCTCGACTTCCTCGGGATCCCCGAGCTCGCGGACGCCGAGGCGACGAGCCTCTCCTACGGGCAGCAGCGCGCGGTCGAGCTCGCGCGGGCGCTCGTCTCCGAGCCGGAGCTGCTGCTCCTCGACGAGCCGGCGGCGGGGCTCAACATGCGCGAGACGGTCGAGCTCGCGAAGCTCGTCGCCCGGCTCCGGGAGCGCGGCGTCACCGTCCTCGTCGTCGAGCACGACATGGGGCTCGTCATGAACGTCTCGGACGAGGTGGTGGTGCTGTCGTACGGGGAGAAGATCGCCGACGCGGAGCCGCGGGCGGTGCAGAAGCACCCGGAGGTGATCCGGGTCTACCTCGGCGAGGAGGACGCGGCGTGACCGCCGCGCGGCCATGCTGAGGCTCCGCAACGTCGACGCCGGCTACGGCAAGCTCACGGTGCTGCGGCGCGTGACCCTCCACGTCTCGGCGGGCGAGATCGTCACCATCGTGGGCGCGAACGGCGCCGGGAAGACGACGCTCCTCGAGACGGTGGCGGGCCTCGTCCGCGCCCGCGGAGGCGAGCTGCAGTTCGACGGCGCCTCGATCGCCCGGCTCGCGACGGAGCGGATCGTGGCGCGCGGCTGCTCGCTCGTCCCGGAGGGCCGGCAGGTGTTCGCGGCGATGCCGGTCCGCGAGAACCTCCTCCTCGGCGCGCACGTGCAGTACGCGCGGGGACGGCGGCACGAGGTCCAGGAGGATCTCGAGCGCGTCTACGGGCTGTTCCCGATCCTCCGGTCGCGCGCGGACCAGCTCGCCGGGACGCTCTCCGGCGGCGAGCAGCAGATGCTCGCCATCGGGCGGGCGCTCATGGCGCGCCCGAAGCTCATGATGCTCGACGAGCCGTCGATGGGGCTCGCGCCGCTCGTGGTGAAGGACATCTTCGCGATCCTCCGCCGGGTGCGGGAGGCGGGCACCACGGTGCTCCTCGTCGAGCAGAACGCGCGGAGCGCGCTCAAGCTCGCCGACCGCGGCTACGTGCTCGAGACCGGGCGGATCGTGCTGCAGGGGACGGCGGAGGAGCTGCTCGCGAACCGCGACGTGCAGCGCGCGTACCTCGGGAGCGATCTCGACGCGGAGAACAGGGCGTGGCCATGAACGGGACCGAGAGCCGGATCTGGGAGCCGCAGCACGAGTGCATGGACCGCGCGGAGCTGGAGCAGCTGCAGCTCGAGCGGCTCGAGGCGACGCTGAACCGCGTCTACCGCCACGTGCCGTTCTACCGGAAGCGGTTCGACGAGATCGGCTTCAACCCGGACGACTTCCGGTCGCTCGCGGACCTGGCGCGGCTGCCGTTCACGACGAAGGCGGACCTGCGCGAGAACCACCCCTACGGGCTCTTCGCCGTGCCGCTGCGCGACATCGTGCGGGTGCACGCCTCGTCCGGCACGACCGGCCTCTCCACCGCGGTCGGCTACACGCGCAACGACATGCGGACCTGGTCGAACCTCACGGCGCGCGTCCTCGTCGCGGGCGGCGTCACCAAGGAGGACGTCGTCCAGATCGCCTTCGACTACGGCCTGTTCACGGGCGCGTTCGGGCTGCACCAGGGCGCGGAGCGGCTCGGCGCCTCCGTCGTGCCGGTCTCCTCCGCGAACGCGCGGCGGCAGGTCGGCATCATGCGCGACTACCGGACCACGGCGCTCGTCACCTCCCCGAGCCACGCGCTCCACATCGCCGACGCGATGATCGAGATGGGCGTGAACCCGGCGGCGCTCTCGCTCGAGCACGGGCTCTTCGGCGGGGAGCCCTGGTCCGAGTCGATGCGCAAGGAGATCGAGGAGAAGCTCGAGATCACCGCGACCGACAACTACGGGCTGTCCGAGGTGATGGGCCCCGGCGTCGCCGGCGAGTGCCTCGAGAAGAGCGGGCTGCACCTCGCGGAGGATCACTTCCTGTTCGAGGTCATCGACCCGGAGACGCTCGCGCCGGTGCCGCCGGGGAAGACCGGCGAGCTCGTCGTCACGACCCTCACGAAGGAGGGCATCCCCGTCGTCCGGTACCGGACCCGCGATCTCACCGCGGTCGGGGACGCCCCGTGCCCGTGCGGCCGGACCTTCCGGCGCATGGCGCGCGTGAAGGGCCGGACGGACGACATGCTCATCGTGAAGGGCGCGAGGGTGTTCCCGTCGGAGATCGAGGCGGTGCTCTTCGAGATCGAGGGGGTCGAGCCGCACTACCAGGTCCAGGTGGATCGGCAGGCGGGCACCGACCTCGTGACGGTCCTCGTCGAGGTGTCGGAGTCGATCTTCTTCGACGAGATGAAGCGGCAGACCGTGCTCCGGGAGACGATCGTGAAGCGCCTCGCGAGCGAGCTCGGCGTGACGTTCGACGTGAAGCTCGTCGGCCGGAAGGCGATCGAGCGCTCCGACGGGCAGGCCCGCCGGGTCGTCGATCGCCGCAAGCTCGACTGAGCGGAGCCGTCAGCGCGACCCCGCCGGCGCGGGCGCCGCGCCGCAGGCCGACGCGTCGCCGCCGGGCGCCGCGTCGCGCGCGGCGTCGCACTCGGCCCGCCGCAGCGCCCGGGAGAGCGCGCGCTGC
>DASVZX010000282.1:0-4962 GCA_036391435.1 Anaeromyxobacter sp. | reverse complement strand
GCGGCCGACGCGTACGCGCGCGCCCTCGAGGCGGCGGACGACCCGGACGTGCGCCTCCGCCGCGGCCTCGCCCTCGTCCGGCTCGGCCGCACGGCCGAGGCGACGCTCGAGCTCGAGCGCGTGAGCGGGCAGCGCCCCGACGACGCGATCGCCCGCGACCGGCTCGCGACGCTCTACGAGCGGGCCGGCCGGCTCTCCGACGCGGAGGCGGAGTACCGCGCCCTGGCGGAGGCGAGGCCGGACCGCGCGGAGGGGTGGGAGGACCTCGCCCGCTTCTGCGAGCGCACGGGCCGGCGCGCCGAGGCGCGCGTCGCGCGCGAGCGGGCGAAGGCGGCCCGCGGGACGGCGAGCGCGCGCGAGCTGCGGCCGCTGCTGCCCTCGCGGCGCTGAGCGCCGCGGCGTCGCCCTCTCAGCCGGCGCGCGCCTCCGCCTCGGCCGGGCGGAACACCCACCGCTCCAGCACCCACGCGACCGCGAAGCTGCGCGGGATCCCCGCGAGGAGGCTGCCCGCGACGATCGCGGCCGGCGGCGCGAGGTAGACGAACGTCATCAGGCCGCCCGAGAAGAGCCAGAGGGCCGAGAGGGACGTCCCGATCGTGACGACGCGCCGCCGGGCGCCGGCGAGCGCGGTGGCGAAGAGCCCCGAGATCGCGCCGTTCACGCCGGCCGAGATCACCGCGACCGCGAGGAGCAGCGTCCGGCGGTCGAGGACCAGAAGATCGCGGAAGGACTCGCTCGCGTAGTCGAGGAGCAGATAGGGAGGCGTGGTCCAGGGCAGCCGCGACGCGAGCGCGTCGAGGACCAGGTGGGCCGCGCCCGCGAGGGCCGTCGCCTTGAACACGCTCGTCCTGAGCGCGGGGCCGTCCATCGCCGCACGTGTAGCAGGACCTGGGGGCGCGGCGCCACCGGCGCCGCACGGAGAGGTCGCCTGGCCGCCGCTGGACCAGGTGTCTAGATTCGTTCCCGGAGGACGCACCCGTGCCGTATCGTGGACCCCCCGCCGCCCGAACTCACCTTCGCCTGGCCACCGCGCCGGTCGACCACCGCCGCCGCGACAGCCGCGCGCTCCTGCTCGCGCGCGCCCTCGCCGCCGGCCTCGCGCTGCTCGCCGGCACGCTCGTCGCCTGGCTCGCGATCGCGCTCGCGCTCGCGCCGCTGCTGTGGCGGCGCGCGCCCGTCCGCAGCCGCCTGCGCCCGCTGCACGCCCGCGAGGCCCGGGTGATCCGGCTCGAGCCGCGCCGCAAGGCGCTCAGCTGAGGTCGTCGCCGTGCGCATCGCCGTCGTGACCGAGGAGTTCGCCCCGGCGTTCGGCGGCGTCCGCGAGCAGGTGCAGCACTTCGCCCGCGAGGCGCGCCGGCTCGGCCACGTCGTCAAGGTCGTCACCGGCGACGTGCGCGGCGCCCCGCGGCCGGACGGCGAGGACGACGTGATCCGGATCGGCGCCTCGCGCCAGGTGCTCCGCGGCGGGGTCGTCACGCGCGTGACCGGCGGGCCCGGCGCGGGCGCCGCGGTCCGCGAGGTGCTCGCGCGCGAGCGGTTCGACGTCGTGCACGTGCACTCGCCGCTCACGCCCGTCCTGCCGCTGCTGGCCCTCCACCACGCGACCGGCCCGGTCGTGGGCACGTTCCACGCGCACGCGCGGCCCGGGCTCGTCCTGCGCGTCGCGCGGCGGATGGCGCAGCGCTACCTCGACCGGCTCGACGCCGTCGTGGCCGCCTCGCGGGCCTGCCTCGGCCGCATCGAGGGACGGTTCCGCGGCGAGGTCCGGATCGTGCCGACCGGCGTCGACGTCGATCGCTTCGCGCGCGGCCGCCGCATGCCGCGGTACGACGACGGCAAGCTCAACGTCCTGTGGATCGCCCGCGCCGAGAAGCGGAACGGGCTCGCGCTCATGCTGTCGGCGTTCCAGCGCGCCTGGCGCCAGATCGACGCGCGCCTCCTCGTCGTCGGCGACGGCCCCGCGCTCGGCCGGATCCGCGCCGCCGTCCCGTCCGATCTCGAGGAGGACGTCGTCTTCGCCGGCCGCATCGACGACGAGCGGCCGGACTGGTACGCCACGGCGGACGTGGTCTGCGCGCCCGCGCAGTCGGCGAGCGGCGGGATCACGCTCCTGGAGGCGATGGCGGCGGGGAAGCCCGTCCTCGCCTCGGACGTGGCGGGCTACCGCGACGTCCTGCAGCACGGCCGGGAGGGCGAGCTCGTCGCGGCGTCCGACGAGGGCGCCTGGGCGCGCGCGCTCGTCCGGCTCTCGCGCGAGCCGGTGCGCGCCGCCGCCTACGGCGAGCGCGGCCGCATGACCGTCCAGCGCCACGCCTGGCCGGTCGTGACCCGCGAGCTCATCGGCATCTACCGGATGATCGGGGCGGCGGGGTAGGGAGCGGCGGTCAGGGGCGCAGCTGGAGGAGCAGCGCGTTCGCGCCGTGGTAGACGAGACGCGCCGGAGCGTCTGCCGGGAGGAGGTGCTCCGCGAAGCTCGTGGCCTCGGCGGGGCTCATCCTCGCCGCGAGCAGCGCGTGCGTGTAGCCACGGCGGCGGATCGTGGCCAGCCGCAGCTCGGGGGAGGAGCGCCAGAACCAGGCGTGCTCGTACAGGCGGGCGACCTCGTCGCCGGGAGGCAGCGTCTCCGTGCACCACGCGCCCACCTCCAGGGCGGCCTGTCCCCGGCCGGTGAACGCCGGGATCGCGTAGTTGCTCATGTTCACGACCAGGCGCGCGGTCACGGGCGTGATCTTCCGCACGATCGCGAGCGCCTCGAGATCCTCCCGGTCGAGCAGGAGCGGCGGCTGCTCGACCAGCCTCACCGACCGAAGCGAGAGCGGCGGCGGCAGGACGACGAGGCCGGCCACGACGACGGCGACGGCGGCCCGGCCGTGCCAGGGTCGGACCTCGGCGAGGAGCAGCAGCGCCGCCAGCCATCCGAGGTGCACGAACCGCTCGGCGTTGAAGCGCTTGAACGTGGCCGCGACCGCGTCGGCCGTGTGGGCGCCCTGCCAGTGGTAGATGGCCGCGAGCGCGAGCGCTCCGATCGGCAGCGCCGCGCGGGCCGGTCGGCGAGCGCTCGAGAGGGCGACGACGAGGATCGCGACGGCCGGCGCGATCCAGGGCCGCGACACGTTCCACGCGGCCCGGAGCGCCGCCGGCGAGGCGGCGCTCGCGCGGGCGGCCGGGTGCGGAAAGTGGTTGACGAGCAGGAACGCCACGCCGAGCGCGCCGGCCGCGCCGGCGAGGAGGAATCCGCCCCGGCGCGACTCGCGGGACGTGAGATCGTCGGCCGCGCGAGCGGCCAGGGCGAGGATCCCCAGCGCCGAGCTGACGGTGTGCGCGAACACGAGGCAGGCGAGGAGGACGACGGCCGCGGCGGCGTCGATCGGGCGTGCGCGTGACGGCCCGAGGAACCAGAGCGCGAGGAGGAGCGTGCCGAGCGCGAACGCCTGCGACTGCGGGTAGACGTACAGGTCGAGCCGCAGCGCGAGCAGTGCCACCACCCCGACGGCGAGCAGAAGCGCGCCCCCCCGCCCCCGCGCCCGGTCCGGCGCCCACGCGGCGGCGACGAGGACCACGAACCCCGCCGACGCGAGGAGGAGCCACGGCGCCAGTGCGGGGATGACGATCGCGGCCGGGAGGTCGGCGCGAACCGCAAGCGCTCCGAGGCCGCAGTGGAGCAGCGTCCGGTACACGTTCGGCGCGCCGGCGACGAACGGGTTCTCGTCCGGCGTGAGCCGCTCGTCGGCGCACCGCTGCGCGAGCGCGAAGAAGTAGAAGCTGTCGCGGCCGAACCACTCTCGCGCCTCGTAGCTCGTCGGGGCCGACGCGTCGGGGCTGGCGCCGTTGTGGCTGAACACGGCCCACACCGGGAGCGCGAGCGCCGCGATGATCGCGATCGCCGCGACGTCCGCCGCCGACGCCGTCACGGTGAGCTCGCGGCGCCGGCGCAGCTCGGCCAGCGTCAGCGCACCGGCGGCCGCGGCGGGCCACCACGCGAGCGCCGCGTCGGCGCCGACGCTCCAGCCCGCGAGCGCGGCGATCGCCCAGAGCGGCACGGCGGCGAGCACGGGCGCGCACACGAGCTCGCCGACGGACCAGCGCGCGCGAACGGCCAGCATCGGCGCGACGCCGGCGGCCAGGCCCAGCAGGAAGACCCGCGGGATGCTCGGTGACATCGCCGCGGCGACGACCAGCAGGACCGTCAGGGCCCCGAGCGGATGGACGGCTCGAACCCGGAGCGCGCGCGGGGGGGCGGCAGTCTCCACCACGGCACGATGGCATGGGGTCCCCGCGGGGGCAAAAACCGCGCCGGCGCGCCAGCGCGCGGAGATCCGACGCTCCGCGGCCGGGCCGCGCTTGCCCCCTCCGGCGCGCGGGGTATCCTTCGCCGCCCGATGCCCGCCCCGTGGAAGGCGCTCCGCGCGCTCGCCGCCCCGCCCGAGGAGAGCCCCGGCCACCGCAGGGCGCTCCGGCTCGTCGGGCTCGCGATCGTCGTCGTCTTCGCGGCGTTCGGCGTCGCGGAGGTGGACCTCCGGCGCCTCGGCGCGAGCCTCGCGGCGGCGCAACCCGGGCTCCTCCTCCTCGCCGCGCTGGCGAACGTCGCGAACCTCGTCTTTCACGCGTACCGCTGGGCCGCGGTGGTGCGCCCGCGGGGCGTCCGCGTCCGGACCGCGGACGTCCTCGCCGCGACGACGGCGGGGTTCGCGGTCGGGATCGCGGTCCCGGCGCGGGCGGGCGACCTCGTCCGCGCGCACCTGCTCGCGCGGCGGGCCGGGCTCGGCCGCAGCTTCGTCCTCGCCTCCGCCGCGCTCGACTACGTCGTGGGGACGGCCTCGCTCGTCCCGCTCGTCGCCCTGCTCGCCGTCGCGACCCCGCTCCCGTCCTGGGCGCGCGACGCGCTCGGGGTCACCGCGGTCGCGAGCGCGGGCGGCGCCGTCGCGCTGTTCGCGCTGCGGCCGCCGCGGGACGGCGCGCCGG
>DASVZX010000281.1:0-11266 GCA_036391435.1 Anaeromyxobacter sp. | reverse complement strand
GGCGCGGAGGAGGGCGCGGAGCTCGGCGGGGGTGAAGGGGGGGAGGTCGGCGCGAGGCGGCGCGTGGCCGCGCAGGGCGTCGGGGGCGCCGAGCCCGGGGACGGCCGCGTCGATGACGAGCGCGCTCTCCATCGCGGGCAGCATCGCGCGGGGGTCTGACAATCGCGGGCAATCGGTGGGCAATCATCGGATCGTGATCGGAAATGCGGGCCAACCGATCAGACAATGCCGGGAAAGGGCCGCGGGGCGCGAGGTTGGCGCCGTCCCGTGATCGGAGACGGCGCGATCCCGATCGGCGCGCGTGCCCCCTCTCCCTGGCCCGCTCTCCCCAACAGCTCGCTGCCGCTTCGCTGCCAGGGGGAGAGGGGAGCGAAGCTAGAAGTGCACCGCGTGCGCCCGCGCCGCCTGGGCGCGGAACTTCTCGAGCCAGCCGTCGCCGCTCATGCGCTCCGCGAGCGCGACGGCGAGGTGCTTCGGCTCGACGCCCAGGGGGCGGTTTCGCCCGAGGCCCTGGACGCACGAGGGGCAGTTCGTGAGCACGGTGACGCCGCGGCGGCCGTCCATCGCCGCCTCGAGCGCGCCGCGCTTGCGGTGGAGCATCGCGTCCGTGATGTCCGGCCGCGAGAGGGCGAGCGTGCCGGCCTCGGAGCAGCAGTGGGGGACGGCCTCGACCTCGCCGAACCCGCCGAGCTTCACGAGCAGCTCGCTGGCCTTGCCCTCGAGCGAGTCGTGGCAGGGGGCGTGGTACAGCAGGCCGGCGTCCGCGCCGGGCGTCCCGTCGAGCCGGAGCCCCCGCTCCTGGGCGTACGCGGCGACGTCCACGAGCCGCCCGCCGAAGAGCTTGCCGGCGTCCATCTCGGAGAGCCCCTCGCGGCAGGTGCCGCAGGTGACGACGCAGGCGTCGAAGGAGAGGTACGAGAACATCTCGCGGATCTGGCTGAACAGGATGGTGTCGCGCAGGACGTTGCGCGTGTGCTGGTCGGTGCTCGCGTTGAAGTGCGCCGGGTACCCGCAGCAGAGGAACGGCGGCGGCAGGATGACGCGCGTGTCGAGGGAGACGAGGACGTGGAGCGCCGCCATCGAGACGTTCGACTGGAGCCGCTCGGATCCGCACCCCGGGAAGTAGAAGACGGTGCGGGTGGCCTCCGCGCCCTCGGGCTCGAACACGAGCACCTGGTCGGGATCGCAGGCGGGGATGACGTCCCGGAGCGTCCCGGCGGGCGCCGCGGTCACCGGCGACCGGAGCATCTGGAGCGCGTAGGAGCCGGGCCGGCCGTCGGCGGGCTGGAGCGGGGCCGCGAGATCGCAGGCGGCGCGCTGCACCGCCCCGCCGATCCGGATCACGGTCGAGCGGAACAGGGCGTTGAACGCGGGCGAGCGGCTGTCGAGGTAGCGGAGCGTCGCCTTCGTCGCCGTCGTCGTCGTCTTGTAGCCCCAGCTCGCGAGGATCTTCTTCTCGAGGACGGAGACCTCGCCGGAGTCGATGTCCACCGGGCAGGGCTTCAGGCACTTGTGGCAGCCCGTGCAGTGGTCGGCGACCTCCTCGAGCCAGCGGAGCAGCTCGAAGCGGGTCGAGTGCGCGCGCTGCGCGTCGTAGAGGAGCGCCTCGATGAGCGACCCGATGGCGAGGTTCTTGTTGCGCGGGTGGAAGAACATCCCGCGCGCCGGGTGGTAGACGCAGCAGTCCGGCTTGCACTTCCCGCAGCGGACGCAGTGCGCGATGGCGCGCGCGAGCTCCTCGAGCTGGCCGTGCTGGAGGATGCGGGCCTCGAGCTCGAGGAGGTTGAAGGAGGGCGTGAAGATCCGGTCGAGGACGCCGAGGTCCTCGAGCTTCCCCGGGTTCATGAGCGCCCCCGGGTCCAGCTCGCGCCGGTGCGCCGAGAGCGCGAGGATCCGCTCCTCCTCGAGGTACTTGAGCTTCGTGACGCCGATGCCGTGCTCGCCGGAGACGACGCCGCCGAGCGCGACGACCTTCTCCATCACGCGGTCGATGACCTGCTCGGTCCGCTGCAGCATGGGGCGGTCGTTCGACAGGACCGGCACGTTCACGTGGACGTTGCCGTCGCCCGCGTGCATGTGGGTCGCGAGCACGATGAGCCGGTCGCGGACCTCCCTGTGCGCGCGCTCGAGCGCGCCGGAGAGGTCGGCGTAGCCGCGGACGAGCTGCGAGACCTCGCGGTGGAGCGCCTTCAGGATCGCGAGCGAGCGCAGGTCCTTCTCGCCCGAGCGCGCGATCGCGTCGCGGGCGCGCTCGATCCGGTCGAGGGCCGCCGGGATCTTCGCGGCGAGCCACTCGGGGTCGTCCGCCGGCGGGGCTGCGGCGCCGAGGATCGCCCGGGCGCGCTCCACGAAGCGGGTCTGCGCGAAGCGCTCCTCCTCGACGTTCATCGCCTCGACGAAGCGCGCGAACTCGGCGAGCGCCTCGAGCGGGAGGACGACGTCCTCGTTCATCTTGAAGGCGTTCGTGCGCCGGGCGATCGCGCCGAGCTTCTTGCGGTCCGCCCAGAAGCGCTTCCCCTCGGCGGCGTCGCGCGCCTCGAACATGAGCGTGTTCGGGTGCGCCTCCAGGATCCGGCGGATCCGCTCGACGCCGCGCGCCAGCTCGTCCGCCGCGTGGCCGACGACGTCGACGAGGAGCACCGCCCTGGGCGTCTCCGCGCGCGGCGCCTTCACCTTGTAGTTGATGGCGCGGACGTACTCGTCGTCGAAGTGCTCGAGCGCGGAGAGCGCCTCCTTCCCGGCGTTCGGGAAGGGAAAGGCGCGCGACAGCTCGAGGATGACGCGCGAGGCCTCGTCGAAGTCCGGGCCGAAGAACTCGAGGCAGAGGGTGCGCTTCGCCTCGTACTCCGGGTAGAGCACGAACTCCGCGGACGTGACGACGCCGTCCGTGCCCTCCTTCTGCAGGCCGGGCACGCCGCCGAGCGCCTTGTTCGTGATGTCCTTCCAGAGCCCCTTGCCCCGGATCTCCGAGCCGCGGAGCGCGATCCGCCGGACGCGCTTGCCGCCCTCGTCCTCGACGTCGAAGGTCACCTCGTCGGCGGGGAGGATCTTGCGCAGCTGGTGGTCGGCGCGGCGGATGGTCCAGCGGCGGCCGGAGGGCATCGCCATGCGCCAGGAGACGAGGTTGTCGATGCAGGTGCCGTAGAGGACGCAGTCCTTGCCGCCCGCGTTCTCGGCGATGTTGCCGCCGATGGTGCAGGCCCAGGCGCTCGTGGGATCCGTCGCGAACACGAGCCCGCGGTGGGCTGCGTGCTCCATCGCCGTCTCGGTGACGACGCCCGCCTCGAGCTCCATCACCTGCGCGCTGGCCTCGCGCCCGTCCGCGAGCCGGAACGTGCGCGGCGCGACGCCCCGGATCCGGTTCAGCTTCTCGGTGTTCACGACGACGCAGCCGGGCCGCAGCGGCACGGCGCCGCCGGTGAGGCCCGTCCCCGCGCCGCGCGGCACCGCCTTGAGGCCGAGGCGCGCGATGCCGGCGAGGAGCGGCGCGACCTGCGCCTCCTCGTCCGGCATCACCACGGCGACGGGAAGGTGGAGCCGCCAGTCCGTCGCGTCCGTCGCGTGCGAGACGATCGTGAAGGGGTCGAAGAGGACCCCGTCCTTGCCGACGATCCCGCCGAGCTCGCGCGTCATCCGCCGGCGCAGGTCGGCGGCGCCGTCCACCTCCGCGCGGAAGGTCGCGAGCAGCCCGCGGCACTCGCCGAGCACCTCGAGGACGCGCGGCTCGCCGTTCGCGTTCCGGTCGACGATGCCGAGGTCCTTCTCGATGTTTCCGAAGAAGCGCCGGCGCCGCCCGGCGGAGTCGACGAGCTCCTGGAAGAGGAAGGGGTTGCGGCGGTGGATGAGGATCTCGCCGAAGAACCGGAAGAGGAGGCGCGCGCTGCGGCCCGTGACCCGGCGGGCGCGCAGCTCCTCGAGCTTCGCCCAGACCGCGGGCCCGAGCAGGAGCGAGATCGCCTGCCGGTCGTCGGCCGAGGTGTAGTTGAACGGGATCTCTCGCGGGGGGGTGCCGTTGCCTTCGTTCATCGCGGTGCGGCTCGCCGGCGTCGCAATGTGGACCTCTGCGGGCGGGAGCAGGCGGGGACCATAGCAGATCGGCCCGTCCGGGGGCGAACCGGGGCCGGGCGGGGGGCAGGAGCGGGGGCGCGCGCGCACCCGCGCGACCGGGAGGGGCGGGGCGCCCGCCGCGCTTGCCGCTGCGTGCGGGACGTGCTGAGTTCGAGGGGCCATGACGACGCTCGAGTGGACCCAGGCGCTCTCGGTCGGCGTCGAGGAGATCGACGCGCAGCACCGCGAGCTGTTCCGCCGCGCGGCGCGCCTCCTCGAGGGGATCCGCGGGGGCGAGCCGGAGGAGCTGGGCCAGCTCTTCGACTTCCTCCACGAGTACGCGGTCGAGCCCGCCCGGCTCGCGCAGGGGCTGCGCGAGCACGTCTCGGGCACCGACGCCGAGCTCGGCAGGTTCCTCGTCCGGCGGACCGCGGAGGGGCGCGCATGACCTCGGCCATCCAGTGGAGCCCGGCGCTCGCGGTCGGTGTCCCCGAGATCGACGCGCAGCACCAGGAGCTGTTCCGGCGCGCCGAGCGGCTCGTCACCGCGCTCCGCAACGGCGACCGTCGCGAGGTGGAGCCGCTCGTGCGGTACCTCACCGACTACGTGACGGAGCACTTCTCGGACGAGGAGCGGTACATGCGCGAGATCGGCTACCCCGGCCTCGAGGGGCAGCGCGCGGCGCACGACGCCTTCCGCGAGGACCTCGCCGAGATGATCGCCGACTACCGGCGGAAGGGGCCGACGCCGCTCGTCGCCCTCACGATGCACAACTGGCTCTCCGACTGGCTGCGGCGGCACACGGGCGGCCTCGACGTCGAGATCGGCCGGTTCGCCGACGCGAAGCGGCGCGGGAAGGGCGGGGGATAGCCGTCGCGCCCCGGGAGAGGGGGGCGGCGCCCGTGCCCATGCGGACGCCGCCCGCCCCGGAGAGCTACCCGCGCACCGGCGCTAGTAGTTGATGCCCTTCACGTACGTGCGCACCGCGCCCGCGAGCGGGACGATCACGTCCTGCCGCATCATCTCGTTGTCCTCGTGATCGATGATGTGGCAGTGCCACACGTACCCGTGGCTGTCGCCCACGCCGCCGTTCGTGCCGTCGTTCGGCGAGAACGGGTAGGCCCCGACCGTGTTCAGCGCCGTGTCGGTCGGCGCCCACCGGACGAGCATCCGGTTCACCATCCCGGGGTACACGAGGAAGGTGTCCTTCCAGCCGGTCTCGTCCGCGAGCGGCGGCTTGCCGCCGTCCAGGAGGAACGGCGTGACGTCGGGGTTG
The DNA here is from genome assembly GCA_036391435.1 of Anaeromyxobacter sp. GTDB lineage: Bacteria > Myxococcota > Myxococcia > Myxococcales > Anaeromyxobacteraceae > Anaeromyxobacter. Next base: position 5,943 of record DASVZX010000281.1, on the reverse strand, counting down.
CCGCCCACGACCGGCACGGTGAGGCCGTTGATGGTGCGCGTCCGGGCGGGCGCACCGGGAGCCGCGGACGTCTGGTACACGAGCGGCGGGCCGAAGCTCGGGCAGAAGACGCCGCCCGTGCACTTCGCGCTGCCGGGGATCGGCGGGAAGGCGGGCGCGTACGCGGCGTTGAAGTAGCCGTTCGCGCCCGTGTCGTAGTTCTGCCGGTTCAGGACCTGGAACGTCGCGAGGTGGGTGTGGATCGGGTGCGCGTCCATCGTGGTGTTGATGATCTCCCACAGCTCGACGTCGCCCTCCTGCGGCGTCTCGCTGATGTTCTCGGTGATCCCGTTGATGGTCACCGGCGTGAAGTCGCCGTACGGCCGCGGCGTCTCGCCGCTCCAGCGGCTGTTGTTGACGAGGATCTCGATGGGGCCGCCCGGGTAGGTCTGCATGAGGCCGGAGACCGGGTCGATGACGCTCTGCGGGTCGTCGAGCGCGACCTCGTTGAGCGTGAGCTGCCGGACCTTGTTGACCTTCACGCCGGGCAGGATCGTGCCCGTCGTCGGATCGGTGAACCGCACGATGCGCGTCGGGCGGAGCGCGCCACCGCTCGCCGGGTCGTAGCTCGTGTCCGCCACCGGCGTCGAGCTCACCCGGAACTGCATGATCTGCCCGGTCGTCGTGCCCTGCGGCGTCGAGCCGCCGGGATACGGGGCCTTCGCGTTGTTCTTCACGAGGAGCGTCTTGCCGGCGAAGCTCGTGAAGTCGATGATGACCTCGTACCGCTCTCCGGACATGATCCGCAGGACGCCGGGCGCGGCGGCGGGGGAGTCGAGCGGGCCGCCGTCGTTGCCGATGACCCACAGCGGCGGGCCGTTCTGGCCGGTGCCCTGGACCATGGTCCACAGCTCGTAGGTGCGCGCGTTCGAGCCGTTCAGGAACAGGAACCGGTAGCGCCGCGGCTCGACGTTCATGAACGGCCAGGCCTTCCCGTTCACGACGATGGTGTCGCCCACGAACTCGGGGACCCAGTACGGGTGCTGGGGGTTCGTCGGCGGCCCGTTGATGCCGCCGGGGAAGTCCTGCGGGAAGTACCACTGCCCGTTCGTGTCGAACATGCGGTCCTGCAGGACGATCGGCACGAGCTCCGTCACCGGCCGCATGCCGATCTGCTTGAACCAGCTCTCCTGGCTCGGCTCCAGGAGGTAGTACGCCCCGGCGATGCCGGCGTAGACGTTGAGGCGGGTCGCGCCGAGGGTGTGGTCATGGAACCAGAGCGGCGCCTCGGCCTGCGTGTTCGGGTAGCTGTAGACGGCCTGGTTCGCCGCGGCCTTCACGTTCGGGTTCGTGTAGTAGTCGTGCCCGCGCTCGACCGAGCCGTCGCCGTTGAAGCTCGTGAACCACGCGTCCGGGCCGCCGTCGATGCCGGGCGGCACCTCGCCGCCGTGAAGGTGCGGGACGGCCGGGATGCCCTTCGCGCTCTTGCCGGAGAGGAACGTCCCGGGCCTGTTCGGATCCTCGCCGAAGTTGAGCGAGCACCTCGAGCCGAACGGCGCGATGCCGACGTACGGCGTGAACGGCATCGCCGCGTCGGACATGTCCATGCTGGCCATGTGGCAGGCGTTCTGCTCCGCGTCGAGCGGGTCCGCCCAGTGCAGCGTCTGGTCGGTGCTGAACTTGTACGCGAGGACGTTCGTGAAGTTCACGGTCGGCAGCGCGTTCGTGTAGCGGATCGTGGTGGGCGTGCCCCGCATGTTGACGAGCACGGGCCCGAGATACGTGTCCCGCACGCTCGTGGGGCAGGAGGTGCCGACGACGTAGCCCCAGGTCCAGGTCGGCGGGGCGGGAGGCGGGAGCACCTGCGAGCGGAACTCGCAGATCCGGATCTCGAGGGGGCTCTTGAACGACGTCGCCGTCCCGAGCGGCGGGAACGTCACCACGGTGTCGAGCCCCGTCCCGGGTCCCGACTGGACGCTGAGCAGCGGCAGCGGCTGCGAGAACTGCTTGATGCTGCTCGCCGCCATGGGGATCTGGTTCGTCGTGGCCGCGAGCGCGCCGCTCGCGAGGAGCGCCGCGGCGAGGAACGTCATCGGCTTGAAGCGTGTGGTCACGGTGTGCCTCCCTCTTCCCCCCGGGCCGAGCGACCGCCGCCCCGTGCGGCGGCGCGCGTCCCGTCGCCCGGCGCGCGAGGTCCGCGCGCCCAGGCATTCGTCGGTTCACGTCAAGCCGTGGCAATCGGGCTCGGATCGCGATTGCGGCGGCACTGGCGCGCGGCCCCTCTCGCCGACCCCGGCAGGGTCGGTCCCGGGCGGTTCCGCGTTCGGAGCCTCCTCCCTTCCGGCGAGCCCTCCCCGCGGCAGCGGGGGCACGGTCGCCCGCTCGGTCGTCGAGTGGGCGGGACGATAGGCGTGTTCCCGGCGTAGGTGACCTGCCTACACGGGGCGTGAATGGCCCGATGTTCACTGTTCGAGTACCCGACTCGCCGGGTCGGTTACGCTGTTCGTGGAGATCACGCCGCGAATTCCGCGGGTCGCCCGGCGAGCGGGCCCGCGCGTCCTCGATGGGGCGGGCGGCCAATCTGGCAATCGAGGAACGGGCGCGTACCGCGGGTACGGGTCATCGACGGCGCCAGCGTCCATCGACGTGCCGGGTGCCGACGGCGCGCCCGGAAGGGCGGGCCGGTCGGACGCCTACGACGCGCGGCCCGGCAGCTCGTCGCGATCCAGCGTCCCGCGCCCCTCGATGAGCGCGCGCGCCGCGGCCATCTTCCCGAACGTGCCCCAGGCGAGGACGCCGCGGACGCGCCCGCCCGAGAGGTAGTACAGCATGCCGCGGCGGAACGGCTCCTCCCAGCGCGCGACGACCTCCTGCCGCGGATCGAGCACGCCGACGGCCTCGTAGCCGAGGTCGAACAGGTCCGAGTAGAAGAAGGGCAGGTGGCGGTACGCGCCGTCGGCGCCCGCCATCTGGCGGCCCGCCTCGAAGCCCATCCGGTTCGCATTGTCCTCGTGCTCCACGCGGCGCGTCCGGCCGAGCGCCGCGCTCGGGAAGCGCGCCACGTCCCCGGCCGCGAAGATCGCGGGGTCCCCCGTGCGCAGCCGCTCGTCGACGACGATCCCGTCCTCCACCGCGAGCCCCGCGTCCGCCGCGAGCCGGTCGTTCGGGACGATCCCGAGGCCGGCGACGACGAGGTCGGCGCGGACCTCCGCGCTGCCCGTGCGGAGCGTGATCGCGCCGCGCTCGGCGACGAGCCCGGTGACCGGCTCGCCGGGGCGGACCTCGACGCCGCGCTCGGCGTAGTAGCCGTTCAGGTGCAGGGCGAGGTCCCGCGGGAACACGCGCGCCCCGATCCCGTGCTCCGGGAAGACCATCGTCACCCGGTAGCCGGCCGTCGCGAGCGAGGCCGCCATCTCCGAGCCGATGAACCCGCCGCCGACGACCGCGACGTGCCTCCCCGCGGGGAGGGCGCGGACGCGCCGGTAGTCCGCGAGCGTCCGGTAGTAGACGACGCCCTCCGCGTCGAACGGCAGCTTCCGGGGCGTCCCGCCCGTCGCGAGCAGGAGCTTGCGGTAGCCGAGCGTCTCGCCCTTCTCGAGCACGACGTGGCGGGACGGCCGATCGATGGCGATCGCGCGGACCCCCGTCCGGAGGTCGAGGCCGTCCACCGGAGGGAGCCTCACCGAGCCCTCGGCCTGGCCGGACGTCCAGAGCGCCTTCGAGAGGGGCGGCCGCGCGTACGGCGCGTCGGGCTCCTCGGCCAGCATCGCGATCGATCCGCTCCGGTCCACGGAGCGGATCCCCTGGGCGGCGGCGTGGCCGGTCATCCCGCCACCGACGATGACGTACTCGAACTCGGGCATGGCAGTCTCCCGGGCGACGCGCCCTTCCAAGGAAGGGATGCATGGCGACGCGCGGGGTGACCTGCCGCCGCCCGTCGGGGGCGCGGCGCGGGAGGGGGCGCCCCCGCCGCGGGCCCCGAGGGCGTGGATGCCGGCGGGCCGGAGACGCTCGGGGACGAGGAGCTCGTGCGGACCATCGCGCGCGCGGCCGGCTCGCGCGCCAGGATCGTCCCGATGCCGCGCTGGGCCGTCCGCCGCCTCCCGGCTGATCGGCCGGGCGCTCGGCGGCGCGCCGCTCACCGCCGACGCGGTGGACGGCGCCGCGCCCCGAGATCCACACGTACGGATCGTAAAACGCCGGGCGCCGGGCGTCCGCTCGCCTTCGTGGGCTTCATCGCTCCATCAAGTCGTCGCCCGCATTGCTCCACTTTGATGTGGAGTCTCGCGCGGGTGGCCTCTTGGTGTACATTGGCGCGCCGTCGTTCCATCCGCGCGGCACCGCGGGCGGTGCACGCCCTCCACCCAGAAGGAACGCTCATGAAACTGTTCTCGGATTCGATCGGAAGAAAGGCCGTGATGGCGGTCTCGGGACTTCTGATGGTCCTGTTCGTCATCGGCCATCTTCTCGGCAACCTCACCATCTTCGCCGGCGCGGACGGGCTCAACGGCTACGCCGAGCACCTGCACGCGCTCCCCCTCGTGGTGTGGCCGACGCGGGTCGTGATGCTCGTCGCCGTCGTGCTCCACGTCTTCTTCTCCATCCAGATCACGATGGAGAACTCGAACGCGAAGCCGGACGGGTACGCCGTGAAGCACCACCTGAAGGCGACCTTCGCGTCGAAGAACATGATCTGGACGGGCGTCATCCTCGGCGCCTTCATCGTCTACCACCTGCTCCAGTTCACGTTCCGCGTCACGCCGGACGTCGCCGCGTACGCCGGGGAGGTCCCGGGCAACGTCTTCGCGATGGTCACCGGCGCGCTCCACGCGACGTTCGTCGGCGTCGTCTACGTGATCGCGATGGTGAGCCTCTTCCTGCACCTCTCGCACGGCATCCAGAGCCTGTTCCAGACGCTCGGGCTCAGCAACAGCGCGATGCTGCCGCGCTACTCGATGACCGGGAAGGTCGCCTCGATCATCTTCCTCGTCGGCTTCGGGGCGATCCCCGTCGCCATCCTCGCCGGCTTCCTGGCCGCCTGAAGGAGGACACAGTGATTCTCGACGGAAAGGCCCCGACCGGCGTTCGCATCCAGGACTCCTGGGACAAGCACCGCTTCGACCTGAAGCTCGTCAACCCGGCGAACAAGCGGAAGTACAAGATCATCGTGGTGGGCACCGGCCTCGCCGGCGCGTCCGCCGCGGCCTCGCTCGGCGAGCTCGGCTACGCGGTCGAGGCGTTCGCGTACCAGGACAGCCCCCGCCGCGCGCACTCGATCGCCGCGCAGGGCGGCATCAACGCCGCGAAGAACTACCCGAACGACGGCGACAGCATCTTCCGGCTGTTCTACGACACCATCAAGGGCGGCGACTTCCGCGCCCGCGAGGCCGACGTGTGGCGGCTCTCGCAGGTGTCCAACAACATCATCGACCAGTGCGTCGCGCAGGGCGTCCCGTTCGCCCGCGACTACTCCGGCTACCTGGACACCCGCTCCTTCGGCGGCGCCCAGGTCTCCCGCACCTTCTACGCGCGCGGCCAGACCGGCCAGCAGCTCCTGCTCGGCGCGTACTCGGCGCTCTCCCGCCAGATCAAGGCCGGGACGGTGAAGATGTTCACGCGCACCGAGATGCTCGACCTCATCGTCGTGGACGGCGAGGCGAAGGGCATCACGGTCCGCGACATGGTGACCGGCGAGATCCGCCCCCACGTCGCCGACGCGGTGGTGCTCTGCACCGGCGGCTACGTGAACGTGTTCTACCTGTCCACGAACGCGAAGGGGTGCAGCGTCACCGCGAACTGGAAGGCGCACAAGAAGGGCGCCTTCTTCGCGAACCCCTGCTACACGCAGATCCACCCGACGTGCATCCCGCAGGCGGGCGACTACCAGTCGAAGCTGACGCTCATGTCCGAGTCGCTCCGCAACGACGGCCGGGTCTGGGTGCCGAAGAAGAAGGAGGACGCCGG
>DASVZX010000280.1:0-7797 GCA_036391435.1 Anaeromyxobacter sp. | reverse complement strand
GGTCGTCGGCGGGGCGGGCGCCGCGCCGGATCCGGGGCCCCCGCCCTCGCCGGCGGGCGCGCTCCCGCCGCCGGCGGGGCCGGTGCCCTGGCCCGGGGTCGAGGAGGGCGCCGGCGGCGCCGCGCGGACCTGCACCCAGAACGCGAGGAAGTCGGCGTTCCGGCCGGCGCGGATCTGCGCGCCGGGGACCACGTCGAGCACGGTCCCGAGACCGGTCGAGGTGTAGACCATCGTGTTCCGGTCGAGCGAGAGGGTGACCGGCCCGGCCGCCGTGTCGACGCGGAGCCGGTGCGCCTGCCGGTCGATGCCGGCGACCTTCCCCGCCACCTCCTCGAGGACGGTGCCGCGCTCCACCGGCCCCTTCGCCTCCTTGCGCGCGGCGGGCGGCTCCGCCGAGGACGGGGCCGGCGCCGGCGCGGCCGCGGGCGGCGTCGGCATGAGCGGCGGCATCATCCCCCGGCCGCCGCCGGGGAGGGACGACTGGGCACCGGCCGAGGCGGCGGCGGCCGACAGCGCGAGCGCGAGAGCGGTCTTCCTCATCCCGCCATGTTAATTCCCCTCGGCGCAGGCGTCGGCCCCCCGCGGTACGATGCCCCGCTCCGGGAGGCGCGATGGACGAGCGAGTCAGCTGGGACGAGTACTTCATGAACATCGCGCGGGTCGTCGCGACGCGGGCGACCTGCGATCGCAAGCACGTGGGGGCGGTGCTCGTCCGGGACAAGACCATCCTCTCCACCGGGTACAACGGCTCGATCCGGGGCCTGCCGCACTGCAGCGAGGTCGGCCACATGATGGAGGACGGCCACTGCGTCGCGACCGTCCACGCCGAGGCGAACGCCATCATCCAGGCGGCGAAGAACGGCGTCGCCATCGAGGGCGCGAGCATCTACACGACCGCCTCGCCGTGCTGGCCCTGCTTCAAGCTCATCGCGAACGCGGGCTGCCGCCGCATCGTCTTCGGCGAGTTCTACCGCGACAACCGGATCTTCGAGTTCGCGCAGCGGCTCGGCATCGAGCTCGTCGAGCTGAAGGTGCCGCCCCGGCCCGACGTGCAGCCGGCGGACACGGGCCACGCTCGGGCGATCACGGAGCCGCGCTAGGCCGGGCGGCCGCCGGCGCCAGCTCGTCCGGCCCGAGCGTCCGCAGCAGCTCCTCGCCCACGATCGCGCCGACCGCCGCGCGCCGGGAGGCGAGGAGCGCCTCGCGCCGGCGGAGCGCGACGTAGCGCGGCTGCGACTCGGACGGGACCGGGTCCGGGAACCGCGCGAGCTCCGACCGGACCTCGGCGAGCGCCCGGTCCACCGCGACGACGCGGATCGCGGGCCGGCGCCCGGGCTCCGCCTTCGGGTCGATCTCGGCCGTGTCGTTGTCGGTCCAGAGCGGCAGCGCGTCCACGCCGTCCACCTCGACGCGGACGACGCCGCGGCCGTAGTCCCTGCGCGCGAGCGCGACCCGCAGGAGCACGCCGTCCCGGGTCGCCGCGACGCCCTCCGGCGTCACGCCGTGCACGTACCGGCGCGACTGGTTCGACACGAAGTTCCCGAGCGAGTAGGCGATGACCGCGGTCCGGCCGTCGGCGCGCCGGTAGAGCTCGACGGGCTGCAGGACGTGAGGGTGGTGGCCGAGCACGACCAGCGCGCCCGCGTCCGCGAGCGCGTGCGCGAGGTCCACCTCCTGCGGCCGCGGCTGCGTCTGGTACTCGACGCCCCAGTGGAGCGACACCACGACCGCGTCCGCCTGCGCGGCGGCCGCGCGCACCGCCTCGACGGCGCGCTCGCGATCGAGCTGCGCCGCCTGGACGCACGCGGGCGCGCCGGGCTTCGCCGGCGGGCAGGCGTTGCCGTCCTGGTTGAAGAACTGGGCCCAGCCGAGGAAGGCGATGGAGAGCCCGCCCGCGCTCCGCACGACCGGGCCGGCGGGCCGCTCCGCCGGGCCGGCGCCCACCGCGTCGAGGCCCGCCGCCTTCACGCGCCGGAGCGTCTCCTCGAACCCGGCGCGCCCCTGGTCGAACGCGTGGTTGTTCGCGACCGAGACGAGGTCGACGCCCGCGTCCCGCAGCGCGGCCGCCGCGTCGGGCGGCGCGTTGAACACGTACTCGCGCGTGCCGCCGCCCGCGGCGGGGGCGATCGGCGTCTCGAGGTTCGCGAAGGTGAGGTCGGGCGCGGCGAGGAGATCCGCGATCGGCGCGTACAGCCAGCCGTAGCCGCCGTCCGGCGCGCCGCGTCCGAACGTCTCGGCGCTCCGCTTCACCGCCTCGTGCATGAGGACGTCGCCGACGGCCGCGATCGTCGCCCGCGCGAGGACGCGCACGGGCGGTTCGACGGCCCGGACGGCGGCGAGCGGACCGCCCCGGGCGGGCATCGCCGGCGCCGCGGCGGCGGGGGCGGGCGGCTGCGCGGGAGGCGGACGTCCCGGCGTGGTGCATCCGGACGCGAGGGCGAGCGCGGCGGCGAGGGCGGCGATGCGGCGAAGGACGTTCACGGCGGCTCCGCAGTGTAGGCTATCTTGGCGTCAGGCTTGAAACACGGCCGGAGACGACGCATCTCAGGGCCCCGGCCCCGGAGACCCCTTCGATGCACCCGTTCGCCGCTGGCGCAGCCTTCCTCGACCGCTCCGGCGCGGTGGTGGGCGTCGATCCGGCCTTCCGCGGGCTGCTGGGGCTGCCGGAGGGCGAGGCCGGCGGGGCGCTGCGCGCGCGGGCGGAGACGGATCCTGCGCTCCGCGCGTTCATCGCGGGGGAGGGGCCCTCGAGCGTGGCGGTGAACGGCGCCGACGGCTCGCCGGTCGAGCTCGAGCGCGTCGCGACCGACGCCGGCGCCCTGCTGGTCGCGCGGATCGCCGGGCTCGGCGAGGCGCTCGAGCACGCGATGCGCTCGATCGCGCTCGGGCGCGTGGCGAGCGGCATCGTCCACGACATCAAGAACCCGCTGAACGCCATGGCGCTCCAGATCGCCCTGCTCGGCGAGAAGCTCTCCGACTCGGACGCGGCGAGCGCCAACGCGGCGGGGCACCTCTCCGCGCTCCGCGATCAGGTCGGGCGCGTGAACGAGATCCTGCGGCGCTTCCTCGACGTCGCGGATCCCGGCGCGCCGCTCGGCTTCACCGATCTCGGCGCCCTCGTCACGGACGCGGTCGCGCTGCTCGGGCACGAGGCGCGGCGCCACCGGATCTCGACGACGGTCGACGCCCCCCTCGGCTCCGTCCGGACGCCCTGCGATCCCGAAAGGGTCGCCCGCCTCGTGCTGGGGCTGCTCGCCCGGGCGCTCGCCGAGACGCCGGACGGGGGGAGCCTCGCCGCGCGTGCGGCCGCCGGCGGGGCGACGGTCACGGTGGGGATCGAGCACGCCGCGGGTGATCCGGACCGCGCGGTCGGGTATTACAGCGAGGCTGCCATCGCAGGCGCGGCGACGCTCGGCGGTGCGCTCTCCGAGGAGCGCCGCGACGGGATCGCGCGCATCACGCTCGAGCTTCCGAGGAACGAGGTGCAATGAGATATCGGGTCCTCATCGTCGACGACGAGGCGGACAGCCGCGACGCGCTCGGGGAGCTGACGCAGCGCTGGGGCTACGACGTCCAGACGGCGAGCGACGGCACCGAGGCGCTGCGGCGGGCGATCGAGGGGCACCCCGACGTCATCCTGTCCGATCTCGTCATGCCGGGGATGGACGGGCTGTGGCTCCTGCGGGCGCTGCGCGCCGAGCTGCCCGACTGCCCCGTCGTGCTCCTCACCGGGCGCGGCACGATCCAGAACGCGGTCCAGGCCATCAAGGAAGGGGCCTACGACTTCATCGAGAAGCCGCTCGAGGTGCCGCGGCTCCGCATCGTGCTCGAGCGCGCGCTCGAGAAGAAGGAGACGATGCGCGAGGTCCAGCTGCTCCGGCGGCGCCTCGCGGCGCTCGCGCCGGGCACGGACATGATCGGCGCCGGCCCCGCCATGCAGCGGGTCGCCGAGCTGGTCCAGAAGGTCGCGCCCTCCAACGCGAGCGTCGTCATCACCGGAGAGAGCGGGACCGGCAAGGAGGTGGTCGCGCGCGCGATCCACAACCTCTCGCCCCGCAAGGACAAGGCGTTCGTCGCCCTCAACTGCTCCGCCATCCCGGCGACCCTCATCGAGTCGGAGCTGTTCGGCTACGAGCGGGGCGCCTTCACCGGCGCCGAGCAGCGCCGCCTCGGGAACTTCGAGCTCGCCCACAACGGGACGCTCTTCCTCGACGAGATCGGCGAGCTCCCGCTCGAGGTCCAGGCGAAGTTCTTGCGCGTCCTCGAGGAGCGGAAGATCCGCCGCCTCGGCGGCCGCGGCGAGGTCGAGGTGGACGTCCGGGTCCTCTGCGCGACCAACCGCGACCTGAAGGAGGAGATCAAGCGCGGCCGGTTCCGCGAGGACCTCTACTTCCGGCTGCACGTCTTCACGATCGGGCTGCCGACGCTGAAGGAGCGGCGCGAGGACATCCCCGTCCTCGTCCACCACTTCATCGAGAAGTACAACGCCGAGACCGGCAAGCGCGTGCAGGGCGTGTCGCCCGGCGCGCTCGAGGTGCTGCGCGCCTACGCCTGGCCCGGGAACATCCGCGAGCTGCGGAACACCGTCGAGCGGGCGATGATCCTCGCGGAGGGCGACATCATCGGCGAGGAGCACCTGCCGCCGGACATGGCCGGGACGCGGCCCGAGGCGGCGACGCTGCGCGTGCCGCTCGGGATCGCCCTCGACAAGGTGGAGAAGGAGTACATCCTCGCCTCGCTCCAGCGGAACGGCGGGAACAAGGCGCGGACCGCGGAGCTCCTCGGGATCAGCGAGAAGACGCTCTACAACAAGCTGAACCGCTACGCGGCCGAGGCGCGGGAGCGGGGAGCCGGCGCCGAGACGGCGCCGCCCGCCGCGGGCGCCAAGGGGTGACGCCGCTCCGATCTCCGCGGCGATCCGGCGCGCGGCGTCACGCGTGCTCGCGCGGGCCCGACTCGGAGAGCGAGGGCGCGACCGCGACGCGCCCTCGCCCCGCGCGCTTCGCGCGGTAGAGCGCGGCGTCGGCGGCCGCGACGAGCGCGTCCGAGGCGAGCTCCGCCCCGTCCTCCGGGAGGCAGGAGACCCCGAACGAGGCGCCGAGCGGGACCGTGCGCCCGCCGACGTCGACCAGCGTCTGCTTGAGCCGGGTGCAGATGCGCTCGGCGAGCACGCGCCCCTCGTCCGCCGAGGTGTGCGGGAGCAGGATCACGAACTCGTCCCCGCCGTACCGCGCCCCGAAGTCCGTCTCGCGGAGCTCCGAGTGGATCACCGCCGCCACGGCGGCGATGGCGCGGTCGCCGGCGGCGTGGCCGAGCTCGTCGTTGATGGGCTTCAGGTAGTCCATGTCCGCCATGATGGCCGTGAGCGGGGTGCCGTAGCGGCGCGCCCGCTTCAGCTCGTCCTCGAGGCGCGCCCGGAACGCCCTCAGGTTGGCGAGCCCGGTGAGCGGATCCGTCTGCGCGAGCTCGCGCAGCGCCGTCTGGCTCCGGGCGAGCCGCAGGGTCCGCTCGACGCGGGCGCGGAGCTCGCGGTCGGAGAAGGGCTTCTGGAGGTAGTCGGCGGCGCCGAGCTCGAACGTGCGGGCCTTCACCGCGTCGTCGGCCCCCGCCGACACGAAGATGACGGGGATGTCGGCGGTCGCCGGATCGCTCCGGATCCGCTCGAGCGCCTTCAGCCCGTCGAGCCGCGGCATGAAGAGGTCCATGAGCACGAGGTCGGGGTGGTCGGCCCGGACGCGCTCGACCGCCGCGTCGCCGTCGCTCGCCGCCGCGACGTCGTACTCGGGCTGCAGGACCATGACGAGGGCGTCGCGCGCGTCGTCCTCGTCGTCGGCCACGAGGATCCGCGGCCGGGCCGCGCTCGGCAGCGCGGCCGGTCCGCGCGACGGGGGCTCGCTCGGGGCCCGCAGGGCGCGCTCCAGGTCGTCGGCGAGCCGCCGGAGCCGGGCGATCGCCTCCGCGTGGCTGGCGTCGCCGTTCCCCTCCGCGAGCACCTCCGCGGCGACCCGGAGCTCGGCCGCCGCCTCGCCGACGAGCGCCTCGCGCTGGTGCGTCGCCTCGCGGAGGCGGCGGTTCGACTCGGCGACCTCGGCGACGGCCGACGGCAGCGCCGCGCGGACGCGGTGCGCGATCTCGGCCGGCGGCTGCCCCGCGGCGCCGACGAGCGCGTCGACGAGCGAGGCGAGCGGATCGGCGGGCGCGTCCTCGTCGCGCGCGCTCCGGCTCCGGTCGTCTTCGTTCGCTGCGGACATTCGGTCGGCGGGGAAGCGAGGAGCGGCCGGGCTCGAGTGCTCCACGGGTGGCCCCGCGCCGCGGGTCCCCGTTCGCGGCCGGCGACCCCCCGCGATCCGCGGGCTTCGGCACTTCCAGCCTATAGCGCTCCGCGGAGGGGGATCCACCTCATTCCCCACCAAGGGCGCGGCGGCCCGCGCAGGGTTCGCTCGGGGTGCGTGGATGTGCGTCCTCTGGCCAGGCCGGATATCCTGCTTGCGGGAGGACGCGATGGCCGACGCGGTCCAGATCTACGGCAAGGACACCTGCCCCTACACCTCCGCCGCCCGCGCGGATTACGGCGCGAGAGGAGTGCAGGTCGAGTACCACGACGTGAAGAGGGACCCGGAGGCGATGAAGCGGTTCCTCGCGCTGTCCGGAGGCGACCGGCGCGTCCCGCTCATCGTGGAGGGCGGGCGCGTGACGGTGGGGTACGGCGGAAGCTGAGGCGTCTGACCGCTCCCGGTCCGGGAGCCGATCACCCCCGCGGCGGGCGCTCGCCTGCCCCGGCGCCGGCGCTCACTTTCCGTAGATCGCGCGCCGGTTGCCGCGGAAGCCGCCGCCGACGAGCTGCGGGGGCGGGTCCTCGAGGCGGAACTGGAACCACTGCTCCTGGTAGGTCTTCCCGAGCTTCAGCTTCTTCCCGTTCTGGAGGTTCTGGAGCCCGGCCTTGAGCTTCTCGTCGCTCGGGTTCGTGGCGGCGCCGCGGCCGAGCACGCGGATCGCCTCCTCGTGCCGCCCCTCCTTCTCGAGGATCCACGCGTAGAGCGCCCAGAGGAGGCCCTCCTTCTTGTTCACCTTGACGGCGTCCTCGAGCACCTTCGTGGCGCCGGCGACGTCGCGCTTGCGGTAGCGCGCGGCGCCCAGCATCCCCTGCGCGATCCAGTGCCGCGAGTAGGCCTTCTCGAGGTGGGGCAGGGCGGTGTCCACGTCCTGCCGGATGTACAGCAGCATCCCGATCTGCGCGTGGAGCTGCGAGGCCACGAGGAACTGCCAGGGCGCGAGGGCGAACCCGCCCTGCAGCGTCTGGACGGCCTTGTCGAGCTTCTGCGCCTGCGCCTCGCGCTGGACGGTCTCGAAGATCGCCTCGACCTGCTTGAAGGTCCGGCGCGCGAGGACGAAGTAGGCGACGGAGGCGGCGAGCAGCCCGGGGAAGACCGCGGCGACGACGCCGAGGTTCGTGCCGAGCGCCAGCGCGAGGGCGACGGCGACCCCGATCGCGAGGCTGATGAGGAGGTTGTACATGGGCGTCGGATCCTTTGGCCGGCGTACCGATACACGCGCGCGCCCGCCGCCCGCAAGGGGAAACGCCGGGCGGGCCCGGCCTGCGCGGAGAAGTGGCCCTCCCCGGACTCGAACCGGGACGGGGGGTCGCCCCACTCGATTTTGAGTCGAGCGCGTCTACCGTTCCACCAGAGGGCCGCGAGGGCGGACCGTAGCAGAAAACCGGCGAGCGCTCAGCCGCGGCGCGGGCCGCGCGGGCCCCCCCGCCCGGAAGCGGGCGGCCCGGAGCGCCGGGGACCCCTC
>DASVZX010000279.1:0-18718 GCA_036391435.1 Anaeromyxobacter sp. | reverse complement strand
GCGTCGTCGCGATCCCGCTCGGGCCAGGGCCGGGCGCCCCGCCGCCGACGGTCGCGGAGGCGACCGAGATCGTGTCGCTCGAGGCGGAGGCCGAGGCCGCCCCTATTCCCCCGCCGCCGCCCCTCGCGCGCGCGGCCCCGGTCACCGGCTTCGCGCGGATCCAGCTCGCCGCCGCCGAGGCGATCGCGGCGGGCGTCGAGGCGGAGGTCGTCCTCGATCTCGGCGCGGCGGACGAGCTGACCGCGGCGCCTTCGCTCCCCCGGGTCCCCATCCTCTCCGACCTCTCCCGCGACGCCTTCGTCGCGCTCACCCGCGCGATGGTGCTGCGCCGCGCGGGAGCGGGCGACGTCGTGCTCCAGGAGGGGAGCGCCGGGACGAGCTTCTTCGTCGTCGCGACCGGGCGGCTCGCCGTCTCGAAGCGGGACGAGCGAGGCGAGGCGGTGGCGCTCGCGCGCCTCGGCGAGGGGGACTTCTTCGGCGAGATGGCGCTCCTCTCCGGCGCGCCGCGCGCCGCGACGGTGATCGCGGAGGCTCCCTGCGAGCTCCTCGAGCTCCCGGCCGACGCGCTCCTCGAGATCGCCCGCGCCCACCCGCACCTCGCCGGCTCCCTCCGCCGCTTCTACCGCCAGCGGCTGCTCGCGAACGCGATGGCGGTGAGCGCGATCTTCCGCCCCTTTCCGAGGGGCGATCGCAAGCTCCTCATGGAGCGCTTCCGCACGCGGGAGATCGCGGAGGGGGAGCGGGTCGTCCGCGAGGGCGAGCCGTCCGACGGGCTGTACGTCGTGCTCGACGGCGCGGTCGAGGTCGTCAAGCGGAAGGACGCGGCGGAGGTCGTCGTCGGGCAGCTTCGGGCGGGCGACGTCTTCGGCGAGATGAGCTGCCTGCGCAAGGCGCCCGCCTCGGCGAGCGTCGTCGCGCGCCGGGGCGGCACGCTCCTCAAGCTGCCGCGCAGGGACTTCGACGAGCTCGTCGTCTCCTACCCGCAGATCCTGGAGCTCGTCGCCGAGCTCTCCGAGGAGCGATCGGGGAGCCTGGACGCCATCCTCACCGGCCACGCGCAGTGGACGGAGGACGGGCTCGTGCTGATCTAGGGCCCGCGGTTCTCCGCCGACGCTCGGCGGCGCCGTCCCGGAGGCTCCCCGCCCCCCCGGCAGCCCCAGGGGGAGCGGGCCAGGGAGAGGGAGCGGCGCTACGTGGCCGGCGTGGGCGGCGGCCCCGACGGCGGCGGGATCGTCGTCGGCAGGACGGGCTGGACCTGGCTCCCGAACCGCGACCGGAGCACGGCGCCGAAGGTGAGGAGCGCCGCGGCCACCCACGCCATCCCGCCGAGGAACGGGATCGCGGTGACGAGCACGACGATGGCGGTCCCGAGGGCCAGCTGGGCCACGTTCGTGCCGCGCCTCGGCTGGAGGGGCAGCGCGCGGCCGATGTGCTGGGCGAGGGCGGTGAACCCGAGCACGCCCGCGGCGGCGACCATGAGCGCGAGCACCGCGACGAGCGGGATGCCGATGAGCGTCGCGATCAGGAGCACGGTCACGAGCGGCAGGACGACGAGCCCGAGGAGCCCGGTGAGGACGGCCTTCCAGGGGTGCGCGGCGAACGAGGCGGAGACCGCGTGGACGCGGCGGGGGAAGAGCGCGAGCGCGAGCAGGCCGAGCGCGAAGTAGACGAGGAACTTCGCGAGGGTCTGCCCGACCACGAAGACCGGCGACTCGTGGTGGTCGAACAGCATCCGGGAGCCGGCCAGCGTCGCGAGCCCGGAGAGCGCGGGGATGCCCACGCTGACCTCGTCGCCACCGATCTCCGCGCCCGCGTCGCGCACCACGTTGCCGCCGACGCTCACCGCGTCCTTCTCGACCTGGGAGCCCGGCCCGAGCTTCACGTCCCCGCCGACGGCCACCGCCTCGCGCGCCTGGGCGCCGGGCTCGAGGATCACGCTCCCGAGCACCGCGACCGCGTCGCGGATCTGGGCGCCGGCCTCGACCTTGATCGAGCCGCGCAGCGCGACGACGTCCCGCGCGATCTGGTCGGCGCGGACGACGACGTCGCCGTGGACCACCTTGTCGCTGACGTTCCGGCCGCCGCGGCGCTCGGCCCGCTCCGCGTCACGCTGGGCGCGCTCCATCTCGCGCTCCGCCCTGCGCATCGCCTCCTCGGCGCGCCGCTTGGCGTCGCCCGTGAGGCCGGGGATCGCCGGGAGCCGGATCCCGAGCGCGGCGCGCGGCTTCACCGTGATCACGGCGCCCTCGCGGACGGCAACGAGATCGGCCTGCGCGAGCACGGCGCGGAGCGCGTCCTCGACCGGCACGTTCTTGAAGCGGGCGGAGACGCTCCCGTGCTTCCCCGCGGGCAGCACGATGGACCAGTCGGCGGCCTCGGCGATCCGGCGGAGGGCGTCGTCGATCGCCTCGTCCTCGAAGTCGCCGGTGAACCTCTTGCCGCTCGGCCTGTCGAACCCCTGCAGCACGGGTGGCTCGCCCGCGTCGCCCGGCTCGGCGCGCGCCGGCCTCGGCGCGGGCTTCGCCTGCGGGGCGGGCCTCTTCGCAGCCGGCGCTCCGGCCGCCGGAGGCGCGGGGGGAGCCGGGGGAGCCGGAGGCGGCGTCGCGTCGGTCTGCGCGAGGGCGAGGGCGAGGAGGACGGGGGCGAGCATGGGGGCTCCGGGCTGCGCGATCAGGCGGTCTCGGTGCGCGGGTGCGGCATGAGGCGCGAGATCGCCATGAGGAGGGGGACGGCGAGCGCGGCCGCGCCGACGATGATCTGGAGCCGGAGGGCGCCGACGAGCTGGGGCACGAAGGTCTCGCCGATCTGGAAGGCCCGGACGGCCGTCCCGAGGCTCTCGGCGACCGACGAGAAGAAGGGCGCCCAGGCGGAGGCGCCGGCGAACGCGAAGGCGGCGACGGTGCACGCCGCGAGCACGGCGAGGATGCCGAGCGCGTGCCGCCGCTCGCGCGCGAGGGCGCGCTCGCGGGTCTCGACGAGGGCGAGGACGCCGTCGGTGAAGTCCGCCGGGAGCGCCGGGACCTCGAGGTCCTCGAGGGCGGCGGCGAGCATCCGGTACGTCTCGACGGTCGCGCGGCACTCGACGCACGCGGCGGCGTGCCGCTCCAGGGCGGCCGCCTCGGCGGCCGGGAGCATCCCGTCCACGAGGCGCTGCGCCTGCGCGTCGGTGAGGTGGAGGCCGGGGTTCGTCATGGGGAGCCCTCCGTCCCGGAGGCGGTGAGCGCGTCCTTGAGCTTCGAGCGCGCGCGGTGGAGCCAGGTCATCACGGTGCCGATGGGCACGTCGAGCGTCGCCGCGATCTCCCTGTAGGAGAGGTGCTCGACGTGGAAGAGGTGCACGACCTCGCGGTAGTTCGGGGGGAGGGCCGCGACGGCGCGCTCGAGCGTGCGCGCGAGCTCGCGCCGCTCGATGACGTCGTCGCCGCGCGGCGCGGCCGGGTCGGCGAGCTCGCGCGGCGCGCCCTCGTCCGGCTCGGCGTCGAGCTCGAGGCGCTGGGACTCCGGCACGCGCCGGCGGAGCACGTCGAGGCAGTGGTTCCGCGCGATGCGCAGGACCCACGGCGCGAACGGCTGGGCGGGGTCGTAGGCGTCGAGGGCGGCGTACGCGCGCGCGAACGCCTCCTGCGCGGCGTCGCGGGACTCCTCGGCGTCCCGCAGCAGGCGGACGCACAGGCCGTACACGGCGCGCTTGTGGAGATCGACGAGGCGGCCGAAGGCCTGCCGGTCGCCGCGGGAGGCGGCGAGGGCCCAGGTCGCCTCCGCGGTCAGCGACGTGCCCAACGAGCGCTCCTCCAGCGCGACGGAGGCGAACCGTATATCCGCGAGCGCGACGGCGGCAACCATGACCCGACTACGGGCGGAAAGCGCCGATATTTCGCGGCGAAATGGGAGTTCCCGGCCCGGATCGGTCCCCCGGGGCGAGCTCGATTTCATCCAGAAGTCCGATAGCTTACACGAGACCCAGGGCGCGTTCGGCGAGGAGGAGGGCGAGCGCGGCCCCGAGGGAGGTCGCGGTGACCGCCGCCCCGATCTTCAGGAAGCCCCAGAAGCCTATCCGTGCGCGGGAGCCCGCCAGCTCGAGGACGATGACGTTCGCGACCGATCCGATGATCGTGAGGTTTCCCGCGAGGGTCGCGGCGAGCGCCGTCGCGAGCCACAGGAGCCGGGGGTCCGCGAGCCGGGGGATCCACTCCGCCGCGAGCAGCACGAACGGGACGTTCGAGACGAGCTGCGACCCGGCGACGGAGAACATCGAGAACACCACCGCCTGGTGCCCCGGCGTCGTTCCGAGGAAGGGCGCGATCGCGTCGTGCATGCGCGCGGCCACCCCCGCGTGCGCCACGCCGGCCACGACGACGAAGAGGCCAGCGAAGAAGACGAGCAGCGGCCAGTCGACGCGCGCGAGCGCCTCGCGCGGCGCTCGGCCGGCCACCGCCATGAGGAGCGCGGCCGAGAAGAGCGCGGTCCAGGACAGGGGAAACCCGGCGAGGAACCCGGCGAGCGCGACGGCGGTGGCGGCGAGCGCCTTCGAGAGCAGGCGCCGGTCGATCGCGGCGGGGGGCCGGACGGCCCGCGAGACGGCCCGGCCGCGCAGGTCGCGCCGGAAGAGCAGGTGGAGCACGACCGCGACGGCGACGAGCGCGGCGAGCGCCGGGACGAGGAGGGCGCCGGTGAAGCGCGCGTACGGGATCCCGGAGAGCGTCCCCACGATCATGTTCTGGGGGTTGCCGGTGAGCGTCGCCGCGCTGCCGGCGTTCGCGCCGAAGGCGAGGGCGAGGAGGTACGGCAGGGCGGGGAGCTCCGCGTCGTCCACGAGCCGGAGCACGAGCGGCGTGACCATGAGGCACACCGTGTCGTTCACGAGGAGCGCGGAGAGCGCGCCGGAGGTGAAGACGATCGCCCACAGGAGCGCGCGCGGGCCGGACACGGAGCGGAGCACGAGCGCGCTCGCCCAGGCGAAGAAGCCCGCCGCGCCCAGGTACGCCGAGAGGATCATCATCCCGAGCAGGAGGCCGAGCGTGTCGCCGTTCACGGCCGCGCCCGCCTGCGCCGGGGAGAGCACGCCCGCCGCGACCATGAGCACCGCCCCGAGGAGCGCCGCGGCCGGCCGGTCCAGCGAGAGGAACGGCAGCCGGCCCGCCGCGACCGCGAGGTAGGTGAGCGCGAAGACGGCGAGCGCGACCGCCACGGGCCCCTTGTAGCACGCCCCCGCCGGGCTCCACGGCTTCGTGCTTAACGAGCCGCCGCCGAGCCACTAGATTGGCCGGGTGCCCGAGCCCCTCCCGATCGTCCTCGACGGCAGCGCCGGGGAAGGCGGCGGCCAGATCCTGCGGACGGCGCTCGCGCTGTCCGCCATCACCGGGCGGCCGTTCACGCTCGTCCGGGCGCGGGCGAACCGGCTGAAGCCGGGGCTCCGCCCGCAGCACCGCGAGGCGGCGCTGGCCGCGGCGAGCCTGTGCGACGCCGAGCTCCTCGGGGCCGAGGTGGGCTCGTCGCGGCTCGAGTTCCGGCCCCGGCGCGCCCCCGCGGCGGGCGAGTACACGCTCGACGTCGGGACGGCCGGCTCGACGCCGCTCCTCTTCCAGACGATCTGCTGGCCGCTCGCGCTCGCCGGCCGGCCGTCCACCGTCACGCTGCGCGGCGGGACGCACCAGGACCACGCGCCGAGCTTCCACTACCTCGCGCTCGTGTGGGCGCCGGCCGTCGCGCGGCTCGGGTTCAAGGTGGAGCTCGCGCTCGCGACGGCGGGCTTCTACCCGGAGGGCGGCGGAGAGTTCACCGCGCGCGTCGAGCCGGCGCACCCGATGCCGCCGCTCGACCTCCGCCACCGCGGGACGCTGCAGGAGGTGGAGGTCGTCTCGATGGTCGGCGGGCTCGGGTACGAGATCGCCGATCGCCAGGCGGCGCGGGCGCTCCGCGGCCTGCGCGAGGCCGGCATCCGGGCCGAGGCCGAGCGGGTGCCCGTCCCCGCGCGCCTGTCGAAGGGCGGGCACGTCCTCATCGTCTCCACCTTCGAGCGCACCCGGGCCGGGCACGGGGCGGTGAGCGCGCGCGAGCGCACGCCGGAGCAGACGGCGGACGAGGCGGTGCGGGCGTTCCGCGAGCACCTCGGCCGCGGCGCCGCCGTCGATCGCCACCTCGGCGACCAGCTCCTCCTCCCCGCGGCGCTCCTCGCCGCGCGCCTCGTCCCGCCGCCGCCCGGGGTCGTCCCGGCGACCCGCTTCACCGTCTCCGCCGTCACGAAGCACCTCACCACGAACGCCGAGGTCATCCGCCGCTTCCTCGACGTGGAGCTCACGATCCTCGGGAAGGAGGACGAGGAGGGCGAGGTGAGGGTGCAGCCGCCGGGCGGGGGCGCAGAGGTGGTGCCGCTGGCGCGCTAGCGTCACCGCGCGACGCCGCGCGACGCCGCGCCGGCCCGCCCGACGGGCCGCCTACAGCAGGCGCTTCCGCTTGAACGTCACCCACATCGTCGTGGGGAGCGTGATCACGGCGAGGAGCACGAAGGGGATGGCGACCCGCGGGTGGATGATCTCGAGGTTCATCCCGAAGAAGCCGGCGATGAAGTTGAGCGGCAGGAAGATCGTGGAGATGAGGGTGAGCCGCGCCGTCACGGCCGAGAGCCGGTTGTTGTTGTGCGAGAGGTGCGCGTCCATCGCCGAGGCGAGGAGGTCGCGCCCGGTGTCGATCTCGTCCGTCAGCCGGACCGAGTGATCCACGACGTCGCGGAAGTAGAGCGCGCTCTGGTCCTTCACGATCGCCTGCCCGGGGCGGGCGAGCGCGGCGAAGACCTCCCGCTGCGGCGAGAGCCGGCGCCGGAGCATCGCGTGCGCCCGCCGCGCCGAGACGATCCGGGCGAGCTGCTCCGGATCCTCGGCGCGCTCGTGGGCCGCGACCTCGTCGAAGATCTCCTCGATCTCGCCGGTGAGCGCGTCGACGAGCGCGTAGTGGATGTCGGTGAGCGCGTCGTAGAGGAGGTAGAGCGCGAAGTCCGGGCCCCGGGCGAGCACCTCGGGCTCCGCGCAGCACCGCGCGAACACGCGGTCCACCTCGGCGATGGGCGCCTCGTGGAAGGTGACGAGCGTCTCCGCGGTGAGGAAGGCGTCGAGCTCGAGGGCGAGGAGCTCGGTGTCGTCCGGCGAGGGCTGGAGGCGGTGGACGACGGCGAGGAGCATCCCGGGGCCGTACTGCTCGAGCTTGGGCCGCTGGTCCTGGTGCGCCGCGTCCTCGAGCGCGAGCGGGTGGAACCTGAACTTCTCCCCGATGAAGGCGATCTCCTCGGGCGTGGGCTGCGCGTCGATCCAGGTGATCGCGCCCGGCCGGACGAGCTCGCGCCCGCCCGTCACGGCCCGGCCCCCCTCGAGGCGCACGACGCGCATCCGCGGCTTCCCTCCGGAGGAGCGGACCCCCTCGCGCGGCGAGCCTATCATCGCGTGGCGCGCCGGAGCGCGATCGTGTAAGCCGGTCCGGTGCGCCGCCTCCTCCGCCCGGCTCCGGCCGCCGCCCTCGCCGCCGCGCTCGCCTGCGCCACCGCGCGGCCGCAGCCGGCCGCGCCGCTGCCGCAGGGGCTCGACGACGGCGCCGCGCGGGCGTCGCTCGGGCGCTTCGCCCGCGACCTCGGCGACCGCCGGTTCGACGACGCCCTGCGGCTCCTCTCGGCGCGCTGGCGCGACGCGTACACCCCCGGCCGCCTCGCGGTGGACTTCGCCGGCGGCGGCCCGTCGGCGCGGGAGGCGGCGACCCGGGTGCTCGCGGCGCTCGCCTCGGGCGCCGTTCTGGAGCGCGCCGCGGGGCGGGCGCGGCTGCCGCTCGGCGAGGGGCGGGCGGCGGTGCTCGTCGCCGAGGAGGGGTCGTGGCGGGTCGACGCCATCGAGTGATCCCGCGTCGTTGAGAAGGGCGGGCCTCCCCGCTATAAAGGCCCGACATGCCGCTCGACCAGGACGCCGCGCTCGCCGCTCTCAAGAAGGTCATGGACCCGGAGCTCCGCCGGGATCTCGTCTCGCTGGGGATGGTGAAGGACCTCGCCGTCGACGGTGACGCCGTCCGGCTGAAGGTCGAGCTCACCACGCCCGCCTGCCCGCTCAAGGGCACGATCGAGAAGGACGTGAAGGCCGCGCTGGAGGGGGCCGGCTTCAGGCGCGTCGAGCTGTCGTGGGGCGCGCAGGTGCGCTCGGCGCCGGGCGTCGCGCAGTCGCAGCTCACCCCCGGCGTGAAGAACATCATCCTCGTCGGCGCCGGGAAGGGCGGGGTGGGCAAGAGCACCGTCGCGGTGAACCTCGCGGTCGGGCTCGCGAGCCTCGGCGCGAAGGTCGGCATCCTCGACGCGGACATCTACGGCCCCTCGCTGCCGGTGCTCACCGGCCTCGACCGCCGCCCCACCTCGCGCGACGGCCAGAAGCTCGACCCGCTCCACGCGCACGGCATCGCGGTGATGTCGATCGGGTTCCTCATCGACCCGGACCAGGCGCTCATCTGGCGCGGCCCGATGGTCACCGGCGCGCTCATCCAGCTCCTCCGCGACGTCGCCTGGGGCGAGCTCGACTACCTCGTGCTCGACCTGCCGCCGGGCACGGGCGACATCCCGCTGACGCTCGCGCAGAACGTCCGCGCCGCGGGCGTCGTGCTCGTCTCGACGCCGCAGGACGTCGCGCTCGCCGACGTGATCCGGGCGAAGCTCATGTTCGACAAGGTTTCGATCCCGGTGCTCGGGCTCGTCGAGAACATGTCGTCGTTCGTGTGCCCGCACTGCCGGACCGAGACGCCGATCTTCGCGCACGGCGGCGCGAGATCCGCGGCGGAGAAGATGGGGATCCGCTTCCTCGGCGAGGTGCCCATCGACCTCGCCATCCGCGAGGGCGGCGACAAGGGGGTGCCGATCGTGTCCGGCGCGCCCGAGAGCCCGCAGGCGCAGGCGTTCCTCGCCGTCGCGAAGAACGTCGCGGGCGCGGTGAGCACGCAGATCCTGAAGGCGCCGCGCCTGCCGGTGATCGGCGCGCAGCCGAACGCCTGAGCGGAGGCCGGGTGCCCGCGAACGACCTCCCCGACGATCCCCTCGAGCCGGTCCCGCCGGGCGAGGAGGGCGCGCGCGGCTCGCTCGCCGACGGCGTGAAGAAGGCGCTGCTCGCCGGGATGGGCGCGCTCTTCCTCGGCGAGGAGAGCGCGCGCCGGCTCGCGCGCGACTGGAAGCTGCCGAAGGAGCTCATCGGGTTCGTCGGCCAGCAGGCGCAGGGGGCGAAGGAGGAGCTCCTGCGCGTCTTCGCCGGGGAGATCCGGCGGTTCCTCGAGTCCGAGGCCGTCCGGAAGGAGTTCTGGAAGGGGCTCGGCGAGAACACGATCGAGCTGGAGATGCGGATCCGGGTCCGGCCGGACGCGGCCGGCGACCCGAGGCCGTCCGTCCAGACGACCGCCCGCGCGCGGCGCGCGCGCAAGGCGAAGAAGTGAGCCGGGCCGCGTGAAGCTCGCCGCGCGCGTCGTCGCGGTCCTCGGCGCCGTCGCGGTCGCGTGGCTCCTCCTCGGCGGCGGTCCGAAGGACGTCACCCTCGTCTACGACGTCTCGGCGGTCCCGGACGCCCGCGCGCTCGAGGTCGAGGTGGCGCGCGGCGGCGAGGTCCTGCGCCGGGCCGAGTTCCGGCTCGCCGGGCGGGGCGGGCGCGTGGAGCACCGGCTGAAGCTCCCGGAGGGGGACTACGTCCTGCGCGGCCGGATCGAGGCGCCCGGCGGTCCTTTCCCGTTCGAGCGGCCCCTCGAGGTGCGCGAGGCAGGGACGATCGCGCTGGCGCTCGGTCGCTAGGCCGGGCGGGCGCTCGCGCGCCCGGCAGGCTTCGCCGAGGTGCTGCGGGACGCGCCGCCGGGTCGCACCTTGCACCCGTGCTCGACCTGCACTTCGTCGCCCCGGGTCTCGCCGTCGGCGCCCGGTTTCCGGCGTCGGCCGCCCCCCTCCTGGCGCGCGACCACGGCATCGCGCGGGTGGTCGACGTCCGCATCGAGGAGCGGGACGACGAGCGCGTGCTGAACGCCTGCGGGATCCGCCTCCTGCACCTCCCGACCGAGGACACCCGCGCGATCTCGCTCGAGAAGCTCCGCCACGGCGTCGGCTTCGTCTCGGAGGGGCTCGCCCGGGGCGAGAAGGTCCTCGTGCATTGCCAGTACGGCATCGGACGGAGCGCGCTCCTCGCCCTGTGCGTGCTCGTCGACCGCGGGCTCGCCCCGCTCGACGCGATGGAGCGGGCGAAGTCCGCGCGGCGCCAGATCTCGCCGAGCCCCGACCAGCTCCGGGCGTTCCTCGCGTTCGCCGCGGAGGTGAGGGCGGAGCGGGGGGCACCCTGGGCGGTGCCCGCCCTGCGGGAGGTCGGCGAGATCGCCTGGCGCCACCTGCGCGAGGGCGCCGACGCCACCGCGGCCTCGACCCGCGGTCCGTAGCGGGGCCGCGCGTCGAGCCTCCGAAACCGACGGACCCCTGCTAAGCTCCCGCCTCACCCTCGGAGCGCCCGGCCACGGGCGCGCGGAACGGAGGCCGGCGATGGGCATCGACAGGATGGCGGTCATCGGCGCGGGGCAGATGGGGTCCGGGATCGCGCAGGTCGCCGCCCAGGCGGGCGTCGAGGTCGTCGTGGCGGACGCCTCCCCGGATCTCGCGAAGCGGTCGGTCGAGAAGCTCGGCCAGACGCTCGCGAAGCTCGTCGAGAAGGGGAAGCTGTCGGCCGCCGACCGCGAGAAGCTGCTCGGACGCATCAGGCCCGTGGCGACGCTCGAGGAGTGCCGCGGCGCCGACCTCGCGATCGAGGCGGTCGTCGAGAACCAGGCCGTGAAGACCCAGATCTTCCAGAAGCTCGACGCCGTGCTCCGGCCCGAGGCGATCCTCGCCTCGAACACCTCGTCGATCTCCATCACCGCGCTCGCCGCCGCGACGAAGCGGCCGGACCGGTTCGTCGGGATGCACTTCATGAACCCGCCGCCGGTGATGCAGCTCATCGAGATCATCCGCGGGCTGCAGACCTCCGACGCGACCTACCGGACGGCGATGGACCTCGCGAAGCGCTTCGGGAAGACCACCGTCACCTCGAAGGACTCGCCCGGCTTCATCGTGAACCGGATCCTCATCCCGCTCCTCAACGAGGCCTGCTTCGCGCTGCAGGAGGGGCTCGCCTCGCCGGAGGACATCGACACGGCGGTGAAGCTCGGCCTCAACCACCCGATGGGGCCGCTCACGCTCGCCGACTTCGTCGGCCTGGACACCTGCCTCTACATCGCCGAGGTGCTCCACCGGGAGCTCGGGGACGACAAGTACCGGCCGGCGCCGCTGCTCCGGAACTACGTGGCGGCGGGCTGGCACGGGCGCAAGAGCGGCCGCGGCTTCTACGTCTACGGCGGGTAGGCTCGCGCCGGACCGCGCACGGAGGACGTCATGGCGTACGAGAACCTGCTCTGGGAGCTCCGGGACGGCGTCGGGATCCTGACCTTCAACCGTCCGAAGGTGCTGAACGCGCTCGACGCGGCGACGATCGAGGAGCTCGGCGACGTCGTGGCGCTCGTCGAGAGGGACCGGACGGTGAAGGCGCTCGTCCTCACCGGCGCGGGAGAGAAGTCGTTCATCGCCGGCGCCGACATCGCCGCGATGTCCACGATGACGCCTGCGCAGGCGCGCGCCTTCGCGGAGCGCGCCCACGGCATCCTCGAGCGCATGGCGCGCCTCCCGGTGCCGACGATCGCCGCCGTGAACGGCTTCGCGCTCGGGGGCGGGAGCGAGATCGCCCTCGCCTGCGACCTCGTCTACGCGAGCGCGAACGCCCGCTTCGGCCAGCCGGAGGTGAACCTCGGGATCATCCCGGGCTTCGGCGGGACCCAGCGCCTCACCCGGCGCGTGGGGCTCATGCGCGCGCTCGAGATCGTGATGACGGGCGACACGTACGACGCGGCGAGGGCGAAGGAGATCGGGCTCGTCCTCGACGTGCTGCCGCCGGCCGAGCTCCTCCCGCACGCGATCGCCCAGGCGCGAAAGATCGCGTCGAGGGGGCCGGTCGCCGTCGCGCTCGCGAAGCGCGCCGTGCACGCGGGCGCCGACGCGGACCTCGCCGTCGCGAACGAGCTCGAGCGGCAGGCGTTCGCCGCGTCCTTCGCGACGGAGGACGCGCGCGAGGGGATGAAGGCCTTCCTGGAGAAGCGATCCGCCAACTGGAAGGGCGCCTAGGCGGCGCCCGAGGAGCGACACCATGGACTTCCAGCTCACCGAGGAGCAGCGCCAGGTCCGCGATCTCTGCCGCGAGTTCGCCGCGAGGGAGCTCCAGCCCCGCGCGCGCAGGTGGGACGTGGAGCACACCTTCCCGCGCGACGCGGTGAAGCAGCTCGGCGAGATGGGGCTCATGGGCGTCGCCGTGCCGCCGGAGTGGGGCGGCGCCGGGATGGACAACGTGTCCTACGCGGTCGCGATGGAGGAGATCTCGCGCGGCTGCGCCGGCACGGGCGTCATCATGAGCGTCTCGAACTCCCTCTACTGCGACCCGGTCATGAAGTACGGGGACGACGCGCAGAAGAAGGAGTTCCTCGTCCCGTTCGCGAAGGGGGAGAAGCTCGGCGCGTTCGCGCTCACCGAGCCCATGAGCGGCTCCGACGCCGCAGAGATGCGGACGGTCGCGGTGCGCAAGGGCGACGAGTACGTCCTCGACGGCACGAAGAACTTCATCACGAACGGCCCCCAGGCGGACGTGATCCTCGTGTTCGCCATGACCGACAAGGCGAAGCGCCACAAGGGCATCAGCGCCTTCCTCGTCCCGACGGACGCGAAGGGGTTCACGCGCGGGAAGCCGGACGAGAAGGTCGGCATCCGCGCCTCCGGCTCGTGCTCGATCTTCTTCGAGGGCTGCGCGATCCCGGCGCGCTACCGGCTCGGCCAGGAGGGCGACGGCTTCAAGATCGCGATGGCCACCCTCGACGGCGGCCGGATCGGGATCGCCGCCCAGGCGCTCGGGATCGCGCGCGCGGCGCTCGAGGACGCGATCGCCTACGCGAAGGACCGCAAGGCCTTCGGCAAGCCGATCACGCAGTTCCAGGCGATCCAGTTCATGATCGCCGACATGGCGACCGAGGTGGACGCGGCCCGGCTGCTCGTCCTCCGGGCGGCGATGATGAAGGACCGCGGCGTCCGGCATTCGGCGGAGAGCGCGATGGCGAAGCTCTTTGCCTCCGAGATGTCGGAGCGGGTCACCTCGAAGGCGATCCAGATCCACGGCGGGTACGGCTACATCAAGGAGTACGACGTCGAGCGCCACTGGCGCGACAGCCGCATCACCGAGATCTACGAGGGGACGAGCGAGATCCAGCGGCTCGTCATCTCCGCCAACGTGCTGAAGGACTGAGCCAGGATGGACTTCGAGCCCGGGGACGTCGAGGCCGCCGTCCTGGAGACGGCGAGGCGCTTCGCGCGCGAGGTGGTCGCGCCCGCGGCGTCCGCGAACGACAGGAGGCGCTGCTTCCCCGCCGATCTCGTCCGCGGGCTCGCCGAGCTCGGGCTCCTCGCGGTCAACGTCCCGGCCGAGTACGGCGGCTCGGAGGCCGGGGCGGTCGCGTACGCGCTCGCGATGCAGGAGATCGCGGCGGCGGACTGCTCGACCGCGGTCATCATGGGCGTCACCAACATGGTGGGCGAGACCATCGCCACGTACGGCACCGAGGCGCAGAAGCGCCGCTGCCTCCCGAAGCTCGCCTCCGCCGAGTGGATCGCCGGCGCGTTCGCCCTCTCCGAGCCCCAGGCGGGGAGCGACCCCGCCGCGATGGCGACCCGCGCCGCGCGGAAGGGCGCCGGCTGGGTGATCGACGGCGCGAAGCAGTGGATCACGAGCGGCGACGTCGCGGGCGTCATGGTCGTCTGGGCGAAGACCGATCCGTCGGCGGGAGCGCACGGCATCACCGCGTTCCTCGTCGAGCAGGGGACGCCCGGGGTCCACGCCGGGCGCCACGAGTCGAAGCTCGGGATCCGGGCGAGCACGACCGTGCCCCTCACGTTCGACGGCTGCGAGGTCCCCGACGAGGCCCGGCTCGGCGCCGTGGGCGAGGGGTTCCGCATCGCGATGTCGGCCCTCGACGGCGGCCGGATCGGGATCGCCTCGCAGGCGACCGGCACCATCCGCGCCGCGCTCGACGCGAGCGCCGCCTACGCGAAGGAGCGGAAGACCTTCGGCGTCCCCATCGCGCAGCACCAGGCGATCGCGTTCATGCTCGCGGACATGGCGACCGACCACGCCGCGTCGCGCCTCCTCACGCTCCGCGCGGCGGCCGCGAAGGCCGCGGGCGAGCCGTTCGGCCGCGAGGCCTCGATGGCGAAGCTCTTCGCGAGCGAGGCCGCCCAGCGGGCCGTCGCGAGGGCGCTCCAGATCCACGGCGGCTACGGCTACACCGAGGACTATCCCGTCGAGCGCTACTACCGCGACGCGCGCGTGCAGACGATCTACGAGGGGACGAGCGAGATCCAGCGGCTCGTCATCGCCCGCGAGCTGCTGCGCGGGTGACCTCCGGGTCGCGCTCGCGCTCGCGCCGCCCGCGTGACGGCTCGGGCCGCCGGCCGTCAGCCCGCCTTCGCGCGCGCCTCGTCGTCCGTCTCGATGAGGTGCCCCGTGCGCTCCCGCTTCACGCGCAGGTACTCGACGTTGTGCGGGTTGGACGGGGAGGGCAGCTGGATGCGGCCGCGGACCCGGACGCCGGCCTCGACGAGCCCGGAGACCTTGAGCGGGTTGTTCGTGATGAGCTCGACCGAGCGGACGCCGAGGAGCCGCAGCATGTCGGCGGCCACGTCGTAGCTGCGGAGGTCGTCGGGGAACCCGAGCAGGCGGTTCGCCTCGTAGGTGTCGTGCCCCTGCGCCTGGAGCGCGTAGGCGCGGATCTTGTTGCCGAGCCCGATGCCGCGTCCCTCCTGGCGCAGGTAGAGGAGCACGCCGCGGCCGCGCTCGGCGACGAGGTCGAGCGCGCGGTCGAGCTGCGCGCGGCAGTCGCACTTGAGCGAGCCGAGGACCTCGCTCGTGAGGCACTCCGAGTGGACCCGCACCGGCACCAGCTCGCCGGCGACGTCGCCCATCGTCATCGCGACGTGCTCGGCGCCCGTCGCGTCGTCCCGGAAGACCACCGTGCGGAAGGTCCCGCGGTCCGTCGGCAGGGGCGCCTCGCCGTAGATCCTGATGCGCTCGCTCCGCTGCCTTCGCCCCGCCACCGTCACCACGTCGTGCATGGTCGCTTCACGCTCCTCGCGAGACCGGGACCCGGGGGCCTTTCTAACCGCCGGCCGGCCGGGATCAACCCCCAACTCGGCACCGGCGCGCCGGGACGTCCGCGTGGCCTCGCGTTGACACAGTGGATGCGCGCGGTTAGGTGAGGTTACGCGATGGGAGCGGATCTGTCCTCGGGGGACCTGGCGCGAGCGACGGGCAACACCGTCCGCACGATCCGTTTCTACGAGGAGGAGAAGCTCCTCACGCCCGCGGTGGTGAGCGACGGCGGCCACCGCCGCTACACCGCCGACGAGCTCGAGCGGCTCCGGCTCATCACGGATCTTCGCGAGCTCGGGCTGTCGCTCTGCGAGATCCGGTCGGTGCTCGACCTGCGGAACGGGTGCCACAACGCGGCCGAGTTCGCGATGCGGTTCCAGCAGGTGCTCGCGAGCCACCTCGAGGAGGCGCAGCGCCGGCTCGACCGGCTTCGCCGCGTGAAGAAGGAGTTCGCCGACGCGATCGACGCGATCCAGGCGCGGCTCTCGTCGGAGGGGATCGAGCAGTGCGCGTGCGCCGTGGCCGACGCGGTCGGCGCGCCGCGGATCGTGCGCGTGCTGGCGCGCCGGGCGGGGTGCCGCTGCGGGCACGGTGCGCCGGCCGGGGGTGCGCCGGCCGCGAGTGGCGCCGGGGGCGGCAGGCCCCGGCCACGCGCCAAGTTGTCATAATCCACATTATCGGACTCTGGCATGGCCCCCGCGGGCGCGCGGGAAGGCCCCGGGAGGACGGCATGAGCGACGTCCAGGTGAAGCGGATCGAGGAGATCGAGTTCTTCCAGGGCCCGAAGGCGATCCCGGGCATCCGCTTCCACCCCGCCGCGCGGGCCCTGGGCGTCACCGCCTGGGGCATGAACGTCATCGAGATCGAGCCCGGGTGCACGGGCTACCCCGAGCACGACCACGCGCGCGACGGCCAGGAGGAGGTCTACGTCGTGCTCCGCGGGGCGGCGACGCTCGTCGCGGGCGACGAGCGCCTCGACCTCGCGCCGGGGACGCTCGTCCGCGTGGGGCCGGCGCAGCGCCGGAAGCTCCTGCCCGGCAGCGACGGCGTGACCCTGCTCGCGCTCGGCGCGACGCCCGGCAAGGCGTACGAGCCGCGGTCGCGCTGACGTCAGGCGCGGCGCGCGGCGGCGGCCTCGCCCCGCAGCGCGTGCGCGGCGAGGAACGCGCCCACCCGGGCCCGGATCGGCGCCAGGTGCGTGAAGAGCGCCACGTGGCCGCCACCCGGGACCGCGAGGAGCTCGGCGCCGGGGGCGCGCGCTGCGACGGCCTCCGCCTGGGCGAACGGCGCCGCGGGATCCGCGGTCCCGTGCACGGCGAGGACCGGGACGGAGATCCGCTCGAGCGCGGGCGCGAGATCGGCCCGGCCGGTCTCGATGTCCACCTCCGTGCCGGGGAGCCGGAGTGCCATGCGGTCGAGCGTGGAGGCCTGGAGGGCGCGCAGGAGCGGTCCGGCCTCGGGATCCCGCAGCGTGCGCTCGCGCAGCGCGGCCTCCGGGATGGAGCGGCGCGCCGAGGCCTCCGGGTCGCGCGCCGCCTTGCGGCGCATCGCCGCTGCGAGCGGCGGGACGCGGGCGGCGAGCCTCATCGCGTACCACGCGAGCGGCAGCCGCGTGGGGATGCCCCCGATCGTGGCCGCCGACACCAGGACGAGCGCCCGGCAGCGCGCGGGGTGCCGCAGCGCGAACTGGACCGCCGACGGGCCTCCGCCCGACACCGCCGCGACCGCGGCGGCCTCGACGCCGAGCGCGTCGAGCACCGCGGCGTAGGCGTCCGCCTGGGACTGGGGCGTCCGCCCGACCGAGAGCGGCGTCCCGAGGTAGCCCGGGCGCGAGGGCGCGACGCAGCGGAGCGCCCTGGCGCCGAGGCTCCGCGCGAGCAGGAGCCCCTGGTCCCAGCCGCCCATCGCGCCGTGAAGCGCGAGGAGCGCCGGGCCGTCGCCGGAGATCGCGACCTCGATCGGACCCGCGGCCGTGACCACCACCCGGAGGTCGGCGCCCGGAAGCATCGGCTCATATGTTGACATGGGACACATGCGTACTGCTATCATGGTGACGATGTCAACATCGATCCGCGGTCGCCCTCGCGGCGCGCTCCGGCGGCGCCGGCAGCGGCCGTACCACCACGGCGACCTCCGCCGGGCCCTCGTCGAGGCGGCCCTCGAGCTCGTGCGCGCGAAGGGCCCGGAGGGGTTCGCGCTGCGCGAGGCGGCCCGCCGGGTCGGCGTGAGCCAGACCGCGCCGTACCGCCACTTCCGGACGCGAGAGGCGCTCCTCGCCGCGGTCGCCGAGGAGGGCTTCCGCGCCCTGCAGCGGAGGCTCGAGGAGGTCGGGGCGGCCGCGGGGCCGGATCCCCTCCCCCGGCTTCGCGCGCTCGGCGAGGCCTCGTTCGAGTTCTACGTCGCCGACGCGGCCCGGTTCCGCGTGATGTTCGGTCCGGTCTCGGCCCTGAAGGATCGCTACCCCGCGCTGGCGCGGGCCTGGGCGCGCGTCAACGCGCTCCTCCTCGAGGCGCTCGTCGCCTGCCAGCGCGCGGGCGAGATCCGCGACGGGGATCCCATGGAGATCGGGCTCACCACCGCGGCCGTGGTGCACGGCCTCGCGGCGCTCGCCGTGGACGGGCAGCTCGGCGACGCGGCGGCCGATCCCCGGGCGGCGCTCGAGATCTACCGCCGCGCGCGGACGGTCCTCTTCGGCGGGCTCC
This sequence comes from Anaeromyxobacter sp., assembly GCA_036391435.1. Lineage (GTDB taxonomy): Bacteria > Myxococcota > Myxococcia > Myxococcales > Anaeromyxobacteraceae > Anaeromyxobacter. The sequence goes on along the minus strand of DASVZX010000279.1, from coordinate 766 downwards.
GCCCGACTCGGCGCGAGCCGGAGTAGCGGACCCGTGCTACGGTCGGCGGATGACGACGCGCGTCCTGGCCGTCGCCCTCCTCGCCGCCCTCGTCGGGTGCCGTCCGTCCTCGCGGCACGTGGATGAGGCCTTGGCGCCGGCCCAAGTCGCGGCCCCGGCCCCGGCCCCGACCGCAGCTCCGACCGCCACCTCGACCGCGACCCCGACCGCGACCCCGACCGCGACCCCGACCCCGACCCCGACCGCGGCCGCGCCTCCCGTTCCGGCGCCGCCGCCCGTCCGCTTCGCTTTCGCCATCGAGCCCGCCGCGAAGACCCCGCTCTCCCCGGCGGCCGAGACCGTGGTCGATCCCGCCTCGACCTTCCAGGTGGAGCTCGCGCCGCGGCTCGCCGACGCCCGGATCGTGCTCGTCGACGCCGCCGAGGCCCACGTCGCGGCGAAGGACGTGCGCGAGCTGGCCGCGACCACCCGCCTCTCGCTCGCGCCGGAGGCGCCGCTCACGCCCGGGTCGCGCTACCTCCTGCGGATCGACGGCGCTGCCGTCCGCGAGATGCACGGCGCGGACGGCCGCACGTTCGCGCCGATCGGGTTTCCGGTGCTCGTCGCGGGCACGCCGCCGCCGCCGGAGCCGAAGGCGCCGCCGAGGAAGAGGCGCCGTCGCTAGCGCGCGCTACCCGGGGGCGAGCGACGGCGCCTCGCGGGCGAGAGCGGACGGCGCGGGAGCGGCCCCCGCGAGGAGCGCCTCCAGGGCCTCGACGTTCCGGGC
>DASVZX010000278.1:0-8640 GCA_036391435.1 Anaeromyxobacter sp. | reverse complement strand
GCGCCCCCGCCACGCGCTCGCGGCGCGGCCGCGCGTCCGTCTCCGGGCGGCGCGCGCCCGCCCTCGATCCGGGCGAGGCGCTCCTCGAGCGCCGCGACCCGCGCGGCGAGCTCGGCGATCCCCACCCGTCCTCCCGGGCGGACGCGGCGGAGGGTGGGCTTGCGCGATGCCACGACCGCGGAGCGTGCCACGGGGACGGGCGCCGGTCGACTTCCCGCCCGGGCGGCGCGCCCCGCCCGTTCGTTGAGCCCGCGCCGGAGCCGGGTTATCACGGACGGGGATGGATCCCGCGTCAGGCCCTCCGGCCGCCCCCTCGTCCGACTCCCTCGCGCCGGCCGCGTACGACGCGGCCGAGGTCCGGGCGCTGCTCGATCAGCCGCACCCGGCGCACCCGCACCGCGAGGTGCCGCGCGCGCGCCAGATCTTCGTCAACCGCAACCTGCGCATGGACAAGATCGAGGCCGTCGGCTTCGACATGGACTACACGCTCGCGATGTACCAGCTGGTCCGGCTGGAGACGCTCGCGTTCCGCATGACGCTCGCGCGGATGATGGAGGCCCACGGGTACCCGCGGGAGCTCGGGTCCCTCGTCTACGACCCCGCCTTCGTGATCCGCGGGCTCGTCGTCGACAAGCGGCACGGCAACATCTTCAAGATGGACCGGCACAACCACGTGGGCCGCTGCTACCACGGGCGCCGCCCGCTGGCGGACGACGAGCTGCGGCGGCTGTACCGGAACGAGAAGATCCACCTCTCCTCCCCGCGCTTCGCCTGGATCGACACGCTCTTCGCGCTCCCCGAGGCGTGCCTGTTCGCCGAGGTGATCGATCTGCTCGAGGGGATGCGGCGCGACGTCGACTACGGGAAGCTCTTCGACGACATCCGGGAGTCGATCGACACCGTCCACCGCGACGGCTCGCTCAAGGCGGAGGTGCGCAAGGACCTCTCCCGCTACCTCGTGAAGGACCCCGAGCTCGGGCCCGCGCTGCACAAGCTCCGCTCCGGCGGGAAGAAGCTGTTCCTCGTCACGAACTCGCTCTGGGACTACACCGACGCCGTGATGTCCGCCGTGCTCGACGGGATGCTCCCCGAGTACCCGAGCTGGCGGAACTACTTCGACGCCGTCGTGACGGGCGCGGCGAAGCCGGCGTTCTTCTCCGAGCGGCGCCCGCTCTGGGCGCTCGGCCCGGCCGGGGAGAAGGCGGGCGAGGCCGCCTCGCTCGAGCGCGGCCGGACGTACGAGGGCGGCGACCTCCCGACGCTGGAGCGGCTCCTCGGGATCTCCGGCGACCGGATCCTCTACGTCGGCGATCACATCTACGGCGACATCCTGCGGTCGAAGAAGAGCTCGCTCTGGCGCACCTGCATGGTGGTCGAGGAGCTCGAGCGCGAGCTCGCCTGGCTCGAGCGGAACCAGGAGCGCCTCGCGGAGCTCTCCCGGCTCGAGGACCTCCGCGTCCGGATCGAGGACGAGATCGCGGTGCACCGCTCCGGCCTGAACGCGCTCGACCGCCGCCTCGAGCGCGACGCCGCGGACGCGGCGGGGCGCGAGCGCCTCGACGCCGAGCGGCGGCGCCAGAAGCTGCAGCTCGAGCGGCTGCGGCGCGCCTGCCGGGAGGCGGACGAGCGCGTCCACGCGCTCGAGGAGACCGTCGAGAACGGGCTCAACGCCTACTGGGGGCTCACGTTCAAGGAGGGGAACGAGAACTCCCGCTTCGGCGAGCAGATCGAGGTGTACGCGTGCATCTACACGAGCCGCGTCTCGAACTTCGTCTTCTACTCGCCGATGCAGTACTTCCGCTCGCCGCGCGCGGCGATGGCGCACGAGCGCGCCGCGCCCGCCCGCATCTCGCCCTGGGGTGACGAGCACGGCGCGCCGGTCGCGGGCGACCGCCCTTCGAAGGCCTCGAAGGCGTCCCGGTGACGCGCTCGCGTCGCGTCCTCGCCGCGCTCGGGCTCGATCGAGCGGAGGCGCGGGCGTGGGCGACGTACGACTGGGCGATCTCCGGGATGCAGTCCGTCGTGATGGCGGCGGTGTTCCCCATCTACTTCGTCCGGGTCGCCGCCGCGGACGTGCCCGGCGCCGGCGCGACCCAGCTCCTCGCCCGCTGGAACGCCATCGCGCTCGCGATCTCCGCGCTCGTCTCGCCCCTCCTCGGCGCGGTCGCCGACACCCGGGGCGCGAAGAAGCCGTTCCTCGCGCTCTTCACCCTCCTCGGCGCCGCGTCCTGCGCCGCGATGTTCGGGATCCAGCGCGGCGACGCGGTGCTGGCGGGCGCGCTCTTCGCGGCCTGCATGGTGGCCGGGTCGGCCGCGACGACGTTCTACGAGTCCCTCCTCCCGCACGTCGCGCCGCCCGGCGAGATGGACCGGGTCTCGACGGCCGGCTTCGCGGTCGGCTACGTCGGCGGCGGGATCCTGCTCGCCCTGAACCTCCTCTGGATCCAGAAGCCGGAGTGGTTCGGGCTGCCGCACGGCGCAGGCGCGTCCGCGGCCGCGCGCACCCTGCCGGCCCGGCTCGCCTTCGTGTCGGTCGCGGTCTGGTGGATCGTGTTCGCGGTGCCGATCTTCCGGCGCGTGCGCGAGCCGCCGCGCCGGCTGGAGACGGGCGAGCGGGCACGGGCGGGGACCGTCCGGCTCGCCGCCGCCCGGCTCCTCGCGACGCTGCGCGAGCTGCGCCGCCACCGCCACGCGGCGCTCATGCTCGTCGCCTTCCTCGTCTACAACGACGGGATCCAGACGATCATCAAGATGGCGGCGGCGTACGGGGCGGAGATCGGTATCGGCACGGGGGCGCTGCTCGCCGCGATCCTGATGGTGCAGTTCGTCGGGATCCCGTTCTCGTTCCTGTTCGGTGCGCTCGCCGGCCGGATCGGCGCGAAGCGGGCGGTGCTGCTCGGGCTCGCCGTGTACACCGCCATCGCGATCCTCGGCTGGCGGATGACCACCGCGGCCGAGTTCTTCGTGCTCGCCGGCCTCGTCGGCGTCGTGCAGGGGGGGACGCAGGCGCTCTCGCGCTCGCTCTTCGCGAGCATGATCCCGCCGCACCGCTCGGGCGAGCTGTTCGGCTACTGGGGCGTGTTCGAGAAGTTCTCGGGGGTGCTCGGGCCGCTCGCGTTCGACGTCGTGATCGCCGCGACCGGCTCGAGCCGGAGCGCCGTCCTCGCGGTGATCGGGTTCTTCGCGGTGGGCGCGGCGCTGCTCTGGCTCGTGGACGTCGAGGCGGGGCGCCGGGCCGCGATCGTCGAGGAGGCGGCCGCGCGCGACGCGGCGGCGCGGGCGCCGGGGCCCGCGTGACGGCCGGCCGGGCGTCAGCGGCCCCAAGATGAGCTGGCGGCCGGCGGGCAGGACGCGGATACTCGGTTCTCGTGCGGAGGTCACGCGCGCTGGCGCGCCTGGGGTGGAAGAACATGACCGTGCGGATGCTGCTGCTGGCGGTCGCGAGCTGGCTCGCCGCGCCCGCTGCGTACGGCCTCGACCTGAGCTGTCCGGACGGCGCGAAGGACTCGGGCTACGCGAAGCACCAGCGCACCCGGGGCTGCATCCTCCACGTGGGCGGGCGCAGCTGGTTGCACGGGCCGCTGATGCGCTGGCACGGCAACGGGAGACTCGCGACGAAGGAGAGCTTCGTTCGCGGCGTCCGCGAGGGCGAGTTCACCTCCTGGTGGGAGAGCGGCAGGCTCCGGTCGACCGGATCGTATGCGGGCGGGGAGCCGGCGGGCAGCTGGACGTTCTGGGACGAAGCGGGCCGCGTCACCTCGACCGTGACCTACACGGAACGGGGCGCGATCCGGGAGGACTTCTATCCCTCCGGCAAGCCGCGGGCGACGGGGACGCTGCGCGAGGACGGCAAGGTCGACTGGTGGAAGCTTTACGACCAGGACGGGAGCGAGAGGGCTCGGTGCGACTTCGGCGAGGGGCTGCTCACCGCCCCCGTGGACCCCGACTGCCGCCTCATCGCCGAGGAGGTCGAGCCGCGCGGGTTCGCTCCCCCCCGCGCGAAGGGCGAGGTGGACGAGGAAGGGACCGCCACGATCGCGCTGGGATCCCAGTCGTACGCCTTCACGACACCGCCGGGCTGGGTCGCCGACGCTGCGGCCGGCCTCTCGGAGGGCCTCGCGCTCGTCTTCGTGCCGACCGGAACCGCGTGGAGGGAGTCCGGGCGGAACATGTCCGTGCGGGCCGTCCCGAAGTACGGCCAGTCCCTCCAGAACCTGATCGACGAGGACCGCGCGCGGACCGCCCAGCGGCTCGGCGAGTACGAGGGCGCGCTTCCACCGCGGAGGTGCCCCCTGGGCAGGGTCGAGGCGAAGATCCTCGGCTACACCTGGGTGGAGCATCCCGAGTCGCCGGCCATTCCCGGCCGGACGAAGCAGATGCGCGAAGCCGTCGCGTACGTCGACGCGTCGCCGGAGGTGGCGCTCGTCGTGACGCTCGTCTGCGACCACCCCACGAAGATGAGGGACGCGCTCCCCGCCTTCCTCGCGCTCATCGAGTCGCCGCGCGCGGTCGCGACGCCGCTCGCCCCGACCCCGGCCGGTTCGCGCTCCCCGTCCGTCGGCGTCTTCCCCGACACGGCTGGCCCGGAGACGCAGGCCCGCTCCGCGGTTGGCCGATAGCGACGCCGCGCGTTCGCGCGGGCCGCTTGACCGGCCCCCTCGCCGCACGTAAACCGGACGGCGGCAGAGCGTCCTAGGCTGGTGCCGGGCCCGGTCTTCAAAACCGGTGGATGGTGCTGAGAGGCGCTGTTGGGGGGTTCGATTCCCCTGCTCTGCCGTTGTTCCCGACGCGAGTGAAGCGCGCGCGCCGCCTCGCGGTTTCGGGCTTCCGCCACCCTTCGGTTCCGCCGGTGTACCCGTCCCGCTGTACCCGTTCCCGCTCGCGACCACGACCAGGCGCCCCGGCTCCGCCGCCGCGGGGCGCGGCTCGACGGCGATGCACCGGACGGCGGCGCAGAGGCGCGGCCACAGGAGCGCGGGCCGGTCGTAGACGTCGCTCGCCGTCTTCGGGCTCGGGTGCGTGATCCGGTCGAGGTCCTTCTCGACCGCGCCACCGGCGAGGGCGAGCGACCGGAACGTCGCGCGCGTCTGGTAGTGGCGCTGGCGGGGCAGGCCGAGCGCGTCGAGGTCCGCCCACCACAGCCGGTGCGACGTGCCGTTGTTCCGCGGCCCGCCCTTCGCGGCGGGCACGATGAGGTCCTCGGGCCCGGGTACGTGCCCGAACGCCCGCGCCCAGCCGGCCGCCTTCCACACCCGCAGGAGCTCGGCGAGCACGGGATGCACCGGGACCCACTTCTCAATGTCCGTCTTGGTCGTCTTCTCGATCGCGTGCCTCGTGTTGTACGAGGTCGCGACGACGAGCCGGCCGAGGTCGCCCTGGAACGCGGGATCCCAGTCGCGCCACCGTCGCGCCGCGGCCTCGCCGGTCCTCATGCCGGTGAGGAGCTCGAGCGCGTACAGCATGCGGCGATCGGCCGGGACGCTCGGGTCGGCGAGGAGCCGCCCGACCTGCTCGGCCGTGAGCCCGCCCTCGCGCGTCCGCGAGACGGTGACGTTGCGCGGGAGGTCGCCGCGCGTCCACACGCACGGGCTGACGGCGACGAGGTCCCGCTTCGCAGCCTCTCGGAACAGCGCCCGGCACGTCGCCGCGACCTTCCGCACGCTCGCCGGCGCGATCCGGTCGCCGTAGCGGCCGCGCTTCATGGCGAGGTCCGCGATCCACCTGAGCATGCGCGCCTTGCTCACCTCGGCGAGCGGGAGCGCCCCGAGCTCCGGGAACACGTGGTTCTCGAGGTGCCCGAGCTCGTGCACCCAGTCGAGAACCCCGCGCGCCTTCCGCGCGCCGTTCCACTCCCGGCCCCAGCTCTCGACGGTTGGCGCTGCGCCGGCGGGCCGCACGTCCTCGCCGGCGACGTGCACGCGCTCCCACTCGTCGAGGAACGCCTCCGCCTCGCGCCGCTTCGCCGTGCCCGTGGTGACGAGCTTCGGGTGCTTCCGGCCGCGGACGGGGAACGCCACGTAGAACATCCGGCCACGCCGCTTGAGCCAGGCCATCAGCGTTCTCCCCTGCCCTTGCCAGCGCGCTCGCGCGCACGAGCCCGGGCAGCTTCGAGATCAACCGGCTCCGCCGCCGGCGCGGGCTTCCCGCCCGCCTCGAGCGCGGTGAGGACCTCGTCGACGGTCACGAGGTAGCTCGCGCGCCCTCCTGGGCCCGGCTCGTCGCCGGCGAGGCGTCGCGGGATGCGCCCGCGGTGGATGAGCCCTCGGATCGTGTCCGCGCTCGGCCGCCCCCCCTTGAACCGCCGCGAGGCCTCCTCGGGCGAGAGGAGCTCCGGCGGCGCCGGCGAGCTCGCCGCGGGCGCGCCGCGGGCGAGCTCCTGGCGCACGAGCTCGCGCACGGCGTCCGCGAGAGCAGGACCGAGAATCGCCTCGGGGCTCAAGCCGCCCTCCGCGCGTTGCACGGCTCCGACGCAGCGCCGGCGCGCGGGTGGCCGCCGGGGAGCACCTGGTCAACGCCGCCGTCCGGCCGGACGCGGAGGACCTCTCCCACGTCGCCGATGAGCACGGTTCCGGGCACGGCGTACGCGATCCCGCGGAGAACGGGCCACTCGCGACGGGCGCGCGGATCGATCGCGACGGCGGCGATCACGGCCGGAGCTCCTCGGCGGTGACGCCCAGCACCTTCGCGAGCTTCGTCGCGCTCTCGTCGCTGAGGAGACCGGCGCGCTCGGCGAGGTACAACGTGCTGCTCGAGAGTCCCGCCCTCACCGCGAGCTGCTCGCGGGTGAGGCCTGCGCGCTCGCGGGCGGCACGCACGGGGCTCGTCGTTGTGTTTGCTCTTGCGTTCATGTGCGGAAGGCTAGACGTGGTTCGATGGTCGTCCACTCCCAAGACCGGCGCACCGTGCTGGAATTCGCCGCCGCGATCGGCGAAGCGCGTGGGATCAGGGAGTTTCCGCGCGCCCCCGGTCGTCCGGGAGCCTGGCGCGCGTTCCCAGAGTCGCGTCGGGCGAAAGTCCCGCGTCCTCGAGCACGGCTTCCCGCAGGTCGAGCGCGAGTCGATCGGCGAGCTCCTGGACGTGCGGGCCGAAGGTAGCGGCGAGCGCCTCGGCCCAGGCCTTCGCCGCGGCGTAGGTCGCGACCGCCGCGCCGGGGCCGAGCGTCTCAGGGAGCTGAGCGGCGAAGACGGCCGCGATCCGGCGCGCCGACTCGGCGAGGACCTGCCGCGCGTCGAGGGGCAGGCCGGCCGCGGCCTCCTCGACCGTCATCATGGAGGGCGCGCAGGCCGGCGACGACGCGCCGCGTTCTCGCTCCTGGCTCACCGGTCCCCCTTGCGCCGGAGCGCGGCATCGAGGAGCTCGCGCGCCACCTCGGAGATCGGAGGCGGACGCCCGGGCTCGCGCCGCTGCTCCGCGAGCTCGAGGAGCGCCGCGCGCTGGTCCGGGCGCAGTTGCAGCAACGTCTGGACGTGCCCCTTCACTCCGCTGCCCTTCGGTCGTCCCACCTTGCCCCGCCGCGGCTTCGTCCGCTTCGTCATGCGCCGGAGGGTACACCTGGCCCTCCGACTGTCCATATGCCCTTATGCGGTCTGACGTGCGACGCGGCGGACCACCCGGAGGTCCCGCTCGAGATACGCCAGCGTGGCCGTGAGGTGCTCCGCGGCCCGCTGCTCGTCTCCCGTCTCGAGGGCGATCTTCGCGAGCGACGCGGCGATCTCGAGGCGGCTGATGGTGCGGTTGAGGGCTGACGTGGTCTGCATCGGCGGCTCCGTTGGTTGGGGTTCGCGATGCACGTTAACAGCACGTTCCGTGTTTGTCAATATGGCCTAATTGACATTCGGTGACGCCACGCCCCGGCGCGAGACGGGCCCGGCCGTCGGCCTCGGAAAACGCCTCCCACCGGGACGGGATCCTCCACGCGAGAGGAGCATTCCATGGACAGGCGCATGAAGGTGGTGCTCGCGGTCGCCGTCGTCGCGAAGGCGATCGTCGAGCTCGTCGCTATCTTCCTCCGGCCGTGAGCGAAGACCCGGAGGTCGAACGTCAGCCGGGCGCTCGCGTCGACCGCGTGAGCGCCGCGGCGCCCCTCTGCGGGGGCGAAGGGCGCCGCGGCGGTGACGCCCTCCCCCGCGTCCCGATCGCCCCGCAGAACGGCCCCTGTGCGTCGAGGGGCCACTCCGCCGCGGTCTACACGGCGCGGAGCGGTCGCGTCGGGGACGTCGGTGGCCCGCTTCGCCCGCCTCCGGTGAGCGGGACCAGGACCAGGCCGAAGACGAGCGCCTGAATGTCGGCGAGGTGCACGTGCAGATCGCGAGCGACGTCGGCCTTCGTGAGGCCGTCCTCCCGGATGGCGGCGAAGACCTTCTCGAGGAGCTGCGACGTCTCCCGTGGGATGGGGTTCGGCTCCGTCGTCCGGTACCGCCGCTTCGCGATCTCGATGCAGAGCGTCCGGTAGTGCCACTCGCTGATCATGCCGAGCGAGTGGATCCGGTGCGCGAGCGCGGCGACCGAGACGCTCCAGCTCGTCTTGAGCTCGAGAAGGGTCGCGATCGTCGGGTTGCGTGGCACCACCGAGACGACGCTCGCCTTCGGCATCAGGAAGGCCGCCGCGAACCGATCGGCCTCGCGTTCGGCGTCGCGGCT
>DASVZX010000277.1:0-9760 GCA_036391435.1 Anaeromyxobacter sp. | reverse complement strand
CCGCGACCGGCGGGCGCCCGCGCCCACGCCCGCGCCGGCGCCGGGCGGCGGCGCGGCGCCCCCTGCCCGGCGCGACGCGAAGAGGAAGAAGAAGGCGGGGTAGGTCCCCGCCCTTCCGCGGGGGCCGGGCGGCCCCGTCGCTCCGCGAGCGGGGCCGGCCCGGGCCTCGCAGCGGCCTACCGGGCGGCGCGCTGCAGCCGGGTCGCGAGGCGGAGCGCGTCCTCGTTCACGCCCGCGGTGAGCGTGCGGCCACGGTCCTGGACGAGCATGGCCTCGATCTTCGCCGCGGCGTCCGCGCCGGCCTTGCCGAGCTTCTCGCGCGCGGAGATCCACGTGAGCGCGAGGACGGCGTGGTAGCGCGCGGCGAGATCGCCCTCGTTCGAGACCGGCCGGACGATCGCGTCGCCGAGCGCGCCGGCCTGCGCGGCGCCTCCCGCGCGCCCCACCTCGAGCGCGGCGCGGTCGCGGACGGCCGCGCTCGCGTCTCCGAGCTTGCCCGCCCAGCACGCCGCGTTCGCGCACGCCTTCGCGGCGTCCAGGCGCGCGCGCATCGCCTCGTACGCGGCCTCGACCGCGGGCGCGCACCCGCGGGCGCACTGCTTCGCGCGCGCCTCGTCGACGACCTTGCGCTCCGGCTCGCCGCCGAGGCGCGACAGCGCGACGAGCGGCCCCTCGCGGAGCTCCCAGCTCGGCGCCGCCGCCGCCGCCGACCGGAGCACCGGGACGATGTCCGGGTCCCCGATCCGCGCGAGCGCGTCGCAGTACCGATCGCGGACGTCGGGATCCTTCTCGCGCGCGGCGAGCTCGGCGAGCGGGCGGGCCGCGTCCCTCGCGCGGAGCCGCCCGAGCGACTCGGCCGCGAAGACCCGGACGTACGTCGCGATCCCGGCGTCGGAGTCCTGGTACGAGAGCTTCTTCACGAGGGGCGGGACGGCGTCGGGCCCGCCGACGTCGCCGAGGAGCTGCGCCGACTTCGCGTAGAGCGCGCCCGGCACGACGCGGTGCTCGCGCGCCCAGGCGGCGAGCTTCTCGTCCTTGCCCTCCAGCACCGCGAGGAGCGGCGCCGACATCGGGGGGCCGATCTCGACGACCGCGAAGGCCGCCTCGGGGAAGAACGACACCCCGGGCCGCTCCTCGAACAGCATCTGCATCACGGGCGGGCCCGCCCGCGCGTCGCCGATGCGGCCGAGCGCGAGGAGCGCCTTCTTCGCGGTGAACGGCTCGATCCGCTCGCCGGTCGCGATCGCGACGAGCGTGTCGACCGCGGCGGGATCGCCGATCTTGCCGAGGGCGTCGACGGCGGCGACCTGGGTGAACCCGTCGGGCGAGCTCGTGAGGCTCTTGAGCACCGGCACCGCCTCGCGCGCGCGGAGCTCGCCGAGCGCGTCCGCGACGTGCCGGTTCAGCTCCATGGCGTCCCGCTCGGTCGCGGCGGGGTTCGCCGCGGCGAGGAGCGCCGGGATCGCCGCGGGGTCGCCGATCTCGCCGAGCGCGACGGCGGCCTCCGCGCGGGCGCGCGGGTGCGTGCCGGGGTCCTTCACGATCTCGACGAGCGCGGGGACGGCCGCCTTCCTGTCGCCGGGGGCCTTGCGCACCTCGCCGAGCGCCTGGAGCTTCTCGTCGAGACGGCTGCGGCTCGCGGCCCGCTTCGCCCAGCCCTCCGGGTCCTTCGGGTTCCCGCACCCGGCGAGGGCGAGCGCGGCGGCGGCGACGAACGCGGTGAGAGCGGCGGCGGTGTGGCGCATGGGGGCTCCTGTCGGCGCAGCGCTAGGCGTCCGCGCGCTTCTGCGGCGCGGGGACGGCCATGGGGGTGAGCTCGAGATCGTCCTGGGCGAGCGCGGCGCGGCGCTCGCGGGCGGCGGCGGCGAGGGCGTCGATCGCGGGCTGCAGATCGGGGATGCGGACCGCCGCGCCCCGCATCCGCTGCACCGCGTCCTCGAGGAGGGCGGCGTGCCTCGCCTCGCGGATCTTGATCCGGTCGACCGCGTCGATGAAGGTCTTGAAGAAGGTGCGCAGCTCGTCGCTGCGGCGCAGGGTGCGCATCCGGGGAAACCGCCCCTCGGCGAGCACCTCGAGGTAGTGTCCCATGACGAAGACCGGGCCGGCCACCCGGTGGGTGATGACGACGCCGAGCAGGCCCAGCGCGGCGGCGAGGAGGACGGCGATGAGCGCGAACGCCCCGAACAGGAGCCGATCGCTGCGCTCGACGAGCGCGCGGGTCTCGGCGTCGGGGGCGAGCAGCGCCGTCGCCTGCGCGTGGGCCTGGTGGAGCCAGAGGCCGAAGACGATGGCGACGCCGAGCCCGGCGCACGCCATCAGGATCGCGTACTTGAGCTGGAACCCCCGATCGAGCAGGTAATGTCGGCGGTGGCCCTCGGACTTCCCCACCGGTGCGGCGGATTCCTTGGCCATGAGGACGCTGCCCCTTTCGGACGGGCGATTCTAGCGCGGTGAGGCCCATGGCGGGAACGCGGAGTCGACTTGCCGAGGCGTGCCAAGCCATCTGGCGCGGCGCGCTGTCCCGCCTCGAGGCAGGTGGGCTCGTGTCGGAGTCGCTCGCCCTTGACCCGCTCCCGCCGGGACCCGTCCGAGTGCTCGCGATCGGGAAGGCCGCGGGGCCGATGATCGAGGCGGCGCTCGGGGCGCTCGGCCCGCGGGCGCGCGATCCCCTGTGCGTGCTCCCGGAGGGCTCGTCCGCGCCGGCGGCCGTGAGGGCGATCGCCGCCGGCCACCCCCGGCCGACGGCGGGATCGCTCGACGCGGGGCGCGCCGTGCTCGGGTGGGCCCGCGCGAACCACGGGATGCCGGCGCTCGTCCTCCTCTCCGGCGGAGGGAGCGCGCTCGCGTTCGCGCCGGCGGACGGGCTCGCGCCGGAGGAGAAGAGCGACGCGGTCCACACGCTCATGCGCGCGGGGGCCCCGATCCAGCGGCTGAACGGGCTCCGCAAGCACCTCTCCGCGCTGAAGGGCGGTCGCCTCGGCGCGCTGCTCGCCCCGGCGGCCGTCCGCGTCCTCGTGCTGTCGGACGTGCCGGGCGACGACCTCTCCACGATCGCCTCCGGGCCCCTGGCGCCCGATCCCACCACCTACGCGGACGCGCTCGCCGCCGTGACCGCGCTCCCCGAGAGCGTCCCGCCGGCGGTCCGGGCCCACCTCGAGGCGGGAGTCCGCGGCGAGCGGGAGGAGACGCCGAAGCCGGGAGATCCGCGGCTCGCGTCGATCCGGCACGTCCTCCTCGCGGGCCCCGTGGACCTCGCCCGCGCGGCGGCCGCCGTCGCGGGCGAGCTCGGGTTCTCGGCGTCGGCGGACCCGGTGCCGCTCACGGGCGACGTCGCCCTCGTCGCCGCGCGGCTCGGCGCGTGGGCGCGGGCGAACGCCGGGGCCGGGCCGCGGGTCCTTCTGCTCGGGGGCGAGCCGACCATCCGCATCCCGGCCGGCGCGCGCGCGCCCGACGGAGGGCGGGCGCAGCACCTCGCGCTCCTCGCGGCGCGCGACATCGCGGGGCTGCGCGCGGCCGTGCTCGCCGCGGGGTCCGACGGGCGCGACGGACCGACGGAGCAGGCCGGGGCGGTCGTGGACGGGGGGACGCTCGCGGCCGCCCGCGCCGCGGGGATCGACGTCGACGCGGCGCTCGCGGAGGCACGGTCGGGGCCCGCGTGCGTCGCGCTCGGGGTCGCGATCCCGAGGGGGGAGACGGGGACGCACCTGTGCGACCTCGTGCTGGCGGCGGTGGAGTGAGGGGAGCGGGTGACCCCGACCTCGACCTCGCCCTTCGGCGCACTCCCCCTCGCCGCGTGCCACCCCCGCGCTTTTCGCCTATACAGCGGGTCGCGTGCGCATCGTCTTCCTCGGCACCCCCGCCTTCGCGGTCCCCTCCCTCGACGCGCTCGCGCGCGCGGGCCACGAGCTCCTCGCCGTCGTCGCCCAGCCGGATCGCCCCGCCGGGCGCGGCCACGCCCTGAAGGAGCCCGCGACGAAGGCCTGGGCGGGCGCGCACGGCGTGCCCGTGCTCCAGCCGGAGAAGGTCCGCGACGGGAAGCTCGCCGACGCGCTCCGCGCGCTCCGGCCCGACGTGCTGTGCGTGGCCGCGTACGGGCGGATCCTCGGGAAGGACCTCCTCGAGCTCGCGCCGCTCGGCGCGGTGAACGTCCACGGCTCGCTCCTCCCCGCCTACCGCGGCGCGGCGCCGATCCAGTGGGCCGTCGCGAACGGCGAGCACGAGACGGGCGTCTCGATCATGCAGATGGACGAGGGGCTCGACACGGGCGACGTCCTCCTGCAGCGCGCGCTGCCGATCGGGGAGGCCGACACCGCCGAGGCGGTCGCGCCGCGGCTCGCGGCGCTCGGCGGCGAGGCGCTCGTCGAGGCGCTCGAGCTGCTGGGGCGCGGCGAGGCGGTGCCGGTGCGGCAGGACGGGTCGAGGGCGACGCTCGCGCCCATCCTCGAGAAGGAGCACGGCCGGATCGACTGGTCGCGCCCGGCGGCGGAGATCGCGAACCGGCTGCGCGGGTTCACGCCGTGGCCCGGCGTCTGGACCACGCTCGACGGACGCTCGGTGAAGATCCTCTCCGCCGCCCCCGGCGTCCTCGCCGCGGGCGCGGGCGCGGCACCCGGCGCGGCGCGCAAGGAGGCGGGCCGGGGCGTCTCGGTCGCCTGCGGCGGCGGGACGGCGCTCCTCGTCGCGCGCCTGCAGCCGGAGGGGAAGGCGCCCCAGGACGCGCTCGCGTTCCTGAACGGCCTGCGCAGGGACGCGTTCGCGTTCGGCACATGAGCGCGACCCCCGCCCGCCGGATCGCGTTCGAGGTCCTCCTGCGCGTCGAGCGGGGCGGCGCGTACGCCTCGCGCGCGCTCGACGCCGCGCTCGCGCAGGCCGGCGCGATCGACCCGCGCGAGGCCGGGCTCGCGACCGAGCTCGTGTACGGCACGCTCCGGCGCGCGCTCGCGCTCGACGCGGCGCTCGCGCCCCATTCGCGCCGCCCGATCCCGGAGCTCGATCCCGCGGCGCGCGTCGCGCTCCGGCTCGGCGCCTACCAGCTCCTCCACCTCGGGACGCCGGCGCACGCCGCCGTCGGCGAGGCGGTGGCGCTCGCGAAGGGCGTCGAGCACGGCCGCGCCGCCGGCTACGTGAACGCGGTGCTCCGCGCGCTCGCGCGGTCGACGGCTCTCCCCCCGCCGCCGCTCGACGTGGATCCGGCCGGGCACGTCGCGGCCGCCGAGGCCCTCCCGCGCTGGCTCGCGGAGGAGTGGGTCGCCTGGCTCGGGGCCGCCGAGGCCCTCACGCTCGCCCGCGCGATGAACGGGCCGGCCCCGCTCGCCGTCCGCTCGCCCCGGCGCGACGACCTCCTCGCCGCGGCCCGCGCGGCGGGGCTCGCCGCCGATCCCGCGGCGCGCTCGCCGGACGGGGTCGTCCTCTCCGGCGCGTCCGTCGCGGACCTCGCCCGGGCCGCGGCCGGGGTCCCGTTCCAGGTCCAGGACGAGGCCGCCCAGCTCGTGACGCTCTTCGCGGCGGGCGACCTGCGCGGCCGCCGCGCCCGCGTCCTCGACGCGTGCGCGGCGCCCGGCGGGAAGGCCTTCCACCTCGCCGAGCTCCTCGCGCCCGGCTCGGAGGTGGTCGCGGTCGAGCTCCATCCGCGCAAGGCGGACGAGCTCGCGAAGGAGGCCGCCCGGCGCGGGCTCGCGGTGCGCGTGGTCTGCGCCGACGCGTCGCGCCCGATCCCCGGCCTCGAGGAGGCGAGCTTCGACGCCGTCCTCGTCGACGCGCCGTGCGCGGGGCTCGGGACGCTCCGCCGCCACCCCGAGCTGAAGCTGCGCCGCGCGGCGGCGGATCTGCCGCGCCTCGCGGCGCTGCAGCGGGCGCTCCTCGACAACGTCGCGCGGTACGCGCGCCCCGGCGCGCCGGTCACCTACTCGGTCTGCTCGCTCTCGCGCGCCGAGGGGCCGGAGCTCGCCGCCGCGATGCTGGCGTCGGGGTGGAGGCGCGCGCCGCCGCCGGCGGGGTTCCCCGCGGACGCGCTGTCCCCGGAGGGAGACCTGCTCACGCTCCCGAGCCGGCACGGGACGGACGGGTTCTACGCGGTGAGGCTCGCGCGGCGGTAGCGCGCTACACTCCGCCCCCATGCCCCTCCCCATCCGGATCGCCCCGTCCCTGCTCTCCGCCGACTTCGGGCGGCTCGCCGAGGAGGTCCGCGCCGTGGAGGCGGCCGGGGCGGACGTGATCCACGTGGACGTGATGGACGGACGCTTCGTCCCCAACATCACGATCGGCCCGCTCGTGGTCGAGGCGGTCCGCAAGGTCACGAGGCTCCCCATCGACGCGCACCTCATGATCGTGGAGCCGGAGCGGTACGTGGAGGCGTTCGCGAAGGCCGGCGCCGACCTCGTCTCCGTCCACGCCGAGGTGTCGCCCCACCTCCACCGGACGCTGCAGGCGATCCGGTCGGCGGGCGCTCGCCCGGCGGTCGCGCTCAACCCCTCGACGCCGCTCTCCGCGGTCGAGTGGGTGCTCGGGGACTGCGACATGGTCCTCGTCATGACCGTGAACCCCGGGTTCGGCGGGCAGCGCTTCATCGCGTCCGGCACGCGGAAGGTCGCGGAGCTGCGCGCGCTCGCGGACCGGCTGAACCCGGCGCTCGAGATCGAGGTCGACGGCGGCGTGAAGCCGGACACCGCGGGGGCGGTGGCCGCCGCCGGCGCGAACGTGCTCGTCGCCGGGACGGCGGTGTTCGGCGAGGCCGACTACCGCGCCGCGATCGCGGCGATCCGGGCGGCGGCGACCGGCGCCCGGCGCTGACGCGGTCGCGCCGGCGCCGCACGGCGGGGCGACGCCCCCCCGGTGGACGATGTGGGAGGAAGGGACACCCCGGGTCTGCGACCACCCGTCGCAAGGATCCATCCAAGGGCGCCGTTTCGGCAGGTTGCGGTCGGATCGCGGCGGCGCGCGGCGTGCAGCCGACCCCTCCGTTCCCGTGAACTTCGCCGCCGCCATCGCCATCGCCTCGGCGTCGCTCTCGTTCGGCGTCGGCCTCGTGTCCCGGCGCATCTCGCGCGCGCCCGGCTCGGCCGACCAGCGGTGGTTCTCGGTCGTCGCCTTCGCGTCCGCCGCGTACTCGCTGCTCAACCTCGGCACGACGCTCCCCCTGTCGCCCGCCGTCGTCCCCTGGCTGTCGCGGCTCCAGATCGCGAGCGTGATGGTCAACCTCTCCGCCTGGATCCACTACTCGAACGCCTTCCTCGGGCGGGGCGAGCGCCGGTGGGAGCGGATCGCGGGATGGGTCCTGCTCGCCGGGGCCGCGCTCTCCGTCGTGCCGGGGACGGTGTTCCGGGACGCGGTCGTGGACCGCCCGTACCCGGCGCTCGGCGTCGTGTACCGCCAGCCGCTCACGACGCCCGCCGGGGACGTCCTCATGGTGCTGCTCGCCGCGGCGGGGTTCCTGCTCCTCGTGCGCTTCGCGAAGGCGGCCTCGGCCCGCCTCCCGCACGCCCGCGTGGTCGCCGCCTCGTTCGCGGGCTTCCTGGCGTTCGGCGTCGTCGACGCGCTCGCGACCGCGGGCCTCGACCTCCCCTTCACGCTCGACTCGGGCGTCGCCCTCCCGGTGCTCGCGATGGGCTGGGTGATCACCTCGCGGTTCGTCGCGTCGGCGAACGAGCTCGACGCGCTGCGGGCGAACGCGCTCGCCGAGGTCGAGGCGCGCACGAAGGACCTCGCGACCGCGCTCGACGCGCTGCACCAGTCGGAGAAGCTCGCCGCGCTCGGCCAGTTCGCGAACGGCGTCGCGCACGAGGTGAACAGCCCCGCCGCCGTCGTCGCGACGAACCTGCGCTACCTCGCGGACTCGAGCGCGGCCGGGCGCTTCCCGCCCGACGGGGCGGAGGTCATCGAGGACGCGCTCGCGGCGATGAAGCGGATCAACGACCTCGTCCGCAAGCTCGTCGACGCCGGGCGCGTCGCAGCGGTCCCGGGGGGTCTCTCGGTGGTCGCCGTCGCGGACCTCGTCGCGAAGGTCGCCGCGGAGGCCCGGCAGCGCGCGGGCGCGCGGATCGCCGTCGCCGAGGGCGCGCCGCCCGGGCTCGCGGTGCGCGCGCGGCGCGACGCCATCGAGAAAGTGATCTCGGTCGTCGTGGCGAACGCCCTCGAGGCGATCCCGCCGGACCGCCCGGGACGGATCGAGATCGGCGCCGGGCGCGCCGGCGACGGCGTGCGGATCTCCGTGCGCGACGACGGCGCCGGGATGAGCCCGGAGGTGCTGCGGCGCGCGTTCGATCCCTTCTTCACGACGAAGCCCGACGGCGCCGGCGCGGGGCTCGGGCTGTCGGTGGCGCGCGGGATCGTCGAGGCGAACGGCGGAACCCTCTGGCTCGAGAGCCGGCCGGGCGCCGGCACGACCGCGTTCATCGAGCTGCCGGACGCGCTCGAGATCGCGCCGCCGACGGCCTGAGCGGCCGCGAGGCGCGCCGGGATCGCCCGGAGACGAGCTCGATCCGGACGCGGGCGACCCCGCGCTCGACGATGCCGAGCTCGCGCGCGGCGGCGAGCGAGACGTCCACGACCCGGCCCCGGACGAACGGACCGCGGTCGTTCACGATCACGACGACGCTCCGCCCCGTCTCGAGATCCGTCACGCGCAGCCGGGTGCCGAACGGCGCGGTGCGGTGCGCGCACGTGAAGGCGCGCATGTCGTAGCGCTGGCCGCTCGCGGTGCGGTGGCCGTGGAACCTCCGGCCGTAGAAGCTCGCGAGCCCGACGGCGGGACCGAGGCCGCCCTCCCCGGGGCTCTCCCCGGGCGGCCGCGGCTCCTCCCGCGGGCCGGGCTCCACCCGCGGTCCGTGCGCGCACGCCGCCGCGAGCGCGAGCGCCGCGATCACCGCGCGCCGCGGCAGCGGCGCTGCGGACGCGGCCGCCCTCAGGCCGTCCCTCCCCGCGCGGCGACGGCCGCGTCGCCGGCGCGCGGCCGGCACGAGCTCCCGGGGACCTGGATCCGGCTCCGTTCCATCGCCTCCCCATCAGGGCTACCACGCCACGGCGCACCCCGCATCGTGTCCGCGGCGCGGCGGGGACGCCAGGCCCCGGCCGACGCTACGCCCCGCGGGCGAACGCCCTCCGCACCTCGGGGTGCTCCGCGACGAGCCGGAGCGCGTGCTCGAGCAGCGTCCGGCCGGGCTCCACCTTGAACCAGGTGGAGGCGCCGGACGGGTGCGGCAGCGGGATCACGTCGACCCGGACGCCGTGGAACCGGGCGCGGAGCCGGCGGCCGACGACGGCGGCGATGGGCTCGGTGTGCCCGAGCACCTCCTGGATCGCGAGGCGCCCGACGGGGATCACGAGGCGCGGGCGCAGGATCTCGACCTCGCGCGCGACGAAGCGCCGCCAGAGCGCGCACTCGTCGGGCGTGGGCAGGCGGTCGCCGCCGCCGCTCGCCTTGCCGGGGAAGCAGCGCACCACCGCGGCGATGTAGACGCGGGCGCGCACCGTCTCCTCGTCGGCCCCGGTCGCGCGCCCGAGCCAGCGGAACAGCGTCTTCCCCGCCGTCCACGCGAACGGCCGCCCGATGCGCGCCTCGTGCGGCCCGGGCGCCTGGCCGAGGAGGAAGATCCTGCTCGCGAGGGCGGGGCCGAGCACGGGCGGCCCGAACCCGCGGGGCCGGAACGCGGCGATCTCGCGCTGCACCTCGCGCAGCGCCGCGACGGTCGCGTCCGCCCGCGCTCGCACCCGCGGCCTCGCCGCCCCGGAGGTGGCGCGCCCGCGCGCCGCGCGGCGGCGCGGG
>DASVZX010000276.1:0-17431 GCA_036391435.1 Anaeromyxobacter sp. | reverse complement strand
CCGCGACGGCGCGGTCGCCGAGCGCGGCCTGCACGCGGTAGCTCCCGGCCGGCGCGGAGAGCGCGAACCGGCCGTCGCCGCCCGCAATGGCGGTCGCGCCGTGGTCGGCCGACACGGCGCGCACCGTCGCGCCGGCGGCCGGCCGGCCGTCGAGCAGGACGACGCCCTCCACGCGCCCGAGCGGCTCCAGCGCGATCTCGAGGGCGTCGCCCGGGACCGGCGCGCGCCGGAGCGCGGGGTGATGGCCCGCGGCGTCGACCGCGAGGGCGTAGGCGCCGGGCGCGAGCCCCTCCAGGCGGAAGCCGCCGGCGGGCCCCGTCTGCGCCGCCGCGATCTCCTCGCCGGGCGCGGACGGGGGGGCGAACCCCGGCGAAGCGCTCACGAGCTGCACGGCGCGGACGCGCGCGCCCGGGATCGGGCCGCCGCCGCGCGCGGTGACGCGGCCCTCGAGGACGCTCGCGGGCTCGAGCACGACGTCGACCCGCGTCGCGTCCTCGCCGGCGTGCCGCACCGCCTCGGTGCGCCCGGGGGCGAGCCCCGCCGCGCGCGCCACGACGAGGTAGGCGCCGGGACGCGCGAAGAGCCGCACGGTCCCGTCGGCCCCGGCGGTCGCGTCGCCCGCCCGCCGCCAGCCGAGCGCGGGATCGTCCAGGTAGGCGCGCACCGCGGCGCCCGCCTGCGGCTCGCCGCCCGCCGTGACGCGCACCGCGAGCACGCCGTCCGAGGGTCTCGCCGCGGGCTCGAGCGCGGGCGTGACATCCCCCGCGCCCGCGGGAGCCGGGCCGGCGCCCCGAGCGTCGGCCGCTCCGGCGGCGCTCACCTGCCCCTCGCGCGGGAGCCGCGAGACCACGAACACGGTCGTGAGGGCCGCGGCGCCGAAGATGCCGGCCAGGACGAGGACGGGGCGGACGCGCATGTCGATCCTCCGGGGAGCGAAGCGTAGAGCGCGCCCGGCCTCCAGGGCAGGGCCCAGGAGGGCCCCGGCGCCCCGGGACCGGACGCGGCGAGCGCGGGACCGCGACCCGGACGCTCCGATCAGGTCAAAACGATCTTCGCGATCTCGGGAGGAGACCCGAGCCGCAGCGGCGGCCCCCAGTACCCGGCGCCGCGCGACACGAAGATCTGGCCGGACGCGGCGCCCTCCGCGTGGTGGTACAGCCCCGCGAGGTAAGGGTAGACGGCGCCGACGATCAGGCTGAACGGGAAGATCTGCCCCCCGTGCGTGTGCCCGGAGACCTGCAGCTCGACGCCCGACCGGACCGCCTCGGCGACGCCGCGCGGCTGGTGCGCGAGCAGGACCAGGCTCCGGTCCGGCTCGCGCCCGGCGAGCGCGTCGGCGAGACGCCAGCCGTGGCCGTTCCCGAACCGGGCCGCGCTCCAGTCGTCCACGCCCGCGAGGTCCAGCGACGCGCCCGCGTCGCCGACGCTCACCCGCTCGTTGCGGAGGACGCGGAGCCCGAGCCGCCGCAGCTCGGCGATCCACGGCGTCACGCCGGAGTAGTACTCGTGGTTCCCCGTCACGAAGTAGACGCCGTACCGGGCCTGCAGGCGCGACAGGCTCGCGACGGCCGGGCCGAGCTCGGCGACCGAGCCGTCGACGAGGTCGCCGGTGACCGCCACGACGTCGGGGCGGAGCGCGTTCGTCTGCTCGACGATGCGCCGCACCTCCCGCTCGCGGATCATGGGCCCGACGTGGAGATCCGTGATCTGCGCGATGGAGAGCCCCGAGAGCGCGGGCGGCAGGCGCGCGAGCTTCACCGGGACCTCCGTGATCTCGGCGGGACCGGTCGCCGCGCGGTAGGCGAACGCGCCGGTGCCGGCGGTCGCGGCGGCGGCGGTGCCCGCCAGCGCGCGCGCGACGAAGAGGCGGCGGTCGGGATCGGCGGGCGGCCCCGCCACCCCCGCCCGCATCCACCCGGAGAGCCACGTCCCCGCGGTCGAGAGGAACCGGACGAGGTCGAGCGCGGCGACCGCGCAGAGCAGCATGAAGGCGACGCCGAGCCAGGTGAACGCGATCGCCGGGACGATCCGGTCGATCGGCGGCGGGGCGAGCCTCATCGCCGCCATCGCGACCGGCACGGCGAGCGCGAGCAGGACGAGCGCCACCGTCGCGATCCGCCGCCAGGGCTCCGGGAGCGCCGCGTCCCGCACGAGCCGCGCCCAGAGATAGGCGTGCATCCCGCCGAGGATGGCGACGGCGAGGAGCACGAAGAGGAGGAAGGACGGCGTGGAGCGCGACACGCGTCCCTGCATAACCTCGATCCGGCCGGCCCGCCAGCGCGGGCCGCGCGCCGGGCGGACCCGCGATCGCGGAGGGGACGGTCACGTCGCCGGGACGCCGCGCGGGAGGCGGAGCGTGAACGTCGTCTCGCCGTCGCGAGAGCGGACCTCGATCGCGCCGCCGTGCGCCACCGCGATCGCGCGCGCGATGAACAGCCCGAGGCCGAGGCCGCCGCGGCGTGCCCCCGGCTCGCTCCGGCCGCTGCGGAACGCGTCGAAGATCCGCGGGAGTAGATCGGGCGGGATCGCCGCTCCGGCGTTCGTCACGTCGATCGCGACCCGCTCCGCGTCCGCGCGCCAGCTCACGTGGACGGGGGCGTCCGGGGCGCCGTGCTCCAGCGCGTTCGAGACGAGGTTCGCGAGCGCCTGCCGGACGCGGTCGGGATCCCACGCGCCGGACGCGTCGCCTTCGCCGCAGCACCGCACGCTGCGCCCCGGCCGCGCGCCCTCGGCCTCGTCCGTCACCTCGCGGCAGATGACGCCGAGGTCGCACGGCCGCCTGCTCAGGGGGACCCCGTGTCCGCCGCTCGCGCGAGCGTAGTCGACGAGGATCCCGATGACCTGCTGGATCCGGGCGGACGCGGCGGCGATCCGGGCCACGAGGCGCGCCTCGTTCCGGCCGAGGGCGCCGCGCTGCAGCAGGAACGTCGACGCCGTGACGGTGGTGAGCGGGGTCCTGAGGTCGTGTCCGACGATGCCCAGGACGTTCCGCTGGAACTGGTCGGCCTCGCGCTCGGCGGTGACCTCCCGGAGGATGACGCCCACGCCGATGGGCGCGTCGCCGGTCTGCACGCGGTACCCCGACGCGAGAAAGCTGCGGACCCGTCCGCCGGGGAACGGCGCCTCGATCGTCACGTCGAGGCGCGGCTGCCCGGTCTCGAGCACGTCGCGGAGCAACGGCTCGACCTCGCCCCACGGGAGGGACGGCAGGACGTCCTGCGGCGTCCGGCCGGCGTGCGCCTCGACCGGGACGCCGTCGAACGCGGCGACCGCCGGGTTCACGCGCAGGAACCGGAGCTCGGGATCGAGGAGGAAGATGCCGACCGGCGCGTTCGACAGGACCGCGTCGAGCACGGCCCGGTCGTGGTCCGCGCCCTTCCGGGCGGCACGCTCCCGCGCGAGGACGCGCGCGCGGTCGAGCGCGAGCGCGCACTGCTCCGCGACGGACAGCAGCAGCGCGCGCTCCTCGAGATCGAACGCGTGGGGCGTCCGGAAGCACAGCGAGAGGCACCCGATCGCGCCGCCGCGGGCCCGCAGCGGCAGCGCGGCGCCCGATCTCCACCCCTCCGCGCGCGTCTCCGCGGCGAGCTGCGGGTAGCGCGCGGCCACCTCCTCGTTCGACTCGAGCCAGATGCCGGTCTCGCCGCGCACCGCGTCCCCGGACGGCGTCCGCGCGCACGCGGGGGTGTCCCCCGCGATCCACGCCGAGGGCGCGGGGAAACCCGCCGACGCGAGCGGCGCGAGGCCGTCCCCCTCGAGCACGCGGATCGAGACCGCGTCCGCTCCGGCGAACGCGCGGACCCGCTCGATGACGACGCGGCCGATCTCGGCGGGCTCGACGGCCGCCGCCAGCGCCGCCGTCGTCTCCTGGAGGAGCGCGAGCCGCCGCGCGGTGCGCTCCGCGGACGCCCGCTCGCGCTCGAGCGCGAGCTCGCGATCGTACGTCGACGTCGTCTCGTCCACCGCCGCGCACACGCCGCGCACCTCGCCTCGCGGCGTGAGGACGGGATACAGGCGCGCGCGCCACCAGCGCATGACGCCGTCCGGCCCGCGCGAGCTCGCGCTCAGATCGAGCGCCGGCTCGCCCGAGTCGAGGATCGCGTGGAGCCGATCCTCGAGCGCGAACGCGAGCGCATCCTCTCCGGCGAGGAGCTCCCGGACGGTGCGCCCCGCGATCGACTCCGCGGGCCTGGCCGCCATCCGTGCGAAGGCCTCGTTCACGGCGACGACCCGGAGCGCGCGATCGACGAACGCCATGGCGGCCGGTCCGAGCCAGAGGCCGTCGAGGAGCGCCGAGGGAGGCTGGGGCTCGACGTCCCCCGCGCGGTCCAGCGATCGCGCGAAGGCACCGCTCCATCCATCGGCCTCGAGGTTCATGCGCCCGTGTCCAGCGGCTGGGAGCGTGGACTATGCACATCATGGCGTGCCGGACGCCACGCCTCGCGTGCGTCTTTGTCGGGGCCGCGAACGGCCGGGCGAGCAGCCCACCCGCTCGCGTGCGACGCGACTGCGCACCTCGGATGGTCGCCGCCCGGGCCGGGGCGCGCGGAGGTGCAAGAAGTGCTCGGCGAGGCGGCTCGTGGCCGTGTCGCCGAGCGGGTGCGTCGAGATCGATCACCGCCACGCGAGCGGCTGCAGCTCGTACAGGCGGCGCTCGAGCTCCGCGCGGCGCATCGCGTAGAAGCGCTCGAACCTCCGGAGGCGGCCGGGGCGCCAGCCGTTCTCGGCGTAGAAGCTGGCCCGCTCGACGTCGAGCGCGCGGAGCTGCGCCATCACCTCGACCCGCTCGCGCGCGCGCCAGCGCCACGCGCGGGCCTCGCGCCAATCGCGGCCCTCGCGCCAATCGCGGCCGTCGCGCCAGTCGTGGCCGTCGCCCCAGTCGCGGCCGTCGCGCCAGTCGCCGTGGCCGTCGCGCCAGTCGGAGACCGGCGGCGGCGCGGGGTAGGCGCCGGGTCCGGGGTACGCCGGGGGTGACGCGGAGGCCGGCCAGCCGGCCGGCGGATCGCGCTCGCGGTCGAAGTCGCGCCCGTCCGCGGATGCGGCGAGCGGGACCGCGGAGAGGAGGACGGCGGCGAGGATCAGCTTCGAGACGCGGTTCGTCATGGTGTGCTCCGGTGGGTTGCCCTTCCACCGGAACGGACGGGCCGTCCCCGCCGCGCATTCAAGGCCGGGCGCGCCCCGTCTCGGGCAGCCGATCGAGCTTGGCCGCGACGATGAAGTCGTTGTCGGAGAGCCCGCCGATCGCGTGGGTCCAGAGCGTCACGTCCACGGCGTTCCAGTGGACGGAGAAGTCCGGGTGGTGGCCCTCGGCCTCGGCGAGCGCCGCCAACGCGTTCACGAAGCGCATCGCCTCGACGAAGTCCTTGAACCGGTAGTGCTTGTGGATGCGGGTCTTGCCGTCCTGGGGGTCCCAGCCGGAGAGGGACCGGAGCGCCTCGTCCACCTCGGCCGGAGACTTGTGCGGCACGCCGCCCTCGCACGGCACGCACTTCCTGCTCGCGAAGTCCATGGCCGATGCGTGGCGGGCCCGGGCGCCGGGCGCAAGGCTTCGCGCGGGGCTGCCGGAGCCGGCGCGGCTCGCTCCGCCTGCGCGGGGCCGCGCCCGGGGCTCGCCGCTCGCTCCGGGGGCCATCCGGCTGCCCCTGCGCTCGCCCCCGGGCCGGGCTATCCTCCCGGCACCATGGACCGGATCTTCCTCGCGCTCGGCGCGCTCTCGGCGGCGATCTCGGTGGCGGCCGGCGCGTTCGGCGCGCACGCGCTCAGGGCGCGGCTCGCGCCGGAGCTGCTCGCCGTGTTCGAGACCGGCGCGCGCTACCAGATGTACCACGCGATCGGCGTCGCCCTCGCCGCGTGGGCGGCGACGCGCTTCCCCGGCGCCGCCGCCTCCTGGGCCGGGTGGCTCTTCCTCGCGGGCACCGTCCTGTTCTCCGGGAGCCTCTACGCGCTCGCGCTCTCCGGCGTGCGCGCGCTCGGGGCGGTGACGCCCTTCGGCGGCGTCGCGTTCATCGCGGGGTGGATCGCGCTCGCCCTCGCCGCGCTGCGCGGCTGACGGCGCGGCTCGACGGACCGTTCCTCCGCACGCCCCGCCGCCCCGTGGCAGTATGGCCGCCGCATGGCCGAACCGGGACGCTACCCACCGCAGGTCAAGTACATCGTGGGCAACGAGGCCTGCGAGCGCTTCTCGTTCTACGGGATGGCGTCGATCCTCGTGCTCTACATGAACGAGCACCTGCTCTACCCGGAGCGGGACGCGAAGGCCTACTACCACCTCTTCATCATGGCGACCTTCCTCACGCCGCTCGTCGGCGGGTGGCTCGCCGATCGGTTCTTCGGGCGGTACGGGACCATCCTCTGGATCTCGCTCGCGTACGTGCTCGGGCACGCCGTGCTCGCGGCGTGGGAGACGCGCACCGGGCTCCTCGTCGGCCTCGCGCTCGTCGCCTCGGGGGCGGGCGGGATCAAGCCGTCCGTCTCCGCCTTCGTCGGCGACCAGTTCGGCGCGGGGGAGCGGACGCTGCTGCAGCGCATCTACGGCTGGTTCTACTGGATCATCAACCTCGGCTCCTTCACCTCGAAGATCCTGATCCCGCTCCTGCTCCTCTGGAAGGGGCCGCGCGTCGCGTTCGCGCTCCCCGGCGTCCTCATGGTCGTCGCCCTCGCGGTGTTCCGGGCGGGGCGCGGGCACTACGTCCTGGCGCCGCCGTCGGGGCCCGACCCGCACGGCCTGCTCCGCGTCGTCGGGCGAGCCCTCAAGCGGCTCGGCACCGGCGCACCCGGCCAGCACTGGCTCGAGGGCGCGCGCGACCGCCACCCCGCGGAGGCCATCGAGGGGGCCCGGGCGGTCTTCCGGATCATGGGCGTGTTCGCGGCGGTGACGCTCTTCTGGGCGCTCTTCGACCAGAAGGGCTCGTCGTGGGTGTTCCAGGCGCGGCAGCTCGACCTCACGCTCCTCGGGCACGCCTACTCGCCCGCGCAGCTCCAGGCGCTCAACCCCGCGCTCGTGCTCGTCCTCGTCCCGCTCTTCACCTGGGGCGTCTTCCCCGCCCTCGAGCGCCGCGGGGTGGCGCTCGCCCCGCTCCGGAAGATGACGTGGGGCATGTTCGCCACCGTGCTCTCCTTCGTCGCGGCGGCGATCCTCCAGATGGTCGTCGACGCCGGACGCACGCCCCACGCGCTCTGGCAGCTCCCGCAGTACGTGCTGCTCACCGCGGGTGAGGTGCTCGTGTCGGTGACCGGCCTCGAGTTCAGCTACACGCAGGCGCCGCGCTCGATGCGCAGCACGATCATGTCCATCTGGTTCCTCACCGTCTTCCTCGGCAACCTGCTCACCGCGGTCGTGACGGAGGTCGTGCGGCTCGAGGGCGCCGCCTCCTTCTGGTTCTTCGCCGCGCTGATGCTCGCCGCCGCGCTCGTGTTCCGCGTGGTCGCGCGCCGCTATCCGGCTCCGGAGGCCCCGCAGCAGGCCGCCGCCGCCCGCCCGGCCCCGGTGGCGGGGCGCGTGGGCGGATCGGGCGCGGTGTAGGTGCGGGTTCGCGTCCCCCTCGCGCCCGACGACGCCGGGGCGCGGGTTCTGCTAACGTCGACCGCGACCCTGGGGCCTCCGCGACGCCGTGCGGGAGCCGCCGGGATCGAGGACGGCAGCTGGCAGGCTCGTCGCCGGATCGGGACCGCATGTCGCGCACCTTCGCAGCCCTGGCTCTCGTCGCGGTCTTCTCGCTCGGCGGGTGCGCGAGCGCGACCGGGACGAGGTACTCGGTGACGCCGCAGACGCAGGTCACCGTGCGCGGCGCCAACAAGAAGCCGATCCAGGCGAACTACCGGACGCCGCCCGAGGACTCGATGCGCACGGGCGCGGGCGGCGGCGGGTCGGAGAAGTAGCGCGGCGCCGGCCGGGCGCCCGCCCGGGCGCCGGCGAGCGGACGCGGCGCCCGGATCTGCGGTAGATGTTCGGGTCTCGCGACCCGAGCGCCCGCATGCCCCACCGCACCGACGACCTCCGCATCCGCGAGATCAAGGAGCTCTCCCCCCCGAGCCACCTGATCCGCGAGTTCCCCTGCACCGAGAAGGCGGCCGACACCGTCTACCGCGCCCGGCAGGCCATCCACCGGATCCTGCACGGCATGGACGACCGCCTGCTCGTCGTGATCGGCCCCTGCTCGATCCACGATCCGAAGGCGGCGCGGGAGTACGCGCGCCGGCTCGCCGAGCAGCGCGCCCGGCTCGGGGAGGACCTCGAGCTCGCGATGCGCGTCTACTTCGAGAAGCCGCGCACGACGATCGGGTGGAAGGGGCTCATCAACGATCCGGAGCTGAAGGGCACCTACCGGATCAACGAGGGACTCCGGCTCGCGCGCGAGCTGCTGCTCGACGTCGCGGAGCTCGGGCTCCCGGCCGGCTGCGAGTACCTCGACATGATCACGCCGCAGTACGTGGCGGACCTCGTCTCCTGGGGCGCCATCGGCGCGCGCACGACCGAGAGCCAGGTCCACCGCGAGCTCGCGAGCGGCCTGTCCTGCCCGGTCGGCTTCAAGAACGGCACCGACGGGAACGTCCGGATCGCCCTCGACGCGATCAAGGCGGCGGGGCAGCCCCACCACTTCCTCTCGGTCACGAAGGGCGGTCACTCCGCGATCGTCTCCACGAACGGGAACGAGGACTGCCACGTCATCCTGCGGGGCGGGAAGGCGCCGAACTACGACGCGGCGAGCGTCGACGCGGCCTGCCAGGAGATGGCGAGGGTCGGGCTCGCGCAGCGGCTCATGATCGACCTCTCCCACGCGAACGCCGCGAAGAGGGCGGAGAACCAGGTGCCGGTGGGGCGCGACGTCGCCGGGCAGGTCGCGCGCGGCGACGGGCGGATCGTCGGCGTGATGGTCGAGAGCCACCTCGTCGCGGGCCGGCAGGACCTCGTCGCGGGCAAGCCCCTCACCTACGGCCAGTCGATCACCGACGCGTGCCTCGGCTGGGAGGACAGCGTGACGGTGCTCGACGTCCTCGCGGAGGCGGTGCGCGAGCGGCGCCTCGTCCGGTCCCGGCACGAGGGGAGCGGCGAGGACGCGTAGGCGCTCCGGCCGGTTCGCGTGCCCCCGCGCTCCGCGCGTGGGCGCGCGCAGCCGGCGCACCGGACCGGCGAGGCTCCCCGGGCGGCGAGCGGGAAGGCGCTGCGGCCGGAGCTCAGTCCCGCTCCCCTCGCTCGTGATCCCCGCGCTCGCGCTCACGCCCGATCTTGACGTGCTTCGCGTGGATCTCCTCGGCCTCGATCCAGTCCGCCCGGATCTCCTTCGCGTAGATCGTGTCGGCGACGACCTCGCGCTGCTCGATCTCCGGGGCTCCCTTCAGCTTCGGCGGCTTCCCTTGCAGCTTCACGACGGCCCCCACGCGGCCGTCGCGGGCCTCGACCTCGTTCGCGTAGATGACGCGCGCCCGGACGACTTCGGCGCGGATCTCCCTCGCGTTCAGGACCGCGTCGGCGGGAGGCGGCCCACGGCCGGGACCGGGCTGCGCGTAGCCGGGCGGCGGCCCGTAGGCCGGGGGCGGTGAGGCCTGGGGCGGAGGAGGCGGCGGCGGCCGCGGCTGGGCCCATCCGCCGGTGCCGTCGGCCACCCAGCGGCCCGGCTCGAAGTACCAGCCGCCCTCGCGCGCGACCCACCGCGCCGGGACCCAGCGGGCGGCCGGCCGAGGCGCGATCGCGTAGGCGCCGGGGACCCAGACGTAGCGGCCGTCCGTGAACGCCCAGTAGCCCTCCGTCCAAACGTGCTGGGGCGACGGCGCGGGCGGCGGCGCCTCCACGATCGCCGCCGGAGGCGCGATCTCGACGCGGATGGACGGCGGCTGCACGACGATGCGCGCCTGCGCGAGCGTCGATGCTGGAATCAAGAAGCCGAGGAGCAGGAGACGAGCGCGCATGCGGACCTCCGGTGACAACCTACCAGCCTTCCCGCTCGCGTGGGAGAGGCGGACCGGTCGCCGGGCGGCGCCGAGCGCGAGCGGTTCGTCTGCGGCGGGGACCCGCCACGCGTTCGCCGGGCGCCGGCGGGCTACCCGGCCCGCGCGCCGCGGCTGCCGCGCGCCGCGTCGGCGACCGGGACGCCGTCCACCCAGGCGACCCGGTTCCCGAGGACCGCGGGGACGCGCGCGCCGGGCGTGAGGATGCCGACGAGGTTCAGCGGGTCCGCGGCGGAGACCTCGATCCGCTCCGTCCCGTCGCGGGGCGCCCGGCGGGCGGCGCGCAGGGCGTCGACCGCGTCCGGCAGCGCGAACTGCTCGCCGGTGAAGCCCGCGACGAAGCGGCCGCCGCGGATCGCGCCGCGCGCCTCCATCGCCCGGTAGGCGCGCAGGAGCTCGCGCCAGGGCGGCGGCGCGCTCTCGCGGGCGAGCAGGTCGCGGAAGACGACGCCGTACCGGCGCAGGTACTGCTCGGCGGCGCGCTCGATCAGGCGGTCGTCGAGGTCGATCGCACCGGGGAAGTGCTCGGCTCCCGCCGAGCTGCGCGGCCCGAGCCTGCGCTCCCCCGGACCCCCTGCTGGCTCGGGGGCAGCCTCATCCGGCTGCCCCTGCGCTCGCGCTCGCGGCTCCGCCGGCGGCGCGCGCAGGAGCGACCAGCGCCCGCCCGCGTACGCCGGCCGGCGCACGATCCGGCCGCGCGCGGGCGGATCGACGAGGAGCCGCAGGCCGGAGAAGCCGTCGCAGGTGACGAGCCCGGCGGAGACGAGCTCCCAGAGCGCCTGCTCGATCTCCCCGGGAAGGCGGCCCGTCGACGACGCGAGGTCCGACAGGAAGGACGCGCCGCGGCGGGCGAGTACGTCGACGAGCGCGCGCGCCGACGGTCCGAGGGGCGGGGCGGAGCCGCCGACCGCGTCGAGGAGCCAGGGGAGGTCCTCGCGGAGCGCGAGCGTCACCGGCGCGTTCCGCGTCGGCGCGCTCCGGCGCCGCGGCGCCTCGTCGGCCGCGGGCACGACCGCGAGCCGGCCCCAGGCGACCTCGCCGGAGAGGCACAGGTCGTCGAGGAGCCGCGGCTCGTAGTCGGCGACGCGGGCGGAGAGCAGCTCGCGCTCCCACGCGCCCGCGGCGGCGTGGAAGCCCTGGAGCTGGCCGACGACCTCGCCGAGCCCGCGCGCGCCGTGGAGCCGGGTCCCGGGCGCGACGTGCTGCCAGCGCGCGAGGAAGCGGAGGAGATCGGCGGCGGTGGACGGCTCGATCTCCTTGCGCAGCCGGGCGATCGTGAGCCGGTGGATGCGGGCGAGGACGCTGCGCTCGCACCAGTGCGGCGCGTCGGCGGACCACGGGGCGTCGGAGAGGAAGTTGCCGCGGAGGACGACGCCCTCCGACTCGAGCCGGGCGAGGGCGGCCTCCACACGGGGAGTCAGAAGGCCGACGCGGGCGGCGAGGCTCGCGGCGGTGATCGGGCCGACGCGCGGGATCCACCCGCGGACGACGGCGAGGGCGGCGGACTCGGAGTCCTCGGGGATCCGCTCGGAGGGGAGGGGGGAGAGGTCGGGGTCGAGCGTCGCCGCCGGGCCCCCCTCCGCGGCCCCCTCCCTGCGCTGCAGGGGGGAGAGGGGGGATTCTCCGGTCGAGGTCGAGGTCGCGGTGGGGGTCGGGAGCGCGGGGACGACCGCCCGCGCGAGCCCCGCGCGCTCCGCGGCGACCCACCACTCCCGCCCGGCCACCCGCAGCCGCGCCGCCCGGCCCGCCGCGACGAGCCCGTCGAGCGGGACGCCGAGGCGCGCGGCCTCCTGCGACGGCACGATCCCGAGGTCGAGCAGCGCGTCGTGGAGCTCGTCCTCGTCGCGGACGTCCGGGAACACCTGCTCGGCGACCTCGGCGATCGCCGCGGGATCGAGGGCGCCGACCCCGGCGGCCTGCGCCTGCGGGAGGGCGCGGCGCATCGCCACCGCCCGCGCCCGGCGCTCCTCGAGCGGCGCGTCGTCGAGGTACGCCCACGGGCGCGCGCCCACGATCTCGTGGGACATCGGCGAGGGCTCGGCGGTGTCGACGGCGACGAGGCGGACCTCGCCGCTCGCGATCCGCCGCAGGATCTCGTGGAGCCCCGCGGCGTCCATCGCCTCGCCGAGGCAGTCCTTCATCGTCTCGGCGACGAGCGGGTGGTCGGGGACGAGGATCGGCCCGCCGGGCGCGTTGTCCTGGCAGGCGGCCTGCTGCGGGAAGACGGCGGCGAGCAGGTCCTCCGCGCGCATGCGCGCGATGGGCGGCGGCATGCGCTTGCCCTTGAAGAGCCGCGGGATGGCGAGCGCGCGCGTCGCGTTCCAGCGCCAGCGGACCGCGAACATGGGCGCCTGGAGCACCGCCTGCTCGAGCACCTCGTCCACCGTGGACGGGGAGAGGAACTCGAAGATGCTCTCGAGCGGGAACGAGTGCTGCGGGCCGAGCGAGAGGAGGATGCCCTCGTCGGTCGCGGCCGCCTGCAGCTCGAAGTCGAACGTGCGGCAGAAGCGCTTGCGCAGCGCGAGGCCGAAGGCCCGGTTCGTGCGCGCGCCGAACGGCGCGTGGACGACGAGCTGCATCCCGCCCGCCTCGTCGAAGAACCGCTCCGCGACGAGCGTGTCCTGGGTCGGGACGGCGCCGAGCACGCGCCGGGTGGCCGCGAGGTACGCGACGACCTGCCGGGCGCCGGCCTCGGGCACCGCGCCCTCCTCCGTGAGCCAGCGCGCCGCGGCGGCGGGATCGTCGAGCCGCCGCTCGAGCTCCTCCCGGAGCGCGGACACCTCCGCGGAGAGCTCGCGGCTGCGGCCGGGCGCCTCCGCCACCCAGAACGGCACGCCGGGCGCCGCGCCGTGGGCGTCCTCGACGCGGACCACGCCCGCGTCGATCCGGCGGATCCGCCAGGAGGTGGTCCCGAGCAGGAAGACGTCGCCCGCCATGCTCTCGACGGCGAAGTCCTCGTCCACCTGGCCGACGACGGTCCCGTCCGGCTCCGCGACGACCTGGAACTGCGAGGTGTCCGGGATCGCCCCGGCCCCGGTGAGAGCGGCGAGCCGCGCCCCGCGCCGGCCGCGGATGCGCCCGTTCACCGCGTCCCGGTGGACGAGCGCGGTCGTCCTCCCGGGCGCCGTCGCGATCCCCTCGGAGAGCATCTCGACGACGGCGTCGAAGGCCGCCCGGGAGAGGTCGCGGTACGGCCACGCGCGGCGGGCGAGCGCGTGGAGCCGATCGAGGTGGATGGGCCCGGCCGACGCCTCCGCCACGATCTGCTGGGCGAGCACGTCGAGCGGCGCCTCGGGGGGGCGGATCGCCTCGAGCGCGCCGCGGCGGAGGCCGCGGACGAGCGCGGCGCACTCGACGAGGTCGTCCCGGCTCATGGGGAAGAGGCGCCCCTTCGGCGTGCCGCCCTTCACGTGACCGGAGCGGCCGACCCGCTGCAGCGCCACGTGGAGCGCGCCGGGCGAGCCGAGCTGCACGACGAGGTCCACCTCGCCGACGTCGATCCCGAGCTCGAGCGAGGAGGTGGCGACGACCGCGCGGAGCGCGCCGGACTTGAGCGCCTCCTCGGTCCGGAGCCGCCGCGCGCGCGACAGCGAGCCGTGGTGGGCCGCCACCTGGCCCTCGCCGAGCCGCTCCGCGAGCGCGTGCGCCGCGCGCTCGGCGAGGCGGCGCGTGTTCACGAACACGAGCGTCGCGCGGTGCTCGCGGACGAGCTCCGCGACGCGGTCGTAGGTCTCGCGCCACAGGTCGTTCGACGCCACCGAGGACAGCTCGTCCCGCGGGATCTCGACGCCGAGGTCGAACGTCCGGCGGCGGCCGACCTCCACGATCGTGCAGCGCGGGCGGCCGGCGCGGTCCACCCGCTCGGTGCCGACGAGGAAGCGGGCCATCTCCTCGATCGGGTTCACCGTCGCGGAGAGCCCGATGCGCTGCGGGCGGCGGCGGGCGAGCGCGTCGAGCCGCTCGAGCGAGAGGGCGAGGTGCGCGCCGCGCTTGTCGCGGGCGAGCGCGTGCACCTCGTCGACGATCACCGTCTCGACGGTCCGGAGGAGCGCGCGGCCGCGCTCGGCCGTGAGCAGGAGGTAGAGCGTCTCGGGCGTGGTGACGAGGACGTGCGGGGGGTTCCGCACGATGGCCTGGCGCCGCGACTGCGGCGTGTCGCCGGTGCGCACCTGGACGCGGATCTCGGGGGCGCCGAGCCCCTCGGCGCGCGCCGCCTCCTCGAGCTCGCCGAGCGGGATCTTCAGGTTCTTCTCGACGTCGTTCGAGAGGGCCCGGAGCGGCGAGACGTACAGGACGCGGGTCTCGGCGCCGAGCCGGCCGTCGAGCGCCTCGCGCAGGAGCGCGTCGACGGCGAAGAGGAACGCGGCGAGCGTCTTCCCGGAGCCGGTCGGCGCCGAGACGAGGACGTCCCGGCGCGCGGCGATCTCGGGCCAGCCGAGCGCCTGCGGCTCCGTCGGGTCGCCGAAGCGGCGCTCGAACCAGCGCCGGACGAGAGGGTGGAAGGTCTCGAGCACCGGGGGGGATGGATAAGGCCCCCGCGGGGACGGCGCTCGCTCGCGGAGGGGGCTAGGATAGGGCCCCCGTGCTCCTCAAGGAAACCCTGCTCGTCCGCGCGCTGGCGCTCAAGATCCCGATGTTCCTGTGGCTCGCGCCGCGCGTGCTCGAGCTCGACGACGAGGGGTGCGCCGTCCAGATCCCGTTCGGCTGGCGCTCGAAGAACCACCTGAACTCGATGTACGTCGGCGCGCTCTGCGCCGGCGCGGACCTCGCGAGCGGCCTCAACGCGGCGAAGCTCATCCAGGAGCGGCACCGGAAGGTGAAGCTCGTCTTCGCCGACATGCGCTGCGAGTTCCTGAAGCGCGCCGACGGCGACGTCGTGTTCCGGTCGCGCGACGGCCGCCGCGTCGCCGCGGCGGTGCGCGAGGCGGACGCGACCGGCGAGCGCGTCACGCTGCCGATCGAGGTCGTGGCGACGGTGCCGGCGAAGTACGGCGACGAGCCCGTCGCGCGGTTCACGATGGGGCTCTCGCTCAAGCGGAAGGACGAGGGCGTGCGGCGCGGCGGCGAGGCCGCGTCCGCCGCCCGCGGGTAGCCGACCCCGGCGCCCGCGCCCGGGCGGCGCTCCCGCGCGCGACGCCCCCGCGCGGCGCGCGACGCGCTATGGTGCGCGCGCATGCGGCGCGAGCGACTGGCGCTCTACGCGGGCACCGTCGCCGCGTACTCGGACATGTACGTGACCCAGCCGATCCTCCCGCTCCTCTCCAGGGAGTTCGGGGTCGGCGCGGCGCGCGCGGGGCTGACGGTGTCCGCCGTCGTGCTCGCGATCGCCGCGGCGTCCACCGTGTACGGGCCGCTCTCCGACGCCCTCGGCCGGCGGCGCGTCATGGCGGGCTCGACGGCGCTCCTCTCGATCGCGACGCTCGCGTGCGCGTTCGCGCCGTCGCTCGGCGCGCTCGTCGCGCTGCGCGCCGCCCAGGGCGCGCTCGTCCCCGGGATGACCGCGGTGTCGGTCGCGTACGCGGGCGACCGCTTCCGCGAGCGCGACCTGCCGGCGGTCGTCGGCGGGATCATCGGCGCGTCGGTCGTGGGCGGGCTCGTCGGCCGCGTGCTCGCCGGCGCGATCGCGGCGCGGCTCGGGTGGCACGCCCCCTTCGTCGCGTTCGCCGCGATCACCGCCGTCGCCGCGATCCTCCTCGCGCGCGGGCTCGTCGAGGGCGCCGCGCCCGAGCGGCGCGGCCTCGGCGAGGCCTGGGCCGGCATGCTCGGCCACCTGCGTGATCCGCGGCTCGTCGGCGCGTACCTCGTCGGCGCCTCGCTCTTCTTCGGCTGGATCGGGATCTTCACCTACCTGCCGTACCACCTCGCCGCGCCGCCCTACGCCCTGTCCACCGCCGCGATCTCGAGCGTCTACCTCGTGTACGCCGCCGGGGTGCTCTCCTCGTCGATGGCGGGCCGGCTCTCCGGCCGCGTGCCGCCGCGGCGGCTCATCGCGATCGGGCTCCTCGTCGAGGCGGCGGGGATGGCGATCCTGCTCGCGCGCCCCCTGCCGCTCGTCGTCCTCGGCCTCGTCGTGATGGTGCTCGGCACCTTCACGGCGCAGGCGATCGCCCCCGCCTTCGTCAACGTCACCGCGACCGCCGCGAAGGGCGGCGCGAGCGCGCTGTACCTGACGAGCTACTACGTGGGGGGGACGCTCGGGTCCGCGGTGCCCGGGCTCGCGCTCCAGGCGGCCGGCTGGCCGGGGGTCGTCCTGACGTGCGCCGCCGCCGTCGGGATCGCCGTCGCGGCGAACGCGCTCCTCTGCGGGCGGGTGCCCAAGGGCCCGGCGCCGAGGTAGAGTGCGCGTCCACGAAGGAGGTCACGGTGCAGGATCCGAAGGCGCTCGGCATGGTGCTCGCGACGATCGTCGATGGGGCGGGCAAGGCCGTCCACGACGGCGCGGCGAAGGGGCACCTCTACGTCTCACCCGAGGAGATCTCGGTCGTGAAGCCGCACCCGATCGCGGACCTCGCCGACAAGGTCAGCATCTTCCTCCTCCTCGGGTCGGTGATCGCCGTCGTGGTGAACCTCTTCACCTGGAAGAGCGCGGCCGTGCTCTGGGCCGCGGTGGCCGCCCAGGCGATCCACTGGATCGGGCTGCCGCGGCGCCGCCGCTACATGGAGCCGAAGCCGCTCACCGCGGACGAGCTCGAGGCCGCCCGGCGGGCGCACCAGGTCGCGATCCAGGTCCCCGCGAGGGCGATCCTGCGGCTCGTCGCGCCGGAGCCGCCGAAGACCGGCTTCCGCAAGCCGGCCCGGTTCGAGCTGCCCGACGGCGCGCTCGAGATCTACCTCTCCGCCGACCAGTTCCGGGAGGTCGCCGCCGCGCTCGGGCGCGACGCGTAGCGCCAAGGCCCGGCGTGCGATAGGAAGATCGCGTGCCCGCCGCGTCCCGCACCCTCGCCGGCCTGGCCGCCGCGCTCGCCCTCGGGTCGATCGCCGCCGCGGCCGCCCCGCCGACGATCCAGGACGACTACCCGGGCGCGCTCGCGGAGGCGAGGCGGCTCGGCGTCCCGCTCGTCGTGGACGTCTGGGCCCCCTGGTGACCCACCTGCCGCTTCATGCGGGCCTACGTCCTCCCGGACGCGCGGCTCGCGAGGCTCGCCGGGCGGGTCGTCCGGCTCGACATCGACACCGAGAAGCCGGGCAACGCCGCGTTCGTCGAGAAGTTCCCGATCGACGCCTGGCCGACCCTGCTCGCGATCGACCCCGGCGCCGAGCGGGTGATCCTGCGCTGGGCCGGGACGGCCACGGTGGCGCAGGTGGAGAAGCTCGCGCTCGACGCCGAGCGCGCGCTGCGCGCGGGGCGGGCGTCGAGGGCCGACGAGGCGCTCGCGCGCGCCGACCGGCTGCTCGGCGAGCGGCGCCACGCCGAGGCGGCGGCGGCGTACCGCTCGTCGTGGACGTCTGGGCCCCCTGGTGACCCACCTGCCGCTTCATGCGGGCC
>DASVZX010000275.1:0-16742 GCA_036391435.1 Anaeromyxobacter sp. | reverse complement strand
GGCCGGCCCCGAGGAACACCTGGGCGCCCGCGCGCAGCAGCGCCGCGCCGGCGAGCGCCGTGGCGACCGCGAGCGCCCGGCCGATCCACTCGACGCCCGCCGCGCGCGCCGCCTCCTCGAGGAGGTGCGCCGCCGGCCCGGTCGGCGTCGGGCCGAGATCGAGGAGCCCCGCCGCGGCGAACGCCCACACGACCGCGAGCTCGGGCACCTCGCGACCGCGGCCGCGCAGGCGGCGCACGTCGACCGTGCCGAACCGGTCGAGGAGCGCGCCGGCGCACATGAACAGGGCGAGCTTCAGCACCCCGTGCCCGAAGGCGTGCAGCCCGGCCGCGGCGAGCCCCTGCGGGTTCGCGGCCGCGACGCCGGCCAGGATCGTGCCTGCGTGCGCGACGGTGCTGAACGCGAGGAGCCGCTTGAGGTGCTGCTGGACGAGCGCCATCGCGCCGCCGACGACGGCCGTCGCCGCGGCGATCGCGGCGAACACGCCCGCGGTCGACCCGGCGGGCAGGACGCCCTGGAACGCCGCCGCGTGGACGCGGGCGAGACCGAACGCGCCGAGGGGCACCATCACCCCCGAGAAGAGCGCGCAGACCGGCGCCGGCGCGACGGCGTGCGCGTCCGGGAGCCAGAAGTGGAACGGGAACGCCGCGAGCTTCACGAGGAACCCCGCCGCGAGGAGCGCGAACGCCGCGACGACGAGGCCGTCGGCGCGGCCGCCGGCGAGCGCGCGGCCGATGGACGCGAGGTTCAGGGCGCCCGTGCGCCCGTACAGGAGGCCCGTCCCGAGCAGGAACAGCATCGCGCCGACGGCGTTCGTGACGGCGAAGGTCATCATGCCCTGCAGCGGCCCCCGCTCGTCCGCGTGCCACCCGGTGAGCGCGAAGGCGGCGACCCCCATGAGCTCGAAGAAGACGAAGAGGTCGAACAGGTCCGCGGTGAGCGAGAAGCCGACCATCCCGGCGAGGAACACCAGCACGAGCACGTGGAAGATCCCGCGCTCCGGCTCGAACATGGACGCGGCGAAGACCACCGCGAGGGCGACGAGCGTCGCGGCGAACGCGGCGAACGTCGCCCCGGCGGCGTCGGGCGCGAACGCGATCCCGAGCGCCGGCCCGGTCCCGGGCCGCCATCCGCCGAACCAGTACGCCCGGGCGGCGGCCGGGTGCGCCGCGAGGGTCGCGCACGCGGCGGCGACGGCGAGCGCGACGGCGAGCGCGGTCCCGTCGAGGACGCGCCGCGGGAGCCCCTGCCGCGTCGCCGCGAGCAGGGCGGCGACCGCGAGGGGGAGCGCCACCGCGAGCGCCGGGAGGTGACGCTGGATCATCCGCGCAGGGAGCGCATGTCGCGCGGGTCGAGGGTGCGAAACCGCTTGTGCGCCTGGATCGCGAGGGCGAGGAGGAGGGCCGTCACGACCGCGCCCACGACGACGTCGGTGAGCGCGAGCGCCTGGACGACGGGATCGACGAACGCGGTCGGGGGCGGCGCGCCCGTCGCGACGGGCGCGCGGCCGCCGCTCCGCAGGCCGACCGCGAGCAGGAGCACGTACGTCGACGACTGCGCCACCGCGAGGCACCCCACGAGGTGGATCAGGTTGCGCGTCGTGACGACGCCGAGCAGGCCGGCGACGAGGAGCACGGCCACCGTGCCGTAGGCGAGCGCCGTCATCCCCCGCGACCCTCCCCGACGGCCTGCTCGACGAACTCCTTCAGCACGGTCGCGAACGACCCGCCGACGGCGAGCGCGACGGCGAGGTTCGCGACGGGGATCGTCCCGGCCGAGAGGAGCCGGCCCGGCGTCCCGAGCGGGAGGACGTTCTCGAGGTAGGCGCCCCCCGTCGCGACGGAGACGCCGCCGAGCAGCACGAACGCGGCCGCGCCGGCGCCCTCCGCGATCGCGGCGTGGTGGTCCGGGACCACCGCCCGCAGCCCGGGGAGGTGCGAGGCGAGGTACACGCACAGCGTGGCGGCCCCGAGCGCGACGCCGGCCTGGAAGCCGCCGCCGGGCGACACGTGACCGTGGGCGGCGAGCGCGACGCCGAGGACGAGCGCGAGCACGCCGGCCTGGCGCGCGGACCAGCGCGTCGCCGCGCTCGGCGACGGCGCGACGATCCGGGCGGCCCGGCGGAGCTTCAGCGCCTCGTCGCGCAGCGGCCGGAGCAGCAGCTCCACCCCGACGCTCGCCGCGAGGAGCATGAGCTCCTCGCCGATCGTGTCGAAGCCGCGGTAGTCGAAGGTCACGGTCGCCACGACGTCGGTCGCGTGCCGCGCCTGGACGGCGGTCGACGCGATGAGCGCCGCCATCGCGCTCCTCGCGTCGCCCGGCGCGGGAAGCCCCGCGAGGCCGGCAAGGACCACCGCGCCGAGCGCGACGACCGCGCCGGCTGCGGCCGCGTCCCGGCGCGTCACCCACCCCTCCGCCGGACCTTCGCGAGGGCGAGCACGAACAGCGCGGGCGTGATCGCCGCGCCGACCACGATCTGCGAGAGCGCGACGTCCGGCGCCTCCAGGGCGCGGAACAGGGCGGCGAGCGCGAGCCCCAGCGCGCCCAGGACGAACACCTGCCGCGCCGGATCGCGCGTCGCGACCGCGCCCACCCCGAGGCCGGCGACCGCGACGAGGAGGATCGCGCGGAGCGCGGTCACCGGCCCTCCCGCGGGCCGCGAGGCCCCGCGGCGCCGAGCAGCGCGTGCGAGACGAACGTCGAGGTGGCGGCGAGCAGCACGGCGAGCGCCGCCCCCTTGGCGACGATCGCGCCGCCCGCGCCGCCCGCGGCGAGCGCGCTTGCGACGAGGAACGGCGCGAGCGCGGTGGCGGGCCCGGCGAAGTGGATCCGGTCGCGGCCGTCGCGCACCGCGAGGAGCGCCAGGCCGGACGTCGCGGTCGCCGCGACCGCGAGCGCGAGCAGGATCGCCGCGACCGCCGTCACGCCCACCTCCCGACGAACCGGACGAGCGCGAGCGCCCCCGCGAACGAGAGGAGCGCGAGCGTGAGGGCGAGGTCGAGATCGAACGCGGTCCGGTTCGCACCCGCCAGCGCGGCGAGCAGCAGGGCGACGTCCGCGGAGAGCACCTGGAGGGCGAGCAGCCGCTCGAGGGGTTCGCCCCGCAGCGTGGCCAGCATCGCCGGGACCGACGCCAGCGCCATCGCGACCGTCGCCCACACGAAGGTCACGAGAGCCTCGCGAGGTCGTCCTCGAGGCGGTGGCCGGCGCGGTCGAGGAGCCGGCGCCCGGACACGCGGCCGCGGTGCTGCACCGCCCGGACGACGGTGTTCGGCGTGAGGCACGGGTACGCGGCCGCGGCGATGGCCGTCGTGACCGCGTCGACGCCGCGCGGCGCGACGCGGCCGGCGTCGTCCGCGCCCTCGACGGGCGCGCCTCCCGAGAGCTGGCGAGCGAGCGCCGCGGCGAGCAGGGCAGATTCCGAGCCGAGCTGCGGCAGCGCGCGGGCGAGCGCCCGGACCCACCGCCAGGGCGGCCGGAACGAGACGCGCGCCCGGCGCCCGAGGCCGGCGGCGTACAGGGCGGCGAGCAGCCCCGCGATCGAGGCCGCGACGAGCTCCGCGCCGCCGAGCGAGCCGGCGAGGATCAGGTACCACCCGCCGAGCGGCAGCGCGACGCGCGCCACGCTCGACGGCCGCATGGGAGCCGGGGCGCTCACGCACGTACGCTAAGGCCGGGTGGACGCGGCGGCCGCCGGCGGCGGAGGGCGCGCGGCCCGACGAGCACCTGCGAGGTCGCCCGGGACGCCCGGCGGCCCGCGCGGCGGGTGGCGCGGAGGCTTCTACTCCGGGAACCCCGCGCGCGCTCGCCGGCTCGGCACGCCCGAGCGGTACTCCTTCAGCCGGTACTGGATCTTCCGGATGGAGACGCCGAGCACGTCGGCCGCGCGCGCCGTCGAGCCGCCGCACTGGTCGAGCGTGCGCAGGATGGCCTCGCGCTCGATCTCGAACAGGGTCGCGCCGGGGATGAGCGCGGAGGCGGTGCTCTCCTCGGGGCGGCCGCCGTGCAGCACGGGGGTGAGGTCCTCGGCGGTGATCTCGCGGCCGCGGCAGGACGTGACCGCGCGCTCGACGACGTTCGCGAGCTCGCGCACGTTCCCCGGCCAGTCGTAGGCGAACAGGGCCGAGAGCGTCCCCGGGCTGACGCCGGCGATCTCCTTCCCCTGCGCGGCCGCGTGGATCTCGATGAAGTGGTTCACGAGCGCCGGGATGTCGCCCTTGCGCTGCCGGAGCGGCGGCAGCGAGACGGAGACGACGTTCAGGCGGTAGTAGAGGTCGTCGCGAAACCGGCCGGCGTGGACCTCCTCGGCGAGATCGCGCTGCGACGCCGCCACCATCCGGACGTCCACGTGGACCGTCTCGCGGCCGCCGACCCGCTCGAGGTCGCCGGACTGCAGGACGCGCAGGACCTTCACCTGCAGCGCGGCCGGCAGGCGCGCGACCTCGTGGAGGTGGAGCGTGCCGCCGTTCGCCTCCTCGAACTTCCCGATGCGCCGCCCGTCGGCCTCCGCGAACGCGCCCTTCTCGTGCCCGAACAGCTCGGACTCGAGGAGCGCCTCGGACAGCGCCGCGCAGTTGACGCGCACGAACGGCTCGGTGCGGCGGGGCGACGCCTCGTGCAGCGCCTGCGCGACGTGGGACTTGCCGGTGCCCGCCTCCCCCTGCACGAGGAGCGTCGCCTTCGTCGGCGAGACGCGCTTCACGACCTCGATGGCCGCCTGCAGCTCCGGGGCGGAGCCGACGATCTGGAGGCGCCTGCGGATGGCCTCGCGCAGCGCGGCGCTGTCGGTCCGGAGCCGTCGCTTCTCGAGCGCCTTCTCGAGGATCACGAGGACCTGACCCGGGTCGAGCGGCCGCACGACGTAGCTCTCGGCGCCGCCGCGCAGGGCGGTCACCGCCGCGTCGAGCCGCTCGGCCGAGGTCGCGACGACGACGGCCGCGTCCGACCCGAGCGCGCGGAGCCGGTCGACGAAGCCGGCCGGCTCGAGGTCGGGCAGCGCCGCGACGAGCACCGCGGCGGGCTGGAAGCTCGGCACGAGCCCGAACGCGCCGTCCGCGGTCGCCGACTCCACGGCGTCGAAGCCGCTCTCGCAGAGCGCGGCCCGCAGGGCCGCGCCGTCGAGCGGATTCGGATCCACGATGAGGATACGGTCGCGTCTCATCTCGGCTCGCGCTGGGATAGCAAGCGCCATACCCGCCTGCAGCGCATCGCGGCGTGCACGAATTGCGCGTCCTCGACCCGTCGCGGACCGCATCCTGCGCGCCCATGTCCCGCAAACGGCCGAGGCGCCATGGCTTTCCTTGCCGGAGGAGCAAACTCGATCCGTGCGCCCCGCCGCCGGCTATGCGCGCCCGATCGCGCGAACAGGATGCGCCGCCCCTTCGACCCGGGCGCCGGATCGGGCGCGCAGGCTTGCCCGCGCTCGCCGGACGGCGTTACGAGACGTCCATGGATCCGGCCTGGCGGGCGCGCGTCTCGGTCGTGACCGGGGACATCACCCGGCTCGACGTCGACGCGATCGTGAACGCGGCGAACGCGACGCTCCTCGGAGGCGGCGGGGTGGACGGGGCGATCCACCGCGCCGCGGGGCCCGGCCTCCTCGAGGAGTGCCGGACGCTCGGCGGCGCGGCGACGGGCGAGGTCAAGATGACCGGCGGCCACCGCCTCGCCGCGCGGCACGTGCTCCACGCGGTCGGCCCGGTCTGGCAGGGCGGCGGCGCCGGCGAGGACGAGGCGCTCGCGCGCTGCTACCGGAACGCGCTCCGCGTCGCGGCCGCGGCCGGGCTCCGCTCGATCGCCTTCCCCGCGATCTCGACCGGCGCGTACGGCTTCCCGCTCGAGCGCGCGACGCGCATCGCGGTCGCCGAGGTCCGGCGCGCGCTCGAGGCCGGGAGCCCCGTCGAGCGCGTCGTCTTCTGCTGCTTCTCCGCCGGCGATCGCGCCGCGTACGAGCGCGCGCTCGCCGAGCGCTAGTTCTCGACGGTGCGCCCGCGCGGCGGCACCGCCGGCGGGCCGCCGTAGTCGGTGGGCCCCGCGGGGAGCGCGCCCTCGCTGCCGGGCGGGTTCGCGAGCTTGAAGCGGGTCGCGTTGTCGGAGAGCGTGAGCCCGATGAGCAGCGCCACGAACACGAGCGAGGTGAGGATCACGATGCGGTTCGCGCCGCGCTGGTCCCACAGGTGCATGAAGAAGAGCACCACGAGCGTCCCCTTCGTCGCCGCGATGACGAGCGCGACGGCGAGGCCCCAGCCGCCGCCGATGTGGAGCCGCGACAGCGCCCAGGTCAGGATCGTGAACGCGAGGAGCGCCGCCCACACGACCGCGTAGCGCGCGACGTGCGAGACGTGCTCCTGCTCGTTGCGCGCGACGGCGCCCGGGTCGGCCATGGGCGGCTCCTAGATGAGGTAGATGAGCGGGAAGACGAAGATCCAGATGATGTCGACGAGGTGCCAGTAGAGCCCCGCGAGCTCGACGGGCACGTGGTACGCGCTCGAGTAGGCGCCCTTCCCGGCGCGCAGGCCGATGACGGAGAGGACCGTCATCCCGACGATCACGTGGATCCCGTGGAGCCCGGTGATGAGGAAGTAGAGGACGAAGAACATCGGGACGCCGGGGCCCCCGAGGTCGCCCGTGTAGTACCGGCCCGGCAGCTCGCCCGTGTGGAAGTGGTGCGCGTACTCGACGTACTTGAAGAACAGGAACAGCGCGCCCATCGCGACGGACAGGAGGAAGAAGGCGCGCGCCCCCTTGCCGTCGCCCTTCGTCGCGCGGTCGAGCCCGAGCGCGACGGTGAACGAGCTCGTCACGAGGACGATCGTGTTCACGAGCCCGATCCACGTCTGGAGGTGCCGGCTCGCCTCGGCGAAGTCCGCCGCGAACAGGTAGCGGTAGACCGAGTACGCCGCGAAGAGCGCCGTGAAGAGCAGCACCTCGGTGGCGAGGAACAGCCACATCCCGAGCCGCGCCGCGTGCGTCTGCTTCTCGAGGCTCTCGAAGTGGTGCGCGAGGTAGCTCGCGGCGGGCGGGGCGGTCGCGTCAGACATGCCTGGGCTCGGGGGCGGGGGGGACGCGCGCCGGCGCGGCGTCCTGGTCGTACTCGTGGGGCCCGTGCGTGTAGACCGGCGTCGTCTCGTAGTTCTCGGGCGGCGGCGGCGAGGGCGTGTCCCACTCGAAGCCCCGCGAGTGCCACGGGTTCGGGCCCGCCACCGGCCCCCACTTCAGCGTGACGACCGTGTAGATGAGGACGATGAGGAGCCCGAGGGCGAGCACCGACGCGCCCGCGGTCGACGCGACGTTGAGCGGCCAGAAGCGCTCCGGGTAGGAGTAGTAGCGGCGCGGCATCCCCTCGTTCCCGAGCAGGAACTGGGGGATGAAGGTGAAGTTGAAGCCGAGGATCACCATCACCGCGGCGACGAGGCCCCAGCCCTCCGGGTACATCTTCCCGGAGATCTTCGGGAGCC
This sequence comes from Anaeromyxobacter sp., assembly GCA_036391435.1. Classification (GTDB taxonomy): domain Bacteria; phylum Myxococcota; class Myxococcia; order Myxococcales; family Anaeromyxobacteraceae; genus Anaeromyxobacter. Next base: position 9,285 of record DASVZX010000275.1, on the reverse strand, counting down.
AGTAGTGGAGCGCGGCGAGGAAGGCCATCATCGTCGCGCCCACCATGATGAAGTGGAAGTGCGCGACGACGAAGTAGGTGTCCTGCCAGTGCACGTCGAGCGACATCGTCGCGAGGGCGATGCCGGTCATGCCGCCGAAGACGAGGAAGAAGAGGAACCCGACGAAGTAGGCGAAGGGCGTCTTGAACGAGATCGATCCCTTGTACAGGGTGGCCGTCCAGTTGAAGACCTTGATGGCCGTGAAGATGCCCACGAACATCGAGAGGACGCCGAAGATGCCGCCGGTGAGGGGCGACTGCCCCGACGTGAAGAGGTGGTGGCCCCAGGTGAAGAAGCCGACGAAGGCGATGCCGAGCGAGGAGTAGGCGACCGCCTTGTAGCCGAAGATGTTCTTCCGCGAGAAGGCGCAGACGACCTCGGAGATCACCGCCATCGCCGGCAGCACCATGATGTAGACGGCGGGGTGCGAGTAGAACCAGAAGAAGTGCTGGAAGAGCACCGGATCGCCGCCGCGCGCCGGATCGAAGATGCCCCAGCCGAAGGCGTGCTCGATCGACACGAGCAGGAGCGTCATGCCGAGCACCGGCGTCGCGAGCACCTGGATGACGCTCGTCGCGTAGATCGACCAGACGAAGAGCGGCATCCGGGTCCAGGTCATCCCCGGCGCCCGCATCGTGTGCGTCGTCACGATGAAGTTGAGGCCGGTGAGGATCGAGGAGAACCCGAGGATGAAGATGCCGAGCAGGATCGGGACGATCTTCGTCACCGTCGTCGTGGAGTACGGGGTGTAGAAGGTCCAGCCGGTGTCCGCGCCGCCGTGGATCATCCCCCACAGCGCGACCGCCGCGCCGGCGAGGTAGAGGTAGAACGAGAGCAGGTTCAGCCGCGGGAACGCGACGTCCTTCGCCCCGAGCATGAGCGGCAGGAGGAAGTTCCCGAAGCCGCTCGGGATCGCCGGGATCATGAACAGGAAGATCATGACGATCCCGTGGAGCGTGAAGAGCCGGTTGTACGTCATCGCGTCCACGATCGTCGGGCCGGGCGTGAGCAGCTCGATCCGGATGAGGAGCGCGAAGATGCCGCCGAGGATGAGCGAGGCGCTCGTGCCGATGAGGAACATCACCCCGATCCGCTTGTGATCGCGGGTGTTGAGCCACGACATGAGCCCGGTCGCGGGGGTGTTGAGGTAGTTCCTGGGGTTGTACCCCAGGGCGAGCTCACCTTCGTGCGGGGACGGATTCATAGGCGGGGGGTTCCGACGGGCCTGAGCCGACGGCCGACGTCCTGAGCGACTTGATGAACTCGACGATGGCGGCGGCGTCGGGCGGCGAGAGCTTGCCCTGGAACGTCGGCATCACGTTCTGGTACCCGGCCACGATGTCCGCCGCCGGATCCATCATCGACTTCGTGAGGTAGGCCTCGTCCACGTGGACGATCTTGCCGGTCGAGAGCCGCTCGTCGCGGCCGTAGAGGTTGCTCCACGTCGGGCCGATGTGGCGGGTGCCGTCGATGGAGTGGCACTTGAAGCAGCCCTGCTCCGAGGCGACCCGGCGCCCCTCCTCGACGAGGTTGGACGCGCTCCGCACGTGCTCGCCCGGCGTGGGGGCGGAGTCCTGCGCCACCTGCAGCCCGCGGCGCTGCTGGGTCATCCACTCGTCGAACTCCGCGGGCGGCATCACGACGAGCTCGGCGAGCATCCCGGAGTGCGACAGGCCGCAGTACTCCGCGCAGAAGATCTCGTAGCGGCCGGGCCGCGTCGCGTTGAACCAGGTCTCCGTGTAGCGGCCGGGCAGCGCGTCCTGCTTGAGCCGCAGCGCCGGCACGAAGAACGAGTGGATGACGTCGCGCGAGGTGATGAGGAGCCGCACCGGCCGACCCGCCGGGACCCGCAGCGTGTCGATCGAGCTCGGACCGCCCGGGTACGCGAACTTCCACATCCACTTCTTGCCCTGGACGTAGACGTCCATGGCGTCCTTCGGCGGCAGGCCGAGCTGGACGTACTGCGGGAAGCCGATCGCGAAGAAGACGAGGAAGAGCGTGAGCGGGCCGCCGATGAAGAGGACCTCGTGCACGAGCCTGGGCACGACCTTCGGCGTGACGTCGGTGTCCGAGCGGCGGCGGTACTTCACGAAGAAGTAGATCGCGGTGGCGAACACGCCGAACGCCCCCACCATCGTCGTGAGGATGACGAAGTAGTGGAGCGAGTCCACCTGGCGCGCGTAGTCCGACGCCTGCGGGGGCAGGAAGAGGAGCCGGCGGAGGAGCTCGTTCATGCCGGGTGCCTCGCCTTCGCCTTGCGCTCCCGCCAGGCGAGCGTGCCGATGAGGGCGACGAGCGCGGCGAGCACGAGCGCCCCGCCCGCCCGCATGATCCCCATCGCGTACGGCTCGTACTTCCTGGAGGCGGGGTCGTAGCGGTAGCAGGTCATGAGCAGGCGATCGAAGGTCGTCCCGACCTTCCCGTCCGCGGCCTCGATGAGCGCGAGGCGGAGGTCCTTGGGCGCGTACTCGATGCCGTAGAGGTACCGGCTCACGGTGCCGTCGGGCGCGAGCACGAAGATCGCGGCGAGGTGCGCCCACTCCCCGGTCTTCGCGTCCCGCGCGTAGTGGAAGCCGACGGCGTCGGCGAGCGCCCGCGTGGCCCGCTCGGTGCCGACCAGGAACGGCCAGGTGCGCCCCGAGTCCGGCAGGCCCATGGACTGGAGGTAGCCGCGGCGCCGCTCCGCGCCCTGCGCCGGCGTCTCGGACGGATCGAACGACACCGTCACCGCCTGGAAGTCCTTGCCGAGCACGAGCCCGTTCTCGCGCATGGACTTGGCCATCCCGGAGAGGATGAGCCCGCACAGCATCGGGCAGTTGTAGTAGACGAGCGCGAGCACCACCGGCTTCTTCCCGTCGAAGACGCTCCGGAACGCGAACGGCGCGCCGTTCCAGTCCACGAACTGGAGGTCGAGCGGGACCTTGCTCCCGAGCCGCTCGTCGATCCCGACCTGCTGGAGGATCGGCGGCGGCGCGCCGCCCGGTTTCGGCTGGCTGACGGGCGGCGTCTCGAACTGGGCCTGCGCCGGCGCCGCGAGGACGAGCGCGAGCCCGAGCGCGACGGCGCGCGCGCCGATGGGGATGCGCGGCGTCACGGCTGGCCTCCGGGGACGCGCTCCTGGGCGGCGGGGCCGGGCGACGCGCGGACGCCCTTGGCCACGAGCTCCATCGCGACGTCGATCGGCACGTGCGCGACGCCGGCGGCGCGGTCCACCCAGCCGTAGGTGCCGAGCCGCTCGAGGCGCGCGGCGCGGTCGCGCTCGCCGCGGACGGCGACGTCGAACTGCTGCTGCTCCACGAGCCCGATCTTCGACCGGCCCACCTCGGGCGGGATCGGGACGGGGCCGTGCTCGCCCCGCCGCACCTGCAGGTAGACCGCGGCGGCGAGGCCGGCGAGGAAGAACACGAGGAGCGACCCGACGCCGACGGCGACGAGCTTGCCGGTCGCGATCCGGTCCTCCTCGGACCGGACGGCGCCGTGGGCCCCCTGGGCTGCGTGCGGATCGGTCATTGCGGCTGGTACCTCAGCGAGTCCTCGAGGTAGGGATCGCGCACCGGCACCGCGGCGACGCCGCGCATGCGGAACACGGTCCAGGCGACGGCGACGCCCCCCACGCCGACGAACGCCGTCAGATCGAGCAGCGACGGCCGCGGCCCGTCGGGGTTCACGTGCGGCATCACGAGCCAGTAGAGGTCGACCCAGTGGACGAACAGGATCCACGCGGCCACCCAGGCGAGCCGCCGCGCGTTCCGCGTCACGCCCCGGTTCAGGAGCAGGAAGAACGGCACGAGGAAGTGGAAGACCGCGAGGAAGGCGCCGACCCAGCGCCAGCCGCCGGTGATCCGGAGGATGTACCAGGGCACCTCCTCCGGGATGTTCGCGATCCAGATGAGCATGAACTGCGAGAACGCGATGTAGGCCCAGAACGCGGTGAAGGCGAGGAGGAACTTCCCGAGCGAGTGGAAGTGATCCGCGTTCATGAGGTGGCCGAACCCGGTCGCGTCCGCGCGCGTCGCCGCCGCCGCGACGATCACCACCGCGAACGCGCAGACGAAGCTCCCGGCGAACCAGTAGACGCCGAAGATCGTCGAGTAGAAGCGGGGGTTCAGCGACATCATCCAGTCGAAGGCCGCGAACGTCATGGCGAGGCCGACGAAGGGGATCGAGGCCGCCCCGAGCCGCCGCTGCCACAGGCTGAGCGTCACGCCGCCCGCGGTGTCCTGCCGGACCGACCACGCCCGGAGCAGCCAGGCGACGGCGATCCAGACGGCGAAGTAGAGGACGGCGCGCCAGACGAACCCCGGGACGTTGAGGTACCGCGTCTTGCCGGCGACCGCCTTCGCGAGCTCGCCCTGCAGCGCGGACGGGTCGAACCACGGGTAGAGGTGGCGCATCCCGAGGACGATGGGGAGGAACAGCACGACGAAGATCGGGATGACGAGCGGCACCGTCTCGACGAAGCGGCGCACGACGACCGACCACCGCGCGTTCGACGCGTGCAGCGAGCCGAGGAGGAGCAGCGCCCCGATCGCGATGCCGAGCCAGTAGACGAACGCGACGAGGTAGGCGAAGAGCGCGCGGCGCGGGCCGGAGACGAGCGCGCCGGCGAGCGTCAGCACGAGCCCGGCGGCGCCGGCGCCGCCCGCGATCGCCACCAGGCGGCGGCCGCCCTGCCAGGGGGAGAGCGTCATCGTGCCTCCTTCTCGAGGCTCTCCCGCGCCCCCGGCGGCAGCTGGTCGAGCGTCGCGTGCTGCGAGAGCTGCAGGGCCCGCACGTACGCCACGACGGCCCAGCGATCCTGGACGTCGAGCTCGCTCGCGTAGGACGGCATGAGGCCGAAGCCGCTCGTGACGACGCGGAAGAGGTAGCCGTCGCCGACGTCGCGGTAGGCGTGGAGCGACGGCGGCTTGCGGAGCGACATGTTGAGCGCGACCTGGCTCTCGCCGTCGCCGAGGACGCCGTGGCAGGCGGCGCAGTAGACGTCGAAGCGCGAGCGCCCGCGCGCGAGGGTCGCCGCGGTGACCTCGACCGGCGACGCCGCCACGGGCTTCCCGTCGTCGCCGATCCCCGTCTCGACGACCGGATCGAGCGCCGAGCGGTACGGCACGGTCCCCTCGGGCGGGTGCCGCATGGCGAGGCCGTCCGCGAACTCGCCGCTCGTCTCGTAGGCCCGCTTCTTGTTCACGCCGGTGTTCATCGGGTCGAGCCGCGGGCAGGCGGTCGTCGTCGCGAGCGCGAGGAGGGCGAGCGGGAGGCGGCGCCGGAGCGGGGCGGTCATCGCAGCGCCTCCCCGACGATGGAGACCTGGCGAGCCCCGAGCGCCCGCAGCTCGGTGGCGATCGCCTCCGCCTCCCCGCCCTCCACCTCGGCGGAGAGCCACAGCCCGTCGATGGTCGCCGAGCGGAACGCCTCCACCTCGAAGACCGGGTGGTGGACGCGCGGGAAGCGGAAGTAGCCGAAGAGGAGGCCGCCGAAGATCGCCAGCGCCGAGAAGAGCACCCCGAGCTCGAAGGTGACGGGGATGAACGCCGGCGGGCTGTGCGGCGGGCGGTTGCCGACGTTGAGCGGCCAGTCGATCCCGACCGTCCACCACTGGAGCAGGTACCCGGTGATCGCGCCCGTCACGCCCGCGGCGAGGGCGACGAGCGGCACCGTCGAGCGTCGGAGCCCGAGGGCCTCGGCCGCGCCGTGGAGCGGGTACGGCGAGTGGAGGTCGAGGTGGGCGTCCGGCCGCCGCCCGCGGATCGACCGCGCGGCCGCGAGCAGCGCCGCCTCGGCCTCGAACTCGCCGAGCACCCAGGCCTTCACGATCGCACCTCCCCCGCCGGCGCGGCGTCGGCGCTCGCGGCGTGCGCGGCGTGGTCGAGCTCGCGCCGCAGCTCCTTCACCTCGAAGATCGGGATCGCGGGCAGGAACCGCAGGAAGAGGAGGAAGAGCGTGGCGAACGTGGCGATCGACCCGAAGAGGAGCCCCCAGTCCACCCAGGTCGGCGCGTAGTTCGCCCACGACGACGGGATGAAGTCGCGCGTGAGCGACACGGCGATGATGACGAACCGCTCCGCCCACATCCCGACGTTGATCAGGATCGACCCGACGAACAGGACGACCTCGCTGCGCCGGGCCCACCGGAACCAGAAGATCTGCGGGACCAGGACGTTGCAGAAGATCTGGACGAAGAAGATCCAGCGGTAGTGGCCTTCCCAGCGGTTCAGGAACGCGAAGGCCTCGGTCTGGTTCCCCGAGTACCACGCGATGAAGTTCTCCATCACGTAGCCGTAGGCGACCATGCTGCCCGTCGCGAGCATCACCTTCGCCATGTTCTCGAGGTGACGCACCGTCACGACCTGCTGGTACCCGAGCAGGCGTCGCGCCGGGATCATGAGCGTCACGACCATCGCGAAGCCGCTGAAGATCGCGCCCGCCACGAAGTAGGGCGGGAAGATCGTGGTGTGCCAGCCGGGCAGCTGCGAGATCGCGAAGTCGAAGGAGACGATGGTGTGGACGGAGACGACGAGCGGCGTCGAGAGACCGGCGAGCAGGAGGTAGCCGATGCGGTAGTGCTGCCAGTGCCGGGCCGAGCCGCGCCAGCCGAACGACATGATCCCGTAGACGATCCGGCGGCCGCGGTCCTTCGCGGCGTCGCGGAGCGTCGCGAGGTCGGGGACGAGGCCGAGGTACCAGAAGAGCACCGACACCGTGGCGTAGGTCGAGATCGCGAAGACGTCCCAGGGCAGCGCGCTCTTGAAGTTCGGCCAGAGCCGCATGGTGGCCGGGTACGGGATGAGCCACCAGAAGAGGTGCGGGCGGCCGAGGTGGATGATCGGGTACATGCCCGCCATCGCCACCGCGAAGAGCGTCATCGCCTCGGAGAAGCGGTTGATCGACGTCCGCCACTTCTGCTGGAAGAGGAGGAGGATCGCGCTGATGAGCGTCCCGGCGTGGCCGATGCCGATCCACCAGACGAAGTTCGTGATGTCGTAGGCCCAGGCGACGGGGATGTTGTTTCCCCACGCGCCGATGCCGATGACGAACGTCGTCACGAGCGAGAGCAGCCAGAACGCCACCCCGCCGCCGAAGGCGAAGAGGAGCAGGAGCCAGCCCTTGCGGGTCGGCCCGAGCACCGGCTGCAGCAGGCTGTCGGTGAGCGCCCGATCGTCGGGGCGGCCGAGCAGGACCGGGGGCCCCTGCAGCTCCTGCGCTTCTTCGACGGTCTTCGACGCGGTGCTCATGCCGGCTCGAGCTCGGGGTTCGGGTTGCGGATCTTGACGAGGTAGGCGGTCCGCGGGCGCGTGCCGAGCTCGTGCAGGAGGTCGTAGCGCCGCGCGTCGCCGTGGAGGCGCGACACGCGCGCGGCCGGGTCGTTGAGGTTGCCGAAGACGATCGCCTCCGCGGGGCAGGCCTGGGCGCAGGCGGGCACCACCTCGTCCGGGCCGATCTTCCGCCCGTGGGTCCGGGCGTCGATGCGCGCCCGCTCGATCCGCTGCGTGCAGTAGGTGCACTTCTCCATGACGCCGCGCGACCGGACGGTGACGTCCGGGTTCGAGAGCAGCTTCAGGGTCGGGGCGACCGTCCCGCGGTAGTCGATCCAGTTGAAGCGGCGGACCTTGTACGGGCAGTTGTTCGAGCAGTACCGGGTGCCGACGCACCGGTTGTAGACCATCTCGTTCAGCCCCTCCTCCGAGTGCACGGTCGCGTTCACCGGGCAGACGTACTCGCAGGGCGCGGCCTCGCAGTGAACGCACATGAGCGGCTGCGACACGGACCGCGGCTCGTCGGGCGAACCCTCGTAGTAGCGGTCGACCCGGAGCCAGTGCATCTCGCGGCTGCGGAGCACCTGGTCGCGTCCCGCGACGGCGATGTTGTTCTCCGCCTGGCACGCGAGGGTGCACGCGGCGCAGCCGACGCACCTCGACAGGTCGATCGCCATGCCCCAGCGGTACTCCTGCCCGGAGTAGTCGACCGGCGCCTGGATCGACGGCTCGGGGCCGCGGTGGTGGTCGAGCTCCTCCTTCGCGCCGTCCAGCTCCCCGGCGTCGAGCGCGAGGGCGATCGCGCGGCCCTCCATCGTGAAGTGGCCCTGGGTGATGGCGAGGTCGACCTGGCGGCCCGCGCGCCGGAGCTCGAGCCCGACGGCGAACGCCGGCGCGTCCGCCGCGCGGAGCGGGTACGCGTCGAAGCCGCCCACCCGGCCGACCGGCCCCTGGACGCGCTGCCCCCAGCCGGCGGCGACCGTCACCGAGTCGTCGGCGTGCCCGGGGACGACGAGGGCGGGACCGATCGCGGTGCGGCCCGCCCGCGAGAGCTCGACGACGTCGCCCGAGCTCACGCCGAGCCGCCGCGCGGTGGCGGGCGAGAGGAGCGCCGCGTTCTCCCAGGTGAGCTTCGTCACCGGGTCGGGGAGCTCGCGCAGCCAGGCGTTCTCGGAGTGGCGGCCGTCCTCGATCTTCGGGTCGGGGACGACGCGGATCTCGAGGCCGGCGGGCGGAGGGCGCACCGCGGCGAGGGCCTGCGCCACGCGGCGCGGGTCGAGCGCGGGCGTGACCGGCGCCGGCGCCCCCTCCCGCACCACGCCCGAGGAGAGCCACTCCTCCCAGCGGTGATCGAAGGGATCGCGCCGCACGCCGCGGTTCGTGTCGACGGGGCTCGCCGCGGCCTCGCCGCCGGCCGAGGGCGGCGGCGGCGGGCCGAAGCCGCCGCGCGCGCGCCAGCCGTCCCTCACGATCCGGTGCGCGTCCAGGTCGGCGAGCCCGGCGAACGGGGCGAGGAGGTCCACCTCCGACGCGCACTCGACGAGGGGCGCGATGAGCGGCTGGACGATCGACGCCGCGCCGTCCCGCGCGCGGAGGTCCCCCCACCCCTCGAGGAGGTGCGCCTTCGCGAGCCGGAACCGCGCGGCCTGGGCGGTCTCGTCCTCGCGGTAGGCGAGGACGACCGAGTTCTTCACCGCGGGGAAGGTCTCGCGGAGCCCCAGCTCCGCCGGCGCGGAGTGGAGCGGGTTCCATGCCGTCACCACGAGCGTGTCGACGGCGCCGGCGCGCAGCTCGCCGGAGAGCGCCCCGAGGCGCGCCTGCGGGCCGGCTCCCCCGGCGCCGTCGAAGACGACGCTCTCGCGGTACTCCACGGTCTTCCCCGCGTTCCCGAGCGCGTCGTTCATCGCGGCGGCGAGCGCGTGGGCGGGCGCGGGCTGCCCCGCGCCCGCGAGGACGAGCGAGCGGCCGCGCGCGCGCGCCAGGTCGGCGGCGACCG
>DASVZX010000274.1:0-3910 GCA_036391435.1 Anaeromyxobacter sp. | reverse complement strand
GCTCGCGGCCGGGCCGCGCCACGCCTTCGCGATGGAGATGTGGCGCGGCATGTCCGCCCTCCACCGCCGCTTCGGCGAGGCCGCGCTCGAGGATCTCCTCCGCGAGGCGGGGTTCGAGCGCGCGCGCGCGTGGCCGGTCCTCTCCGGCTACGGCGTCGCGGCGACCGCGGCTTGCCCGGTTGACGCCGCGCCGCCGCGGCCGTAGGAACCGTCCCGTGCGCGCGCCGTGGGCCATCGTCTGCGACTTCGACGGGACGGCCCTCACCGAGGACCTCGGCGACCACGTCGCCTTCCGTTTCGCGGGCGCGGACCACTACCGCGCCGCGGAGGACGCCTACCGCGCCGGCGCGCTCCCGTTCGGCGCGCTCCTCGCCCGGATCTTCGCGCCCATCACCACGCCGCGCGACGAGATCGCGGCGTTCGCCCGCGAGCGCGCCGTCTGGCGGCCCGGGTTCGAGCGGTTCCTCGCCGCCTGCCAGGCCGGCGGGCGGCCGTTCCTCATCGTCTCGTCGGGGCTCGACGCCTACATCGACCCGGTGGTGGCGGGGCTCCCCCCGCACCTGCGCGCCCACGTCGAGGTCCGGGCGAACCGCGCCCTCATCTCGTCCGCCGGCACCGAGATCGCGTTCCACGGGGAGGACTGCGGCTTCTGCGGGTTCTGCAAGGGGAACGTCGTCCGCGAGCTGCAGGTCGCGGGGCACAAGGTGCTGCTCTGCGGCGACGGCACCGGCGATCGCCACGCGGCGGACGCCGCGGACGCGGTCTTCGCGCGCAAGGGCTCGTCGCTCGTCCGCTACTGCGTCGAGCGCGGGATCCGCCACGACGTGTTCGAGACCTTCGACGAGGTCATCGAGCGGTTCCCGTGAGCGCGTCCGGGCCCAGGCCCGGACGTTCCTCGGGCGCGGGCGCGGGCTCGTCCGGGTCTCAGAAGAGACCGATCGTGAAGTGCAGGGCGACCGAGCGCTCGTTGATCGCGTGGTCCGGGTCGAGGTTGAAGCCGAGGTCGAGCACGGCGGGCCCGATCGGCGTCACGAACCGGAGCCCGAACCCGACGTTGGCACGTAGGTCGAGCAGCCGGTAGTTCCGGGGGTCGAGCCAGAGGTTCCCGACGTCGACGAACACGCCGGCCTCGAGGCTGCCGCGCAGGCGCTGGCGCACCTCCGCCTTGCCGAGCAGGTAGGTTTCGCCGCCCTCCGAGACGGGCCGCTGACCGCCCGCGATCTGCGCGCCGTTCTGCGTGCAGCCGACCCCCGACACGCTCGTCGCGCACTGCCGCGCCTCCGCCGCGAGCGCCCCCCGCACGTCCTGCGGCACCATCTCCTCCTCGGCGAACCCGCGCATCGTGTTCGCGCCGCCCATGAAGAACCGGCGCGGGATGGGCGTGCGAGACTCGTCGTCGAGCGGGATCACGCGGCCGCCCCGGATCGAGAGCGCCACCACCGTCCCGGTCCCGACGCCGAGGTACCCCGAGGCCGTGCCGGAGAGCTTCAGCATGTCCGTGTGGATGTCCGAGCCGGGGAGCACGCCGAGGAGCACGCGCTCCCCGGGCCCGCCGAGCGAGTGCGCGTACTCGACCGCGCCGGTCGCGAACCAGCCCTGGCGCGGGTGGAGCGGGTCGTCCCGGAAGTCGAGCGTGAAGGACGGGCGGAGCGCCTGGAGCGTGGTCACGCCCTTGTCGAACCGGAGCCGGCTCACGTCCGCCTCCGTCAGGTAGCCGATCGCCCCCTCGTTCTTCGCGATGTCGTCGACCTCGAGCTCGTACTGCAGCGAGAACCCGACCCGCGGGGTCGGGGTGAGGTCCAGGCCGGCGACCCCGGACACGCGCCGCAGGTCGTAGGCCTTGCGGTGCAGGATCTCCCCGATCGCGTCGGTCCGGACGCTCGCCGGCAGCGCGCCGATCGCGGCGGTCTGCGTCCTCAGCCCGAGGTCGGCGCGCCCCTCGATCCGGTCCACCGGCGATCTCCCCTGGAGGTCCGGACGGAACACCTCGAGGGGGTAGTTCACCTTGCCGAGCGCGGTGAACTCGAGCGCGCGCCCGAGCAGGTTCGGCTGCGCCCACTCGAGGAACGCGCGCGGTCCGTTCGCGATCGAGAAGCCGAGGCCCTGGGTGAGCGTCGCGCGCGGGCGCTCCGAGAGGTCCACGGCGACGTCCTTCGTGTCCTGCGGCACCTCGGGATCCTGGATGCGGAGCGAGACCGAGCGGAACACGCCGAGCCGCAGGAGCGACGCCTGGCTCGCCGCGAACGCCTCGGGGTCGTAGATCGCGCCCTCCTTGACCGTGAGCGCGTCCCGCACCACCGCGCCCAGCGTCCGGCGATTCCCGGTGACGACGATCCGGCCGATCTTCACGCGCGGCCCCTCGGTCACGACGAAGCGCACCGCGGCCACGTGGCGCTCGGGATCGACGTCCTCGCGCGCCTCGACGCGCGCGTACAGGTAGCCGCGCGAGAGGTAGCCGCGCTGGATCGCGCTGCGGGTCTCCTCGACCCGCTCGAACGCGAGCGGGTCGCCCGGCGCCAGCCGCGTCGAGCGCGCCAGCTCCGGGAGGGAGACGGCGGTGTTCCCCTCGAACGAGATCGACTCGACCGCCGTCCGGGGGCCCTCGCGGAACCGGAGCACGACGCGCACCGTCCCGCGGCGCGCGTCCAGCACCGCGCTGCTGCCGAGGTAGACGCACTCGAGGAATCCGTCCGCGCGGTAGCCGTCGACGAGCCGCTCCGCCGCGCGGTCCCACGCCTCCGCGTCCCAGGTCTGGTGGGGGAGGAGCGCGCCCGGGACCGAGCGGGGCGGCCGGACGCCGGGGATCGAGAGCGAGAGCGCGCGGGCGCGATCGTCGCCGCTGTCGTCCGGCTCGGGCGCGTCCTCGTCGAGGAGCGCGTCGAGCCGCTCGCGCACCCACGCCGCCGAACGGTACGCGACGCCCTCGACGGCGAACGAGGTGATCCGGTAGCTGCGCCCCTCGTCCACGTGGAAGATCACGACGAGGTCGCGTCCCCGCCGGACCTCCTCGGCCTCGACCCGCGCCGCGGCGTGGCCCCGCGCGCGGTAGAACGCCTCGAGCCGCTCCGCCGCCGCGCCCACCGCCGGCACGTCGACGGGCTGCCCCTCCTCGAACCCGAGCTCGCGCCGCAGCACGTCGGACGGGACCTGCGCGTTGCCCCGGATCACGAACGCCAGCCGCGGCCCCGCCTCGACCGGGATCTCGACGTCGGCGGTGCCCCCGTCGATCCGGACGGCCGGCGTCCCGACGCGCGCGCGCCGGTGGCCGGCGGCGTAGAGCGCCGACCGCAGCCGCCGCACGTCCGCCTCGAGGACCTCCTCGTCCAGGATCTCGCCCGGCCGCGTGCGGAGGGCGCCCGCGAGCGCGTCGCCGCCCGCGCCCGGATCGCCGCCGAGCCGGACCGCGCCCACGCGGAGCGGCGCCCCCGGCCGCACGCGGAGCTCCACCACCACCGACAGCTCCCCTCGCGCGCGCGCCGCCACCTCGGCGTGGCGGAAGCCGCGGCGCGCGAGCGCGGCCTGGACCCGCGCCTCGACCTGCGGGAGGTCGCCGTCGTCGAACGGCCCGCCCGCGACCATCCCCGCCGCCGCCCGCACCGTCTTCTCGTCCACGCCGGACCCGTCGAGCTCGACCTCCACGCGGTCCAGGCTCCGCACCGGGAGCGCGTCGACCACGACGCGGACCCATCCGGCCCCTTCCGCCTCGCCCGCCGCCTCGCCCGCCGGCGCGGCCGCGGGCTCCGTGCGGACGATCACGTTCCGGTAGCGCCCCGTCTGGAAGAGCCGCAGCACGGTCCGGCGGAGCTCGGCCGCCGCGAGCCGGTCCCCCGGCTTGAAGGCGACGAGCGCGCGCGCCGCGGCCGGATCGTCGCCGGCGGGGAGCGCGAGCTCGATCCCCGCGACCCGCGGC
>DASVZX010000273.1:0-6212 GCA_036391435.1 Anaeromyxobacter sp. | reverse complement strand
GACGGGGCCGGGGGGCGGCGCGGGCGTCCCCGAGGGCTGGGCCGCCACCGCGCCGATCTCGGCGTCGGAGAGCGCGCGGTCCCAGACGCGGACGTCGTCGATCGCGCCGAGGAAGAAGAACGTCGGGCCGGACGGCGTGCGGCCGTCGGCGCCGCCGCCCTCGGGGCGCGCGCCGATCCAGGTGTCGGTCTGCGACTGCGCGTACCGGACGGAGAGCGGCTGGCCGTCGCGCGCGCCGTCGAGGTAGAGCTGCGCGCGCGCGCCGTCGTACGTCGCGGCGACGTGGGTCCAGCGGCCGGGGGGCACGGGGCGCGCGCCGGTGGCGGCCTCCCAGCCCTGGCCGCTCGGGACGTGCAGGAAGAGCCGCCCGCCCGGATCGAGGCGCAGCTCGAGGTTCTTCTGGTAGTGGCCGGGGAGGTTCCGCACCTTCGAGACGATCACCATCACGCGATCGGTCGCGTCCGGCCGGATCCACGCGGAGATGGTGAACCTCGCCGGCTGCAGCGCCGAGCCGAGGTTCACCGCGGAGCGGGCGCCGTCGAACCAGAGCGCGCCGTTGCGCAGGCCGCTCCGGTCCTCGATGGGCCGCGTCGCGACGGGGCTCGCGCGGAAACGCGTGACCGCGTCCACGGCGTCGCCGTCGAGCGCGTAGGCGGCGACGAGGCCGCGCTGGAGGTCGGCCGGGCGGACCTGGGCGGCGGCCGCGAGCGGCAGCGCGAGCGCGGCGGCCACGGCGGCGAGATTCGGACGGTTCATCGGCTCCTCCTTGACTCCAAGTGTTTCCCAGGCTGGCAGCCAGGCCCGGGTGGGTCAACCCCCACGTCCCCCGGACGGCACGACCCCGGACGGCATTCACGCGGCTAGAATGTCGTCCCACACCGGAGCACCCCCGCCGGCAAGGCCCGGCGGCACGGAAGGCCCAACGCCCATGACCACCCCGAACGTCTCCGAGCTCGTCCCGCCCACGCGCCTCCTCCTCGGCCCCGGGCCGAGCATGGTGCACCCGCGCGTGCTGCGCGCCATGTCGACGCCGCTCCTCGGCCACCTCGATCCGAAGTTCCTCGAGATCATGAACGACGTGCAGGCGCTCCTCCGGGCGGTGTTCCGCACGGAGAACCGGTTCACGATCGCGGTCTCCGGCACCGGCTCCGCCGGCATGGAGGCGGCGCTCGTGAACCTCCTCGAGCCGGGCGACGCCGCGATCGTCGTCGCGGCCGGCGTCTTCGGAAACCGGATGGCCGACATCGTCGGCCGCTGCGGCGCGAAGCTCGTGAAGCTCGAGGTCCCCTGGGGCGAGACGATCGACGCCGGCCGGATCGAGGAGGCGATCAAGAAGGAGGGGAAGGTGAAGGTGGTGGCGCTCGTCCACGCCGAGACCTCGACCGGCGCGCAGCAGCCCATCGACGGCCTCGGCGCCCTCTGCCACCGGCACGGCGCGCTCCTCGTCGTCGACACCGTGACGTCGCTCGGCGGCGTGCCGGTGGACGTCGACGCGTGGGAGGCCGACGCCGTCTACTCCGGCACCCAGAAGTGCCTCTCCTGCCCGCCGGGCCTCGCCCCGCTCACCCTCTCGCAGCGCGCGCTCGACGCGGTGAAGGCGCGCAGGACGAAGGTGCAGAGCTGGTACCTCGACGCCGGCATGGTCGCGGACTACTGGGCGGAGGGGAAGCGCGTGTACCACCACACCGCGCCCATCTCGATGGTGTACGCGCTCCGCGAGTCGCTGCGCCTCGTCGTCGAGGAGGGGCTCGAGGCGCGGTTCGCGCGCCACGCCCGCCACTCCGCCGCGCTCATGGCCGGGCTCGGCGCGATCGGCTGCCAGCCGCAGGCGCAGGAGGGCCGGCGGCTCACGTCGCTCAACTGCATCAAGGCGCCCCCCGGGATCGACGAGGCCGCCGTGCGGAAGTACCTGCTCGCCGAGCACGACATCGAGATCGGCGGCGGCCTCGGCCCGCTCGCCGGGAAGGTCTGGCGCATCGGCCTCATGGGCGAGTCGTCGCGGCAGGAGAACGTGCTCGCGGTGCTCGCGGCGATCGAGCAGGGCCTGGCGAAGCAGGGGAAGGGGCCGAAGCCCGGCACCGCGGTGTCCGCGGCGCTCGAGCGGTACGCGAGGGGCTAGCCGTCGCGGGACCGCGCCCCGCGGGCCTTGAAGGAGGATCGCATGACCGGTCGACCTGCGCTGCTGGCGTTCGTCGTCGCGACGGCGAGCGCCTGCGTCGCGGCACGGCCCGGCGCGCCACTCGCCGGCGTGAACACGGGGCCGCTCAGCTCGCTCATCGGCGTGGTCTCGTTCGACCACGGGTGCCCCGCCGAGCGTGTCCGCGTCATCCGCGTCGGCCCGTTCGATGGGTACGGCGGCGTCGACGTGGACGTCTGCGGCGTCGTCCGGCGGTACAAGGCGACCGGGGGGCTCACCGGGGGATTCGTGACGTGGCTCGACGCGACGAGCCTGTATCCGCCGAGCGCGCTCCCGCCGCCGCTGCCGGCGACGCCGTGAGCGTCGCGCGCGACGGGCCCCGGCCGGGCGGCCGCGGGCCCGGCGCGGCGCCGCCTCAGTACCGCGCGTCGGGGGGCTTCTCGCCCTTCGGCCAGTCGAGCGCCTTTCCCGGGAAGTCCGGCCGCGGCTGGTGGGTGAAGTACTCGGCCACGTCCACGGCCTCCTGGTCCGTGAGCCCTCCCTGGCCGAGCGGGAAGCGGTCGCGGGACGCGATCGGCATGTTGGCCCGGACGAACGCCGCGGCGGTGTAGGTGCGCGCGATGCCCGCGCCGATGTTGAACGCGCCGTCGCCCCACAGCGGCGGGTACACGAGCTCGCCGCCCGCGCCCCGGAGGCCCTCGCCGCGCGCGCCGTGGCAGACGGCGCACCGTGCCGCGTACACGCGCCGCCCGTTCCCGGCGTCCGGGCGCAGGGCCGGATCGACCTTCCCGACCCCGCGGCCGGGGATCGGCGCGCCCTTCGTCGCCCGGCCCTTCATCCACCCGAAGTACGCCTGCATGTCGGCGAGCTCCGGCGAGCCCGCCGCCAGGGGCTTGCCGTTCATCGACCGCCTGAAGCAGCCGTTGATGCGATCGGCGAGCGAGATGACCTTCCCCGCCCGCGCGTTGTACGCGGGGAAGGACGCGGCCACTCCGACGAACGGCGCCCCGTCCGCCACGGTGCCGGCGCCGAGGTGGCAGCTCGCGCAGCTCGCGGAGGCGCCGACGTTCCCCGGGAGCAGCGTCTTCGTCTCGAGGTGCAGGCGCAGGCCGCGCACGAGCCGAGCGGCGTCGGGGCTCGCGAGCAGGTCGGCGAACCGCGGGGGCTCGAACCCCGGGACGTCCTTCGCCGCGGGCGCGAGCCGCGCGCGCGCCGCGCCGACGTCGGCGGCGCGCACGCTCCCGGTCACGCCCCCCCAGGTCGCGCGCACGAAGCCCAGGATCTCGGCGATCTCGGCGTCGGACAGCCGCGCGAAGCCCGGCATCGCCCACGTGCGCGGCGTCCCCGGGGTCTCCGCCGTCGTCCAGCCGGTCAGCGCGACGTGGACGAGCGTGGCGGGATCCCGCTCCTCGATCGCCGGGTTCCCGGCGAGCGGCGGAAACATCCCGTCGACCCCGCCGCCGTCGCGGCGGTGGCACGTCGAGCAGAACTGCACGTACGCGAGGCCGCCGCGCGTCGTGAACAGGCCGGGCGGAGCGTCCGCGGCGCGCGGCGCCGCGGCGGACAGCAGCGTGAGCAGGAGCGGGACGAGATCCATCGCGAAGGTCCTCCGGGCGTGCGTCGCCGAGCGGCGGTCCACGCGGCGACGTCGGCGAGCCCTCCGATCATCCGGTGGCCGCCGGCCGCGGTGAGGCGCCAGAAGGGGCCTGCGACGACGCCGCAGCCCGGCGGGGCCTCAGCGCCCGCCCTGCCCGGCCGTCCCCCGCCGCTCGCGGACGAACCGCTCGATCCGGTCGCGCAGCACGCCGAGCGGCACCGCCCCGTTCTCGAGCACCGCGTCGTGGAACGCGCGCAGGTCGAACCTCGGGCCGAGCGCCTGCTCGGCCTCCGCCCGCAGCCGGCGGATCTCGAGCTGGCCGAGCAT
The DNA here is from genome assembly GCA_036391435.1 of Anaeromyxobacter sp. Lineage (GTDB taxonomy): Bacteria > Myxococcota > Myxococcia > Myxococcales > Anaeromyxobacteraceae > Anaeromyxobacter. The sequence goes on along the minus strand of DASVZX010000273.1, from coordinate 2,151 downwards.
GTAGCTCGTCGCCTGTCCGGGCCAGGCGGCGTACCGGTCCACCTCCGACGCGGCGAAGCCGGCATCGAGCCCCGCGTTCTCGACGAGGAAGTCGATCGCGCGCTGGCGCGGCCACCCGAGCACGGCGAGGCCGGTGTCCACGACGAGCCGCGAGGCGCGGAACGCCTCGGAGGAGAGCATGCCGAGGCGGTACACGTCGTCGGAGAAGAGCCCCAGCTCGTCGGCGAGCCGCTCGGCGTAGAGCGCCCAGCCCTCGACGAAGCCGGAGTTGATGACGTACTTGCCGAGCCTCGACTCGCCGCGCTCCAGCGCGAGGGCGATCTGGAAGTGGTGACCGGGGATCGCCTCGTGGAACGCGGTGGACTCGACGGGCGCGCGGGGCTTCTTCTCCGGATCGAAGACGTTGATGAAGTAGATCCCGGCGAGCTTCCCGGTCGAGAAGTCCGGCGAGTAGCTCTCGGCGGGGTTGCCCGCGCGCCGGAACTCGGGGTACTCGCGGACGCGCACGGGCGCCTGCGGGACGTGCCCGAACGCGCGCGGCGCGGCGGCCGCGGCGCGGTCGATGGCGGCGCGGCTCACGTCGACGATCTCCTCCTTCGACCTGAACCGCAGGGCCGGATCCTCGCGCAGGCGGCGGAGCACCGCCGGGGCGGGATCGGTCCACCCGAACCGCCGCCTCGCGATCTCCCGGATCTCCGCGTGGATCGCGGCGAGGCGCGCGCGCCCGGTGTCGTGCACCGCCCTCGGATCGAGCGCGAGCGTCGACGACCGCCGGATCGCCCCCGCGTAGCAGGCCTCGCCGTCCGGCAGCGCGAGCAGGCTCGGCGTCGCCCGCGCGTGCTCCTCGTACTCCTTCGCGAGATAGTCGCGGTAGCGCCGGGCGGCCGGCAGCACCTCGCGCGCGACGATCCCGGCGAGGTCGTCGAGCAGCGCGGGGTCCCCCGCGCGCGCGCCCGGGCGCGTGTAAGGCCAGTCCCTCGGGGGCGTCGCGAGCAGCTTGTCGAGCTCGCCCGTCGCGCGGTCGACGTTCTCGCGCGTCGCCACGTACCCGAGCCGGACGCCCTCGCGGAGCGCCTCGATCTCGCGATCGATCCGGACGGCGAGGCCGCGGAGCCGCGCCTTCGCGGCCTCGTTCAGGGCGGGCGTCCCCACCGGCTGGGTCTCGGCGACGCCGGCGTACTGGGCCTGCCAGCCGCCGATCGAGGAGACGTTCCACAGCTCCGAGCGGCACGGCCGCGCCGCCCGCGCCCCCTCGAGCGCCTCGAGCAGGATCCCGAGCTCCACCGCCTCGGGCGTCCCCTCCGCCGCCCGCGCGTCCACCGCCTTCGCCCTCGCGAGGAGCGCGTCCTCCACGCGCTGCCACTCGGCGACCGCCTGCGGCCGCGGGTCGCTCACCGCGGCGTGGTCGGCGCCGGGCCAGCCGAACCGCGTCGCCATCTCGGGGAACCTTCGGAAGCGCTCCCGCAGGTACTCCTCCTCGAGGGCGCGCACCGCTCCGCGCGGGCCCGGCGGAGACGGCGCGACGGACGACGCCGGCGCGGGCGGGGAGGCCGGGCCGCGGGTCGCGCAGCCGGCGCCGATCGCCGCGGCGAGGACGAGCAGGGAGGATCGCACGCGGTTCACCTCGGCGGCACACCCTACCGGAACGCGGGCGCCCGCGGCTCGCACCGGATGGGGTGACGCACCCGGCGCCCGCGCGCGCTCGCGGGGTCCACCCCCGCGGAGATCGCTTCCGGCGCTCGACGGCCCTCCATACGTTCGCCTTCGGGGCGGGGGTGGAGGCAGTCGGATGGGCGGCTCGGAGGGTGAGGCTCGGAGAGGTCCGGCGATCCGGATGATGGAGGCGCTCGCGGAGGCATGGCGCGAGCGGGTGACGGAGCGGCGCGCGCTCGCCGCGCCGAAGATCGCGCCCGAGCCGCGGCTCTCCCGCTCGCGGCTCGCCGCCGCGTTCGAGGCGCGCGCCGCGGTCCGCGCCGGCGTCCGGCTGGAGGACTTCCTGCGCAGCCGGCTCGCGAAGTACGCGGCGCGGCTGCCCGTGCCGCTCGAGGAGCTCCCGGTCTCGATCGAGATCTCGGGCGGAGAGCCGGTGGTCCGGTCGAAGGCGCCGCCGCGGCCGTTCGGGCCGCGCCCGCCCGCGGCGGAGCCCCCGCC
>DASVZX010000272.1:0-1547 GCA_036391435.1 Anaeromyxobacter sp. | reverse complement strand
AGGCGATGGAGGGGACCGACCACCTCGCCGTGAAGGCGTGGATCGAGTCGGTGGACGCCGCGTCGAAGGAGTTCGCCGAGCGCCGGATGAACAAGCACGTCGCGAAGGCGATGGCCGGCCACCGGGTCGAGGAGCTCGAGGCGACGCTCGCGCCGCACCCGCGCGCGACCGGATCGAAGGAGCGGGACCTCGAGAGCGGCGAGGAGTGACGCGGAGCATGCCGAGGATCACGTTCCAGCCGGCGGGGAGGAGCGCCGAGGTGCCGCCCGGCACGTCCGTCCTGGACGCCGCGGAGGTCGCCGGCGTGGACCTGCCCTCGAACTGCGGCGGGGTGTGCGCGTGCACCACGTGCCACGTCTGGGTCGAGGAGGGGCTCGCCTCCCTCTCCGGGATCGAGGAGCGCGAGGACGACCGGCTGCAGGAGGCCGCGGGCCTCTCGGCGAGATCGCGGCTCGGGTGCCAGGCGAGGGTCGGCAGCGCCGACGTCGTCGTGCGCGTCCCGGGAAACCGGATCGCTTCCTAGAGGAGGACGGACATGCGGTGGACCGACGTCAGGGAGATCGCGATCGCGCTCGCCGGGAGGTACCCCGACGTCGACCCGCTCTCCGTCCGCTTCACCGACCTCCACCGCTGGGTCCGCGAGCTGCCGGGCTTCTCGGACGATCCGGACCGGTCGAACGAGAAGGTCCTCGAGGCGATCCAGATGACCTGGCTCGACGAGCGGGACTAGGTCCGCGCGCCGGAGCCCCGGCGACCCGGCTCGGTCACATGGCGGCGTTCGCGACGCCCGTGTGCGGCGCGTGCACACGCCGTGACAGCGCGGCGGGAAGGTGATTTCGTGCTCGACGGCGCCCGGTCGCATCGCGCGACGGGAGCGGCCGCCCGAGGACGATGCGGGTCATCACCTTCCACGTCGGGTCGATCGAGTGCGGGCTCCCGATCGAGCTGGTGCGCGAGATCCTGGAACCCCTCCCCGTGACCCGCGTGCCCGGCGCGGCCGCGGCGCTCCGGGGCGTCACGAACGTGCGCGGGCAGGTCGTGCCGGTGCTCGACGTGGCGATCCGGATCGGCGCCGCCGCGGACCCCGCCGCGCGATCGTGCCTCCTCGTGACGGATCGCGGCGGAGCCGTGTGCGCGCTCGCCGTCGACGGCGTCCGGGGGATCGACGACCTGGAGCCCGGGCGGGCGTCGGCGCCGCCCGTCGTGCTCCAGCCGGCGGAGTGGCTCGCCGCGATCGCGGAGCGCGACGGCCGCGTCGTCCTGCTCGTCGATCTCGAGCGGCTGCTCGACGACGCGGCGATCGCCGCGAGCAGGGCGGGTCCGGGGCGAGAGAGGGCGGTTCCCTCCCGGTGCGGCGGAGCGTCGGCGGCGCCCGTCGCGGGGGGCGCGCCGGCGCGGGGAGGCGGCGAGGAGGGCGCGGTAACCTTGGCGCACGCGGTGGCGGGACCCGCGGGGCCGGGGATCGCCCCGGACGCCCCGTACCCGGGGCGGGCCACCGCCGCTCCGGGCGCCGCCGCTCGCGCCGCCCTGCGGACCCGCGGCCGTGG
>DASVZX010000271.1:0-7568 GCA_036391435.1 Anaeromyxobacter sp. | reverse complement strand
TCGTTCGGGCGCGCGACGCGCGCGCCGGAGCGCGGGGAGAGCAGCGGGCGTGCCCGCCCGAAGCGCGCGGGATCACGGCGCGCCGGCACGGAACGCCGGTTCAGGGGCGGACGAGAGGCCGCGCGGCGGACCGCGCTAGTTCGCGATCCCGCCCTGCGGGAAGTGCGGCGTCTCGCCGACGTCCACCGTGCCGAACCTCGCCTCGTACTTGGCGAGGTTGTCCTGGATCGCCGCGAGCAGCCGCTTCATGTGCTTCGGCGTCGTGATCGCGCGCGCGCGGACGATGGCCTTGGGCGCCTGGGGCTGGACGTAGATGAGGTCGAGCGTGAACTCCGTCTCGGTGTGGTTCACGAGCGCCATGTTGATGAAGGCGCCGTTCGCGACGGCGGGGTCGATCTCGATCTGGAGCTGGATCGTCGGGGGCTGCGCCGGGGGCTTCTCGGACATGCGCAGGGCTTAGCAGGATTCGGCCGCCGCGGGTACCGCCCCGGCGGCGGGCTGCCGGAACGGCGCCGCGCGCCGTAGGTCCTCGGGTGCGGGAGCTGCATGTCCGTCGAGCGACGACGCATCGCCTGGCCCGGGGGCGCGGGAGGACCGAGAGAGGCGGACGTCGCCGAACGGGGCGTCGCGGAGCGCTTCGCCGCGCTCCACGCGGTCACCGCGGCCCTCTCGGCGGCGCTCACGCCGGCCGAGGTGACCGCCGCGATCGCCGCGCGCGGGGCGGCCCTGCCGGGCGCGCGCGGGTGCGCGGTGGGGGTCGTGTCCTCGACGGGGGGCCTCGACGTCGTCTGCCGGCGTGGGGCCGCCGAGCGGGTGGGCGGCGGCCCGCTCAGGCTCCCGCCCTGGTCGGATGCGCCCCTCGCCCGGGCGGCGCGCGAGCGGCGAGCGGTCCTCGCGAGCGGGGCGCCGTGCGCGATCCGCGGGCACGGCGCGCCCTGCGGCGAGTGCCCGGGGGCGCTCGCGGCGCTGCCGCTCGAGGCAGGCGGCGCCGTGCTGGGCGCCGTCGGGCTCGAGTTCGAGCGGCCGTCCGGCTTCGACGAGGAGGAGCACGCATTCCTCGAGGCGTTCGCGCACCAGGCGGCGCAGGCGCTCGAGCGCGCGCGGCTGTACGAGGCGGAGCGGACCGCGCGGCTCGAGGCGCAGCGCGCGGCGGAGGCGGCGCGCCGGGCGGTGGAGCTCTCCGGCCAGCTCGCCGGGATCGTCGGCCACGACCTGCGGACGCCGCTCGCCGCGATCCGGATGTCCGCGGCGGTGCTCCTGCGGCGCGGCGGCCTGTCCGAGGAGCAGACGCGCACGCTCGCGCGGATCGACGGGTCGGCGGCGCGGATGACGCGCATCATCTACGACCTGCTCGACTTCACGCGCATGCGGAACGGGGGGCGCATCCCCGTGCACGTCCGCCCGGTGGATCTCGTGCCCCTCGTCCGCCGGGCGGTGGCGGAGCTGGCGGCGGTCCACCCGACGCGAGAGATCCGCCTCGCGGTCCCGGAGGCGCTGCCGGTCGTCGGGGACCCCGATCGGCTCGCGCAGGCGGTCTCGAACCTCGTCGGCAACGCGCTCCAGCACAGCCCGGAGGACGCCCGCGTCTCCGTGGAGGTCGAGGAGGACGAGAGCGCGATCGCGATCGGCGTTCACAACGAGGGGCCGCCGATCCGGGCCGAGCTGCTCGACGAGATCTTCGAGCCGTTCCACCGCGGTGAGCGCGGCGGGCAGGGCGGCAGCCTCGGCCTCGGGCTCTTCATCGTGCGCGAGGTCGTGCGCGCCCACGGCGGCGAGGTGACCGTGCGCTCCACCGCGGGAGAGGGCACGACGTTCACGGTCCGTCTCCCGGCCCCGCGCGCCGGCGCGGGGGCCACAAGGGGCGTCCCGCAGGCAGCCGTTGAAAGGCGGCCCCCGGAGCGGTAACCGTGGATCGCCTTGGCGCAGGACGGGATCGAGCACGGGAAGGAGTTCGAGCTCCGGGGGGGACCGGACGCCGTGCTGCTGCTGCACGGCCTGACCGGCTCCACCTTCGAGCTCGTGCCGGTGGCGCGCGCGCTCCACGCGGCCGGCCTGCGCTGCCTCGCGCCGGTGATGGCGGGGCACGAGGGCTCGGCCGCGGCGCTCGCGGGCGTGCCGTGGGCCGAGTGGGTGGGCAAGGCCCGGCGCGACCTCGCGCGGCTGGAGGGCGCGCGGCGGACCTTCGTCGTGGGCTGCTCGATGGGCGCGCTCGTCGCCTGCGCCCTCGCGCACGACCAGCCGGCCCGGGTGGACGGGCTCGTGCTGCTCGCGCCGGCGCTCCGCTTCCCGCTGCAGGGCCGGCTCGGCGCGGCGCTCGGGCGCCTGCCCCCGCTCGCGCGCGTGGTCGTCCCGAAGCGCGCCGGCTCCGACGTCTCCGACCCGGAGATGCGGCGGCGGAACCCGTGCATGGACGGGATGCCGCTCGGGGCGGTGGCGGAGCTGGAGGCGCTGCAGCGCCACGTCGATCGCCAGCTCCCGGGCGTCGCGGCCCCCGCGCTCGTCGTCCAGGGCGCGCGCGACCACACGGTGTCCGTGGCCGGCGCGCGCCGCCTCGCGCGCCGGATCGGAAGCGGGCCGGCGGAGCTCGTCCTGCTGCCTCGGAGCTGGCACCTCGTCGGGATCGACGTCGAGCGCGAGCGCTGCGCCGCCGAGGCCGCGCGCTTCCTCTCGTCGCTCCCGTTCCCCGGCCGCCGCGAGGCGCCGGCGCGCACGGCACGCAGCTCGAGGTGAGACATGGCGAACGGCTCCCACGTCCTCGCGATCGACCAGGGCACCACCGGCACGACCGTCCTGATCCTGGACCGGCGCCTCGGCGTGCGCGCGAAGGTGAACCAGGAGTTCCGGCAGATCTTCCCGAAGCCGGGCTGGGTCGAGCACGACCTCGAGGACATCTGGGGCTCCACGCTCGCGACCGTCCAGCGGGCGCTGCGCGAGGCGGGGCTGCAGGGCCGCGACGTCGCCGCGATCGGCATCACGAACCAGCGCGAGACCACCGCGCTGTGGGAGCGGCGGAGCGGCCGGCCCATCCACCACGCGATCGTCTGGCAGGACCGGCGCACCACCGACGCCTGCGCGCGGCTCAAGGCCGCGGGGCACGAGCCGGCGGTCCGCGAGAAGACCGGGCTCGTCCTCGACCCCTACTTCTCGGCGACGAAGCTCCGCTGGCTGCTCGAGAACGTGAAGGGCGCGGAGGAGAAGGCGCGCGACGGCGCCCTGGCGTTCGGCACCATCGACACCTTCCTCGCCTGGCGGCTCACGGGCGGGCTCGCGCACGTCACCGACGTGTCGAACGCGAGCCGCACGCTCCTCGCCGACCTCCGGACGCTCGACTGGGACCGGGGCCTCCTCGACCTGTTCGGCGTGCCGCGCAGCGTGCTCCCGGAGATCCGGCCCTCGTCGCAGGTGTACGGCGTCACGAGGGGCGTGAAGGTCCTGCCCGACGGCGTCCCCGTCGCGGGGATCGCGGGCGACCAGCAGGCGGCGCTCTTCGGCCAGGCCTGCTTCTCGCCGGGCGACGCGAAGTGCACCTACGGGACGGGCGCGTTCCTGCTCCAGAACACCGGGCCCGATCCGGTGTTCTCCTCCCGCGGGCTCCTCACCACCGTCGCCTGGAGCGTCGGCGGCGAGGTCGCCTACGCGCTCGAGGGGTCTTCCTTCATCGCGGGCGCCGCCGTGCAGTGGCTGCGCGACGGGCTCGGGATCATCGAGAAGGCGGCGGACGTCGAGGCGCTCGCGCGCAAGGTGAAGGACGCGGGCGACGTCGTGTTCGTCCCGGCGCTCGCCGGCCTCGGCGCGCCGCACTGGCGTCCGGAGGCCCGCGGCGTCATCCGCGGGATCGACCGCGGCACGACGGCCGCGCACCTCGCGCGCGCGACGCTCGAGGGGATCGCGTTCCTCATCAACGACCTCGCCGAGGCGATGCGCGCCGAGGCGCACCGGCCGATCCCGATCTTCAAGGTGGACGGCGGCGCCTGCCAGAACGACCTCCTCATGGAGTTCCAGGCGGACCTGCTCGGCGTCCCGGTGGAGCGGCCCCGGATGATCGAGACGACCGCGCTCGGCGCCGCGTTCCTCGCCGGGCTCGCGACGGGCGTCTGGAAGGACCGCGACGAGATCCGCCGCAACTGGAAGGTCGGGCGGCGCTTCGACCCGAAGATGAAGCCGACCGAGCGCGAGGGGTATCTCGCGCGGTGGCGGAGGGCGGTCGAGGCCGCGTAGCCCGGCGCGGGCGCGCGCTAGACGAGCCGGTCGAGGGCCTCGGCGACGGTCGCGACCCCCTCGATCGCGATCCCGGCCGGGACCTCCGCGTGGCGGGCGCTCGCGGCGGGGACGATCGCGCGCTCGAACCCGAGCCGCGCCGCCTCGGCCAGCCGGATCTCGGGCTGCGAGACGGCGCGGACCTCGCCCGCGAGCCCGACCTCGCCGAGGACGAGCGTGCGGGCGGGGAGGGCGCGATCCCGGAACGACGAGGCGAGCGCGGCGACGCAGGCGAGGTCGGCGGCGGGATCGTCCACCGAGAGGCCGCCCGCGACGTTCACGAAGATGTCGCAGGAGAGGATCTCCATCCCGACCTTCTTCTCGAGCACCGCGGCGAGGAGGGCGACGCGGTTCGAGTCGATCCCGAGCGCCGTCCGCCGCGGGGTGCCGTAGCCGATGGGCGAGACGAGCGCCTGCACCTCGACGAGCACGGTGCGCGTGCCGTTCAGCACCGCGGCGACGGCGCTCCCCGGCGCGTCCTCGGGCCGCTCGGAGAGGAACAGCGCGGACGGGTTCGCCACCTCGGCGAGGCCGCCCGCCTTCATCTCGAAGACCCCGATCTCGCTCGCCGAGCCGAAGCGGTTCTTGTGGGCGCGCAGCACGCGGTAGGGGTGCGCGCCGCCGCCCTCGAAGTAGAGGACGGTGTCCACCATGTGCTCGAGCACGCGGGGGCCGGCGATGGCGCCGTCCTTCGTGACGTGGCCGACGAGGAACACCGGCGTCTCGGTGGTCTTCGCGAGCGACATGAAGCGGGCCGCGACCTCGCGGATCTGCGTGACCGTCCCGGGGGCGCTCTGCAGCTCGGGGAGGTACTGCGTCTGGATCGAGTCCACCGCGATGGCGGCCGGCTCGAGCGCCTCCGCGGCGCGGAGCACCTTCTCGGCGTCGGTCTCCGCGAGCACCCGGAGGTTCTCCGCGGCGCAGCCGAGCCGGTCGGCGCGGAGCTTCACCTGCCGCGCGGACTCCTCGCCCGAGACGTAGAGGATCGGGCGCGCCGGATCGGCGCGCGCGAGCCGGTCGAGGGCGGCGAGGACGAGGGTGGACTTCCCGATGCCGGGGTCTCCGCCGAGGAGGACGAGCGCGCCCGGCACGAGCCCGCCGCCGAGGACGCGGTCGAGCTCGCCGATCCCGGTGCGGCGCCGCTCCTCGTCGCTCGCCTCGAGTTCGCGCAGCGGGATCGGCCTCGACGCCGGCGCGCCCGGAGCGCCCCAGCCGCGCGGAGGCCCCTTCGCCTCCGGCGCCTGGAGCTCCTCGTGCATCGTGTTCCAGCGCCGGCAGGCGGGGCACTGCCCGACCCACTTCGGGCTCGTCTGCCCGCACTCGGCGCAGACGTGGACGGTCTTCACTCTCGCAGCCGGGCGCGACATCGACGCCCGGACTAGCACGGCGCTCCGACACGTCCCGCGTGCCGGAGCGCCGTTCGAGACCGCCCTCGCTCCCCGCGTCAGACCGTGGCGCGGCCACGCCCGATGACGGCGAAGATGAGCGAGATGACGGCGAGGACGAGCAGGATGTGAACCCACGCCCCCAGCGCCGAGCCGGAGAGCATCCCGAGCGCCCACAACACCAGCAGGATGACCGTGATCGTCCAGAGCATGTTCTCCCCCCCTCCGAGAAAGCTACGCACCCGGCCGGCGGCGGCGCACCCGCCCCGCAGCCCCCGGCCGGGCCGTTGCCGGCGCGGAGCGGGGCATCGTCAACCAGGGAGCGCCCGCCTGGTTGACGACCGGATCCGGGCTGGTATCTTCGCGCTCGCATGAGCGAGACCACGGACCCGAAGTCCCTGCCGCCGGGCATGGAGCCGATCTCCGCCGACGAGGCGCGCCGGCTCATCCGCCACACCTCCGGCCCGGAGTTCGCGGAGATCCTCGCCCGGGCGAACGCGGTGCGCGAGGCCGTTCACGGGAGCGAGGTCGCGCTCTGCGGGATCACGAACGCGAAGAGCGGGCGCTGCCCCGAGGACTGCGGGTTCTGCTCGCAGTCCGCGCACTTCCCGGACGCCGACGCGCCGGTCTACCCGCTCGTCGCCGCCGGCGAGATCGTCGCGCAGGCGAAGGCGGCGGAGCGCGCCGGCGCGCGCGAGTTCTCGATCGTGACCTCCGGGACGCGCGTCTCGCGCGAGGAGGAGCTCGCGGTCCTGGAGGACGCCGTGCGCCGGCTGCGCGCCGAGACCGCCGTCGAGCCCTGCGCGTCCCTCGGCCTGATGCGCGCGCCCGAGCTCGCGCGGCTGAAGCGCGCCGGGCTCATGCACTACCACCACAACCTCGAGACGGCGCGGAGCTTCTTCGGGCGGATCTGCACGACGCACGGCTACGAGGAGCAGGTCGAGACGATCCGCGCCGCGAAGGGGCTCGGGTTCAAGCTCTGCTCCGGCGGCATCCTCGGGATGGGCGAGACGCCCGAGCAGCGGGTCGAGCTCGCCGAGACGATCCGCGACCTCGGCATCGACTGCGTGCCGATGAACTTCCTGAACCCGCGCCCCGGCACGCCGCTCGAGGGAGTGAGGGCGATCACCCCCGAGGAGTGCCTCGCCGCGATCGCGGTCTACCGGCTCATGATGCCCACCGCCCACATCTTCGTGATGGGCGGCCGCGAGGTGAACCTGGGAGCGCAGCAGGACCTCATCTTCTACGCGGGCGCGGACGGCACGATGGTCGGGAACTACCTCACGAGCGCCGGCCGCGCCCCCGACGCGACGGTCGCGATGGTCGCGGCCCACGGGCTCGCGCTGCGGGCGCCGGACACCGGCAAGCCCTGGAGCTACGACGGGCACGCGCCGCACGACGCCGACTGGAACGAGCGCGCCGCCGCGCCCGGGCGGCGCCCCGCGCTCCCGGTCGTCCGCTAGGGCGCGATGGGCCGCGCGGCGCTCGACTGGGTGGACGGGGAGCTCGAGGCGCTCGCGGCGAAGGGGCTCCGGCGCGCGCTCGAGCCGCTCGCCTCGATGCAGGGGGCGGTCGTCACGGTGGACGGCCGCGCCCTCGTGAACCTCTGCTCGAACGACTACCTCGGGCTCGCCGCCGATCCGCGGCTCCGCCGCGCGGCCGCGGAGGGCGCGGAGCGGGCGGGGGCCGGGGCGGGGGCCTCGCGGCTCGTCGCCGGCGAGCTCCCCGTCCACCGCGCGCTCGAGGCGCGCCTCGCCGCGTGGAAGGGGGCGGAGGGCGCGCTCCTCTTCAACTCCGGCTACCACGCGAACTCGGGCGTGCCGGCCGCGCTCGTCGGCCGCGACGACGCGATCTTCTCGGACGTCCTGAACCACGCGTCCATCGTCGACGGGTGCCTCCTCTCGCGCGCCGAGCTCGTGCGCTACC
>DASVZX010000270.1:0-3951 GCA_036391435.1 Anaeromyxobacter sp. | reverse complement strand
CTCGCCCCGATCCTGAACGGCGTCCGCATCCTCGAGGTCTCGCCGCCGGGCGGCGAGGAGGCGCGGCGCGCCCAGCGGATCATCGCGCGCCAGGCGGGACACCTCTCCCGGCTCGTGAACGACCTCCTCGACGCGACGCGCGTGTCCCACGGCAAGCTCCAGCTCCACCCCGAGCGCCTCGATCTGAGAGAAGTCGTCGAGCGTGCGGCCGAGGATCACCGCGATCTCTTCACGGCGCGGGGCGTGCGCTTCGACGTCTCAGCGGCATCCAGCGCGGCCTGGGTGGACGGCGACCGGACGCGCCTCTCTCAGGTCGTCGGGAACCTCCTGCAGAACGCCGCGAAGTTCACTCCTCGAGGAGGCTCGGTCCGGCTCTCCCTGGAGCTCGCCGAAGGGCACGTGGAGGTCCACGTCCGCGACAGCGGGATCGGCATCGCGCGCGAGATGCTCCCTCACCTCTTCGAGCCGTTCCGCCAAGCCGACGACGCCCTGGCTCGAAGCGCGGGTGGACTCGGGCTCGGCCTCGCGCTCGTGAAGGGCCTCGTCGACGCTCACGGCGGGAGCGTCGACGTGAAGAGCGGCGGACGGGGCACCGGGACCGAGGTCGTGGTGCGGCTACTGCTCGCGGAGGCGCCGTCCGCGGCCCGCGAGCTCGCTCCGGGCGCGCCGCCTCGCCCGCGCCGGGTCCTCGTCATCGACGACAACGACGACGGCGCCGATAGCCTGCGCGCGGTGCTCGCGCTGGAAGGCCACACCGTCGAGGTCGAGCACGACGGTCCGCGGGGGATCGAGAAGTGCCGCGGGTTCCGCCCCGACGTCGTGCTGTGCGACATCGGGCTCCCCGGGATGAGCGGGTACGCGGTGGCGCAGGCGCTGCGGAGCGACCCGGCGCTCCGCGGGACCTTCTTGATCGCGCTGACGGGCTACGCTCTCCCCGAGGACCAGCGCCGCGCCAGGGACGCCGGGTTCGACGTCCACCTCTCGAAGCCGCCTTCGATCGAGCAGCTCAGGAGCGCGATCGCGCGGGCGCCGTAGCGGCGGGTTGGGCACCCTGCTCCGAAGTCCCGGGGACAGGAACGGCAGGGAACGCAGGGAAGCGGCGGGCGAAGGCCGACGCCGAACCGCGGTGACGCCAGGCCGATGCTCGAGGTCGCCGGCCTTGGCGCCTGCGACGGCATCGGGGTCGGGAACACGGTTGGCGAACGCAACCACGCGGAACGAGCGGCCCGGCCCCGTCGCCGGCGAGCTGGTGAGTCACTCGTCGTGACGGGTGCCAGCAAGCCGAAAACGAAGGCCGCGACGGCTTCGGAATCCCGAGCGACGTCGCGGCCTTCAGTGAGTCGGGGAGACAGGATTTGAACCTGCGACCCCTTGGTCCCGAACCAAGTGCTCTACCAGGCTGAGCCACTCCCCGTTGCGTCTGCGCCGGCCGAACCTGGCGATCCCGGGAAGAGCGCCGGCCGACGTAAGGCCGCGTATCTACTGTGCGCCGGGAGAGGTGTCAAGCGGCCTCTCCGGACCGTTGTACCGACCGGCAGATGGGTGACGTTTCTGACTGGCCCCAGTCTATTTCGTCACCCATGTGCCCGGTCTGGACCCCGTTCGACGTGTGACCATTTTCAGCGGAATCAAGAGGCGCGGGGCGGCGGTCCGGAGGGCTCACCGCACGCAGGTCGCCTCCACCTCCGCGACCTCCTTCGGCACCGCCGCGGTCAGGTTCTCCTGGCCGCCCTCGGTGACGAGCACGTCGTCCTCGATGCGGATCCCGACGCCGCGCATCTCCTTCGGCGCGGCCTCCTCTTCGGCGCCGACGTAGATGCCGGGCTCGATCGTGAGCACCATCCCGGGCTCGAGCGGGCGGGACTTGCCGTCCACGTAGTAGTCCCCGACGTCGTGCACGTCCATGCCGAGCCAGTGGCTGGTCCGGTGCATGTAGTACTTTCGGTAGCTCTTGTCGGCGATCCGGTCGTCCACGCTCCCCTGCAGCAGGCCGAGGGCGATGAAGCCCTCGGTGAGGCGCCGCACGGTCTGGTCGTGGAGGTCGTCCACCCGGACGCCGGGCCTCACGGCGAGGATCGCCTCCTTCTGCACGGCGAGGCAGAGGTCGTAGAGCGCGCGCTGCGGCTTCGTGAACGCGCCGGAGACGGGGAACGTCCGCGACACGTCGGCGGTGTACCAGTCGTACTCGCCGCCGGCGTCCACGAGGCACACGTCGCCGTCCCTCAGGACGGCGTCGCCGGCGCGGTAGTGCAGGATCGTCGAGTTCGCGCCGGTCGCCACGATGGTGCCGTAGCCGGGGCCGCTCCCGCCCCGGCGCCGGAACGCGTACTCGATCTCGGCCTGGACCTGGAACTCGCGCCGCCCGCCCCAGCCGTCGCGCATCGCGGACATGTGGGCCTCGGCGGTGATCTCCGCGGCCTTGCGGAGCTTCGCGATCTCGTCGGGCGCCTTCACGAGCCGCAGCTCGTGCAGGATCCGGCCGGGCTCGACGATCGCCCCGGGCGGCCGCTTGCCGCTGCGCGCGGCGGCCCGCAGCTCGCCGAGGACCCGCGCGACGCGCGCGTCCCACGCGGCGTCCGCCCCGAGCTTGAACCAGAGCGTCGGCGCGCCCTCGAGCCACTCGCCGAGCTTCGCGTCCAGCTCCGCGACGGTGAACGCCTCGTCCGCCCCGAGCTCGGCCTTCGCGCCCTCGACGCCGACGCGCGGGCCGTTCCAGATCTCCTTCTCCCTGTCGCGCGGCCGGACGAACAGCACGAGCTTCCGCTCGCCCCCGCGCGCGACGAGGAGGGCGCAGCCGGTGGGCTCGTCGAGGCCGACGGTCCAGGCGTGGTCGGAGTCCTGGCGGAAGAGGTACTCGGCGTCGGCGTTCCGCAGCCGCTCGTCGGCGGCCGGCAGCAGCATCACGCCGCCGCCGCGCCGCTCCATCTCCGCGAAGACGCGGGCGCGGCGCTCGGCGTGGGGCTTCGGGTCGAAGGCCATGGCGCTCCCCTATATCCCGTCACTTGCCGGCGGGCCACCGCCCGCCGCTCCACGCCTCGAACGCGGCGCGCTGCTCGCCCGTCGCGGCGGGATCGGGCTCGAGCCAGACCGTGTCCTCGGCGGGCGGCCCGAGCGCGACCGTCACGGCGACGAGCTCGTCGCGCCGGAACACGGTGAGCGCGAGCTTGCCCCCGTGGCCGCGCTCGCACAGCCGGTCCCACAGCGCCGCGCGGTCCACGCGGAAGCCGTCCTCGGCGACGAGCTCGTCGCCGGCGTAGAGGCCGGCGGCGTGGGCCGGGCTCCCCTCCCGCACCGAGCGCACGACGAGCCTCGGGCCGGGCTCGAGGTCGATCCCGAGGAAGCCCGGCGCGGGGCGGCCGTCGTCCGGCCTCGGCGGGGTGCCGCCCTTGTCGTCGAGGCCCTGGGCGGCGCGGCGGCGGAGGCGGACGCCGACCGCGCCGAGGTCGAGCTGGAGCGGCCCGGTGCCGCGCACGTGGAGGTCGAAGAACGCCCGGGCCGCGTCGCGGCCGACGAGCTCGCCGACGACGCGCTCGACGCCGTCCGCGGGGACGCCGGCGGCGCGGTGGCGCGCGTACAGCGCCCGCAGCACGTCGTCGAGCGACTTCCCGCGGCGGCGCAGCTCGAGGTCGAGCGCGAGCGCGACGAGCTCGCCCTTCAGGTAGTAGGAGACCGCGCTGTTCGGCGAGTTCTCGTCGGGCCGGTAGTGCTTCACCCACGCGAGGAAGCTCGCCTCCTCGACGCTCGTCTTGCGCGCCCCCGGCGCGCGCTCGAGGAGGGTGAGCGCCTCACCGAGCTTCCTCAGGTGGCGCTTCGGCTCCACCAGCCCGGCGCGCACGAGCGAGAGCCCCTCGTAGTACGAGGTCGCCCCCTCGAACCACCAGAGCAGGCGCGTGTACTGCTCCCGCCCGTAGTCGTAGGGCAGGAGCGCCGCGGGCCGGAGCCGCTTCACGT
>DASVZX010000269.1:0-10944 GCA_036391435.1 Anaeromyxobacter sp. | reverse complement strand
CTCGCGCTCATCGCCTGGGGCGCCTTCGACCTCGTCCTCCTCCTGCGCCGCGTGCCGCCGGGGACGTGGGGCGAGGTCACCGTCGCCGCGGGGCTCACCCTCGCGCGCGTGCTGCTCGCGACCGCGCTCGGCACGCTCTGGACGGTGCCCGCCGGGCTCGCCATCGGCCTCTCCCCGCGGCTCTCCCGCGCGCTGCAGCCGGTGGTCCAGGTGGTGGCGTCCTTCCCGGCGCCGATGCTGTTCCCGGCCGTCGTCGCGGCGCTCCGCGCGGCCGGCGTGAGCCTGGGCTGGGGGAGCGTGGTGCTCATGCTGCTCGGCACCCAGTGGTACGTCCTCTTCAACGTGATCGCCGGCGCGAGCGCGATCCCGGCGGACCTGCGCGAGGCGGCGCTGCTCTTCCGGATGGGGACGCTCCAGCGGTTCCGGGTGCTGTACCTCCCGGCGGTGTTCCCATACCTCGTCACCGGGTGGGTGACCGCGGCGGGCGGCGCCTGGAACGCGAGCATCGTGGCCGAGTACCTGAGCTTCAAGGGCGAGGTGCTCGCCACCGACGGGCTCGGCGCCCGGATCAGCATGGCGGCGGCGAGCGGCGATCTCGCCGTCCTCGCCGCGTCGATCGCGACCATGGCCGCGATGGTCGCCGCCTTCAACCGGCTCGTGTGGCGGCGCCTGAACGCCGTCGCCGAGCAGCGCTTCGCCCTCTCGCGCTAGGAGATCCTCGTGCCCGACGCGCTGCCCAGCCCCTCGACCGCGCCCGCGCCGCTCTGCGAGCTCCGCCACGTCGGGAAGGTCTTCCCGCAGGGGACCGGAACGCTCCACGCCCTCGAGGACGTCTCCATCGCCATCCGCCCGAAGGAGGTCGTGGCGCTCCTCGGGCCCTCCGGGAGCGGGAAGTCCACCATCCTGCGCATCCTCGCCGGGCTCACGCCGCCGACGAAGGGCGAGGTGCTCTACCACGGCGCGCCGCTCCGGGGCCTGAACCCGGGCATCGGCTTCGTGTTCCAGAGCTTCGCGCTCTTCCCGTGGATGACGGTGGCGCAGAACGTCGAGGCGGTGCTGCGGGCGAAGGGGCTGCCGCAGGGCGAGGTCGAGTCGCGCGCGACCCGGGCGATCCGCTCGGTCGGCCTCGCCGGCTTCGAGGACTCCTACCCGCGCGAGCTCTCCGGCGGCATGAAGCAGCGCGTCGGCATGGCCCGGGCCTTCTCGCTCGACCCCGAGCTGCTCTTCATGGACGAGCCGTTCAGCCAGGTGGACGCCCTGACCGCGGAGGGGCTCCGCGCCGAGGTGCTCGACATCTGGGCCTCGAAGGACCGGAGCCCGTCGTCCATCGTGATGGTGAGCCACGACATCAAGGAGGTCGTCTACATGGCCGACCGGATCGTCGTGCTCGACGCGAGCCCCGGGCGCGTGCGCAGCGTGGTGGAGAACGCGCTCCCCCGGCCGCGCGACTACCGGTCCCCGGACCTCCTCCGGCTCGTCGACCGGCTGCACGACGTCATCACCGGGATGGAGATGCCGGACGTCGCCGCCGCGCCGACGGCGACCTTCGAGGCCCTCCCCGCCGCGTCCCCCGGCGAGATCCTGGGCCTCCTCGAGTACCTCGACGCCCGCGGCGGCCAGGAGGACGTCTTCCGGATCGCGGCCGACACCGATCGCGAGTTCGGCCGGCTCATCGCCGTCGTCAACGCGGCCGAGCTCCTCGACCTCGTCGACACCCCGAAGCGGATGGCGGTCCTGTCCGTCGAGGGGGTCCGGCTCGTCCGGGCGAGCCCGGAGGGCCGCAAGGCGATCTTCCGCGAGCACATCCTCCGGCTCCGGCTCTTCCAGCACGTGCGCGACGCGCTCGAGCGCCAGGACGACCACCGGCTGCCGCGCGACTTCGTGCTCGAGCTCGCGGCCCTCCACATGCCGAACGAGGACTTCGAGGCCGTGTTCGGCACCTTCGCGTCGTGGGGCCAGTTCGCGGACCTGCTCGCCTACGACGAGCGGACCGACACGATCGCCCTGCCGGACGCGCGGTAGCCGGGCGCCGCCGGGACGGAGCCCGGAGCGCGCGGGGGTGACGGCGCTCCGGGCCCGTCCACGTGCGGGCGAGAGCGGGCCGCGGCGTCCGCGCCCCGCGGACGTCCGCTCAGTTCGTGTAGAGGTGCAGCGTCCAGACCGAGCCGGTCGAGTAGTCCAGGAGCGTCCTCGGCGTGAACACGCTCGAGCTCGTCGCGATGCCGCCGACGACGCCCTGCGGCGCCTCGACGAGCCGCAGCGTGCAGCCGACGAGGAGCACGCCCGGGACCGGCACCCACCAGCTCGCGAGCTCGCACTCGCCCTTGAACAGGTACGTCCCGTCCTCGAGGGAGAAGCGCATGAGGAAGTACTGGTCGTCCGCGAACGTCGGCGGCGGAGACTGCGCGAGCGACGGCGCGCTGCCGCAGGCGGTGACGTTCCCGAGGAAGCGGACGGAGTCGTTCATCACCTCCCCGCGCGCCGCGTTCGTCTGCAGGGACCAGACGCTCGCGCCGAGCACGATGTTGAGGGGGTCGTACCCGGACGTCTGGCAGACGGTCATGTCGGGCGGGTAGCGCGCGTCCTCGAACGTCTTCACGACGAGCGTCCGCTCGCCGCCGAGGGCGAGCGCGGGGACGAGCGCGAGGAGCGCGACGGCGGATCGAAGCATGACTGGCCTTCCTTTCGGTGAGCCGGCCGACCGGGAGGTCAGAGCCGGACGAGGTGAGCCCCGTAGTGGACCCCGGCGCCGACGGCGGCGAAGAGGACGAGCTCGCCGGAGCCGAGCTTGACGCGACCCTCCGCCAGGTCCTCGGAGAACAGGAGCAGCGTGCTCGCGGCGGAGGTGTTGCCGTAGCGGTTCACGTTCACCGGCACGCGCTCCTTCGGGAGCCCGGCCCGATCGACGAACGACATGAGCGTGCGCTTCGAGGCCTGGTGCAGGTAGTAGCGCCCGATCTCGCCGGCGAGCTCGGGGCGCTGCCCGACGCACTCCGAGACCGCCTTCTGCATGAAGGCCGGATAGGCCGCCGCGACCTGGCGCCCGTCCACGTACCAGGCGTGGTCCTCGAGCTGCGCGCGGGTGTGCGGCGGGAGCTTCGCGCCGCCGCCGCGGTGCACGACGAGCTCGGCGTGGTCGGTGCCCGACGTGGAGGCGAGGATGCCGACGTCGGGCGCGGCGTCGCCGCGGAGCAGCACCGCGCCCGAGCCGTCGCCGAACAGGTAGAAGGAGAGGAACGCGTTGATCCCCTTCCGGCCCGGCATCTCCTTCGTGAAGATGTCGCGATCGAGGTACGGCGACGCGAGCGTGGACGCGCAGATCGCGACGGTCCGGGCGGCGCCGGACAGGATCATCTTCCGCGCCAGGTCCGCGACGTACACGGCGCCACCGCACCCCGAGTCCACGACGATCGCGAGCGCGTGCGGGGGCGCGCCGACGCGCCGGTGGAGCTCGACGGCGTCCCGCGAGAAGTTCACCTCGTCGGGCGTGCTCGTGACGAGGAAGATCGCGTCGAGCTCGGAGGCCCGGACCCCGGCGCGCTCGAGCGCCTGCACGAGCGCGGCCTCCGCCATGTCCACGTTGCCGCGCGGCCAGGTGGCGTCGTCGGCCGGGGGCGGGATCGCCTTCCCCGCCACCTCGTCGAAGTCCCAGAGGTACCTGCGCTCCTCGATGCCGGTCCGCTGCACGATCCGCTCGGGCGTCCAGCCCGGGATCGCCCTCGCCAGCCGCTCGTTCGACACCACGCGCCGCGGGACGAAGCCTCCCGCCCCGACGACGCGAACCGACCTCACGCTCTCCGTGGACATCGTGCTCCTCGATCCCGCGCCGCCCCCACTCCGCGTCTTATGCCACGAACGCGGGACATCACGGAATGTGAGAATCGAGCGCGCCGATCCCACCTCCGCCGCGCGTGGAGCACGCTCCGTGCGAGGACTCGGAGTGCGTGGCGTCGCCGCGGCGCGGGCGGCGCGGCGCGCACCCGTGGGGCGGACTTCACCCGGAGCCGAAACGAGCGCTTGCCGCCGGCGAAGGCGAGGCGCGCTGGCCTGGTGCGCTTTTCACCCGGAGCGCAGACGACCCGCGGCCGGCGCGACCCTCCGCGGCCTCGAGCGCGCGCTCGCCCGGAGCGTGCGCGCCGGATCGGCGGCCCGGCCCGCGCGGCCGGCTACACCGCCTCGAGCTCGTCCGCCTCGGGATCGGCCACCCCGAGCGACGGCAGCGACGGCTGCACGCCGGGGGTCGCCGCCGGCAGCGCCTGGACGTCCTTCAGCTTCCGCTGCAGGACGCGGCTGCGCTGGTGGACGTTCTGGAGCTGCGTCGACGCCTCGGAGAGCTTCTTCTCCACCTTCTCGATGACCTCGCCGAACTTCAGGAACTCGGTCTTCACCTCGCCGAGCACCTTCCAGACCTCCGAGGAGCGCTTCTGGATGGCGAGCGTGCGGAACCCCATCTGCAGGCTGTTGAGGAGCGCGGTGAGCGTCGTCGGTCCGGCGACCGAGACCTTCCAGTCCCGCTGGAGCAGCTCGACGAGGCCCGGCCGGCGGATGATCTCGGCGAACAGCCCCTCGGTGGGGAGGAACAGGATCCCGAAGTCGGTCGTGCGGGGCGGCGCCAGGTACTTGTCGTGGATGTCCTTCGCGCACCCGCGGATCCGGACCTCGAGCGCCTTCGACGCGGCCTCGACCGCCGCGGCGTCGCCGCGCTCCGAGGCCTCGACGAGCCGCTGGTAGTCCTCGACCGGGAACTTCGCGTCGATGGGGAGGAGCACCTCCTCGCCGTCCGCCGGCCCGGGGAGGCGAACCGCGTACTCGACGCGCTCCCCGCCGTCCCGCCGCGGCGCCGCGTTCGCGACGTACTGGTCCGGGGCGAGCATCTGCTCGAGGAGCGCGCCGAGCTGGATCTCGCCCCAGGTGCCGCGCGTCTTGACGTTCGTCAGGACCTTCTTGAGGTCGCCGACGCCCGCGGCGAGCGTCTGCATCTCGCCGAGGCCGCGCTGCACCGCCTCGAGCCGCTCCGACACGAGCTTGAACGAGTCGTTGAGCCGCTTCTCGAGCGTGCCCTGCAGCTTCTCGTCCACGGTCTGGCGCATCTGGTCGAGGCGGCGCGCGTTGTCCTCCTGCAGCGCCTTCAGCCGGTCTTCCACGGTCGCGCGGAGCCCGTCGAGCCGCTTCTCGTTCGACTCGGTGAGGACGGCGAGGCGCGCGTCGAGCCCCTTGGCGAGGCCGTCGAGCCGCTGGCCGAAGAGCCCGAGCTGGCCCACGGCCGCGTCCGTCGCGACCTTCTGCGCGCCGCGCAGCTCGTCGCGCAGGAGGCCGGCGGCGGCGGCGGACTCCTCGCGGTTCTTGCCGAGCTCGTCGCGCACCGAGCGGTCGATCCGCTCCTGGCCGCGGTCGATGGCCTCCAGGCGGTCGCCGAGCGCCGCGCGCACCGCGCCCGCCACGCGGCCCGGGAGCAGGAGGACGAGCGCGGCGCCCAGGACGGCGCCCGCGCCCAGCGCGGCGAGGACGAGCTCGGTCATGACGCCCCACTCTAGATCGCGGGTGCGACACGCCCTCGCGGTCCGCCCCCGGCGCCCCCCCGCCCCCTCTGCGCCGCAGGGGCGAGGGGGAGCATCCAGGCGACGACGAACCGAACGGCCTGCTACTTCTCCGGCTCGTCGATCGCGCCGGTGCCGCCGCGCTCCTCGACGTCCTCTTCCCGGTCCACCCTCACGTCCTCGCGGCGCACGTCGCCCTCCGCCCGCCGCTCCTCCTGGCGCGCGGTCTTCGAGATCCGGACCTCCTCCTTCACCACGGGGCGCTTGCGGATCTCGACCTCCTCCTCGCGGACCGGCACCCGGACGTCGCCCTTCTCGAAGCGCGCCTCGCCACCGCGCGCCTCTCCGCCCTGGACCGGCACGCGCTCGACGTGGACCTCCTCGCGCGTCACCGGCACGTCGATCTGCCGGTGCTCGGTCGTGACCTCCTTGTGGACCCTCACCTCGCCCGCCTGGCGCTCGCGCTTCTCCGCGACGAGCTCCTCCTCCGCGACGGGCACCCGCACCTCCTCGCTCGTCCCGTGCGCGAGCCGGCCCGCCCCGATCCGGCCCTCGTCGCCGACGCCGCTCTCGCCGCCCGCGTACGTGCCGAGGTGCGTGCCCATCCCGCCCGCGGTCTCCTCGCGCGCGCGGAGCGCGTCGCGATCGCCCGCCTCGCGCAGGCTCGACGCCGGCACCGAGAGCACGACCTCGTCGCCGCTCACGCTCGCCTCGTCGTACCGTGCGACGTAGTCCTTCGGGAAGAAGAAGCCCTTCTCGACGATGAACTCGTCGGCCCCGCAGCGGATCACCTTCCCGAGCTTCTGCCCGTCGCTGCTCCGGACCGCCATGCCTTCACGGATCTCCCTCGTGTCCATTTCCCCTCCAGCGTCAGTGCCGCGTGTCGCTCAAACCTGCGGACGACCCCCTCGAAGGAAAGAGGGGAGGCGCGCGGCGGCCGCCGCCGCGATCGCCCCTGGCGCGCTCGCCCGGCCCGCGGCCCGGCTGGCGCGCGACGGGAGAGCGGCGGGCGCGGGATCCGCGGCGCCGGGTCGGCGGCGCCCGCCCCCGGAGCGGACGGTCCGCGACGGCCTCCGCCCCGCGCGCCGCGTCACGAGCGGCGGCCCGCGCCCCGTGTCCCGGGACCGCAGGACGGCGCGACCCGACCGGGGTCGCGGCTTCGAGGCGCCGTTCGCGTAGTATCCGGGGGCCTTCTCCTCCGGGCGAGATGACGGACGCCAGGCCCATCGCAGTCGTCGACGACGACACCGATCTCCGCGAGACGCTCGGAGAGCTCCTCTACGAGGAGGGGTACGAGGCCCGTCTGTTCGAGAACGGCCTCAAGGCGCTCGAGTTCCTGCGGGAAGGCGGCCGCCCGAAGCTCATCCTGCTCGACCTCATGATGCCCGAGATGAACGGCTGGCAGTTCCGCGAGGAGCAGCTCAAGGACGCCGCCCTGCGGGACATCCCGGTCGTCGTGATGACGGCGAGCCGCGGCTTCGACGGCCACGCGATCGCGGCGCAGGAGATCCTGTACAAGCCCATCGGGCTCGGCGAGCTGATGGACGCCGTCGCGCGCAACGCGCGCGGGTAGCGCCGCCCGGCGGCGGCGAGGCCGTGCTAGACAGGCACGTGCTCGCGCCCTCGCTCGCCGAGATCCTCCTTCTCTCCGCGGTCTCGCTCGTCGCGGGGACGATCGACGCGATCGGCGGCGGCGGCGGGCTGCTCACCGTGCCGGCGCTCCTCGGGGTCGGGCTGCCGCCGCACCTCGCCATCGCCACGAACAAGGGGCAGTCGACGTTCGGCTCGTTCGCGGCGCTCGTCCGCTTCGCGCGCGGCGGGCTCGTCGACGCGCGCCGGGCGGCGGTGAGCTTCCCGCTCGCGATCGCGGGGGCGCTCGCCGGCGCGGCGCTCGCGCTCGCGCTCCCGCCCTCCACCCTCCGGCCGGTCGTCATCGTGCTCCTCGCCCTCGCCGCGCTGTTCGTCGGGCTGCGGCGCGGGCCGCCCGCCCGGCTCGAGGACGCGCCGGCGCCGCGCGGCGCGCTGCCCATCGCCGCCGCGATCGCCCTCGCCGTCGGCGCCTACGACGGGTTCTTCGGCCCGGGCACCGGGACCTTCCTCATCCTCGCGTTCGTCGCGCTCCTCGGCGACGGCCTCGCCCGCGCCTCGGCGGCGGCGAAGGTCGTGAACTTCGCGTCGAACCTCGCCGCGCTCGCGCTCTTCGCCGCGCGCGGCGCGGTCGTGTGGCGCATCGCGCTCCCGATGGCGGCCTGCCAGCTCGCGGGCGGCTGGATCGGCGCGCACCTCGCGGTCCGCGGCGGCGACGCCGTCGTCCGGCGGGTCGTGGTCGTCGTCGCGCTCGGCGCCGCCGCGAAGCTCGCGTGGGACCTGCGGTGAGCGGGAGACCGGGCGGGCGCGCGTTGCCCCCTCCCCCGGCCTCTCCCCCCGGCGGCGGGGACTGCTAGACTGTCTCGCCCCCAGGGGTGCGAAAGGAGCCGCGCGCCGATGAGCCGCATCGTGTCCGCCGAGGAAGCCGTCCGCGTCATCAAGTCGGGCGCGCGCGTGTTCATCCACAGCGTGGCCGCCGCCCCGAGGCGGCTCATCGAGGCGATGACCGCGCGCGCCGCCGAGCTCCGCGTCGTCGAGATCGTGTCCCTCCACACCGAGGGGCCCGCGCCGTACGCCGCGCCGGAGCTGGCGAAGAGCTTCCGCGTGAACGCGCTCTTCGTCGGCCCGAACGTCCGGCGCGCGGTCGAGGAGGGGCGGGCGGACTACCTCCCCGTCTTCCTCTCCGAGGTGCCGTCGCTCTTCCGGTCGGGGATCCTCCCGCTCGACGTCGCGCTCGTCCACGTCTCGCCGCCGGACCGCCACGGCTACTGCTCGCTCGGCGTGTCGGTCGACGTCACGCGCGCGGCGGTGCAGACCGCGCGCACGGTCATCGCGCAGGTGAACCCGCGCATGCCGCGGTCCCACGGCGACGGGCTCATCCACGTGGACGCCATCGACTACATGGTCGAGGTGGACGAGCCGATCCACGAGCTCGCGGCCGCCCCGATCTCCGAGGTGGAGCGGGCGATCGGCCGGCACTGCGCCGAGCTCGTCGACGACGGCGCGACGCTCCAGATCGGGATCGGCGCCATCCCCCAGGCGACCGTCGCCGCGCTCGGCGACCACCACCGCCTCGGCATCCACACGGAGATGATCTCCGACGGGATCGTCGAGCTCGTCGAGAAGGGCGTCATCACCGGGGAGGCGAAGCGGGTCCACCCCGGCAAGATCGTCGCGGGCTTCGCCCTCGGCTCGAAGCGGCTCTACGACTTCCTCGACGACAACCCGCTCGTCGCGATGCTCGACATGGCGTACGTGAACGACACCGAGGTGATCCGGCGGAACCCGAAGGTCACCGCGATCAACTCGGCCATCGAGGTCGACATCACCGGCCAGGTCTGCGCCGACTCGATCGGCGACCGCCAGTACTCCGGCGTCGGCGGCCAGATGGACTTCATCCGCGGCGCCGCGCTGTCCGAGGGCGGCAAGCCCATCATCGCCCTCCCCTCCGTGGCGAGCTCGGGCGAGTCGCGCATCGTCTCGATGCTGCGCCCCGCCGCGGGCGTCGTCACGACCCGGGCCCACGTCCACTTCGTCGTGACCGAGCAGGGGATCGCCGACCTCTTCGGGAAGAACCTGCGCCAGCGCGCGGCCGCCCTCATCGCCGTGGCGCACCCGATGCATCGGGACGCGCTCGCCGCCGAGGCCCGGCGGCGCTTCGGCAGCTGGTAGCTGGTAGGCCCGCTTCCGCCGCCCCCCCGGGCCCGCGGCCCTTCGCCCCGGAGCTTGACGGAGCGCCGCCGCGTGCGAAGGGTCCAGCGCGGGGAAGGAGATCGAAGGTCCCCGTCGCGGCGCGCCACCGCAAGGAGCGAGCCCATGCCCGGCTGCAGCATCCAGAGGGAGACGGAGGGCGATCTCACGGTGATCCGGGTCGCGGGCGTCTTCGATCGCGCCTCCGCGTTCGAGCTGCGCGAGCGGCTCGCGCACGAGCCGGCGAACGATCTGGTCCTCGACTTCAGCCTCGTCCGCGAGTTCGCCGATCTCGGGGTCGCGACCCTGGCGCACGGCCTCGCCGGCGCGGACCGGCGCCTCCACATGCGGGGGCTGCGCCAGCATCAGCTCCGGATCTTCCGGTACTTCGGGCTCGACGTCGACACCCTGCACGGCGCGGGCCGGGGCCGGGTCCGGTAGCGCGGCCGCGCTCCTCCTCGCTCAGAGGTCGCCGCGGTCGCCCCCGGCGGCGTCCTCGGCGGCGCCGCGGCCGCGCCCGGTCCCGCCGTCGTCCTCCTCGCCCTCCTTCCGCCTCTTCTCCTTCCCGGGGTCGCGCCCGGGGTCGCTCTCGCGGACGACGCCCTCCTCCTCGCCGGTCCCGAAGTAGTCGTCGGTGTACGGCTCGCGCCTCGGCGGCAGATCCGTCCTCGGCGCCTCCCCACCCTGATCGCTCGGTCGCTCGCCCGGCATGGCCGTCCTCCTCGCCGAAACCTGCGTCGGACGTCGAGGCGCCGCACGGGTCGCCGTTGCCGCCTCCCGCCGGGGGAAGGAACGTTCGTCCGGGAGGACCCATGGCCCGGGCCATCTGGAGCGGCGCGCTCACGTTCGGACTCGTGAACATCCCGGTGAAGCTGCACTCCGCGGTGTCGCAGAAGGAGGTGCGCTTCCACATGCTCCACGCGAAGGACGGCGCCCGCATCAAGATGAAGCGCTTCTGCAGCGCGGAGGACCGGGAGGTCCCCTACGACGAGATCGTGAAGGGATACGAGCTCTCGAGGGACCGCTACGTGATGGTGACCCCCGAGGAGCTCGAGGCGTTCGACCCGAAGGCCACCCGCACCGTGGAGATCCGCGACTTCGTGGATCTCGCCGACATCGACCCCATCTACTTCGACCAGACCTACTACCTCGCCCCGGAGAAGACGGCGGCCCGCGCCTACCGCCTCCTCCACGACGCCATGCGGGCGTCCGGGAAGGTGGCGGTCGCGACGTTCGTCCTGCGGACGCGCGAGTCGCTGTGCTGCGTGCGGCCGATCGAGGAGGCGCTCGCGCTCTCGACCATGAACCGGGCGGACGAGATCGTCCGGGTGGACGCGCTCGAGCTCCCCGCGGCGCCGAAGCCCTCCGAGCGCGAGCTGCACATGGCGGAGCAGCTCGTGGGCTCGCTCACCTCGCCGTTCGAGCCCGAGCGCTACCCGGACGTGCACCGCGAGCGCGTGCTCGAGCTCGTCCACCGGAAGGCCGAGGGCGAGACCATCGAGGCGCCGGCGCCGGAGGAGGCGCCCGCCAAGGTGGTGAGCCTCGCCGACGCGCTCGCGGCGAGCCTGGCGGCGGCGCGCGGCAAGCCCGCGGAGCACCCCGCGTCGGCGCCTCCGGGCGGCGCGCGCCA
>DASVZX010000268.1:0-29832 GCA_036391435.1 Anaeromyxobacter sp. | reverse complement strand
CCGCCTGTGCATCTCCACCATGGGCGAGCTCTCGAAGGTCCTCACCCCGGAGACCCAGGACGAGGTGCTGCCGAGGTTCTTCCACCTCTCGAAGCGGGAGGCGAAGGCGGTCGCGGCGGAGCTCCGGCCCGACGAGGCGCCGCCGCGCCGGGACGTCGTGACGACGCTCCGCGCGCCGGTCGAGGCGCCGCGGCTCGAGCTCGCCGCCCCGAAGGAGGCACCCGCGCCCGCCCAGGCGGCCTCGTTTTCACTCTTAGTGGTTCGCCCGGGCGAACCGGATCCCGCCGCCGCCCCGCTCGCGCCCCTGCCGCCGCGCGCCGTTCCGCCGGCCGGACCGCCGCCCTCCACCATCGAGCCGCTCTCGGCCGAGCTCATCCGGATCCACCTCACCGCCGACAAGCGCTTCGAGAAGAAGCTCGAGCAGGCGAGGGACGCGCTGTCGCACTCGCTTCCGGCGGGGAGCATCGCGGAAGTCCTCGAGGCCGGGCTCGACCTCGTCATCGCGCGGCACGCGAAGCGCCGCGGGCTCGTGACTGCCGGGTGTGCTGCGACCGCCACAACGACCGGGCCGCGCGGGAGGTATTCGGGGACGCCTGGATGGATCGGTTCACGAAGAACCCTCGCGCGGGTGCTCCTCCCGCCGATGAGCGGGACCGCACCCGCACGCCCGCACCGCCGCCGGCCACGGCGCCGCCGGCGGCGCCGCGCGTCTGAAGCGCGGACGCTGGGGGCTCAGAACGGATGCACGAACAGCCCGCTCCGCAGCTTCGGCTCGAACCAGGTGCTCTTCGGCGGCATGAGCTTCCCCGCGTCGGACACCGCGAGGAGCTGCTCGATCCGGGTCGGGAAGAGGTGCAGCGCGAGCGACCACCCCTCCTCGCCCACGCGGCGCTCGAGCTCCTCCGGCCCGCGGATCCCGCCGACGAAGTCCACGTCCCTCGACGTGCGCGGGTCGGCGATCCCGAAGAGCGGCTCCAGGATCTGGTCCTGCACGATCGAGCAGTCGAGCGAAGCGACCGGGTCGGACGCGTCGAACGTCCCGGGCCGCACGTGCGCGTGCCACCAGCGGCCGCCGAGGAAGAGCCCGAACGCGAGCGGGTGATCCGGGATCGGGCTCGCCGCCGGCTCGACGTCGAAGATCTCCTGCAGCGCCTGGAGGAGCGCGGCGGGCGCGCGGCCGCGCGGGTCGCGCACGAGCCGGTTGTAGGCGAGGATCTGCATCTGGTCGTGCGGGAAGACGACGGCGAGGAACGCGCCGTGCTCGCCGGGCTGCCCGCGCCGGCGCGCGTGGACGCGGGAGGCCGCGGCGGAGCGGTGGTGGCCGTCCGCGACGTAGAGCGCCGGCACGGCGCGGAAGAGCGCCTCGATCCGCGCGCCCGCGTCGGGCGGCACGACCCAGAGCCGGTGGGCGACGCCGTCGGGCGTCACGAGGTCCACCTCCGGCGCCGCGCGCTTCACCGCCTCGACGGCGCGGTCGATCTCCGGGACCGCCCGGTAGGTGAGGAACACCGGCTCGTCGTGCGCGGAGAGCGCGTCGATGTGCCGGACCCGGTCGTCCTCCTTGTCCGCGCGCGTCTTCTCGTGCTTCTTGATGACGTCGCGGTCGTACTCGTCGACGGACGCGCACGCGACGAGGCCGGTCTGCCCGTGCTTCCCCATCTTCTGCGCGTACACGTAGAGCCGCGGCGCGGGGTCCTGCACGAGCACGCCGCGCCGGGCGAGGTCGGCGAGGTTCTCCGCGCCCTTGCGGTACACCGGGTCGGAGTGCTCGTCGGTCCCGGGCGGCAGGTCGATCTCCGGGCGCGACACGCGCAGGAAGCTGTCGGGGTTCCCGGCGGCGAGCTCGCGCGCCTCGCGCGTCGAGACGACGTCGTAGGGGGGCGCGGCGACGCGGGCGGCGCGGGCCGGCGGGGGACGGAGCGCGCGGAAGGGGGTCAGGGTGGCCATGCGAGGGCAGATACTAGCCCGGGGTCCCGACCGCCGCCCTGCCGGCGTGACGCGGGGTCACGCCGGACGGCGCCCGGTCCACCGGCGGCCGCGCCGCGGCTACCCCCAGAGCTTCTCGTCGCGGTGCTTGATGAGCTGGCCGCAGATCGCGCAGATCCGGACGCGGCCGCCCGTCGCGGCGCTGCGCCCGTCCTCGTAGACGTGCTCGCAGCCCTCCATCAGACGTGACTCGTCCTCGAGGAGCCCCTCGAGCTCACCCTTCACCTTGTCGATGTCCGCGCGCAGCTCGGCGCGGCGAGCCAGGCGTTCCGCTTGCGTCACGCGAAGCTCCTCCCCGCCCTCCCCTTCGGATGATAGCGGGGATGTGCGGCGCTGTCTCCGGAGGCTCAGGGGAAGAAGGCCGAGCCCAGTGCGAGTCCGAGGAGATCCAGCAGTGCGTCCGGTTCGTGAAGTGAGCGCCGGGCCGGAGCGCGCCACCGGCAGGTCCTCTTCGCGGGGACCTCGGCCCCTGGCCCCCTTGGCCTGGATCAAGGCTCGACCCTCGAAATCAGGGGCATTCTCCGTCGTCGGCCGTTCCCCGCCCCGGGGGCGCCCGCGCACCGAGGTCAAAGGAACATGCGACTCGCTCGAGCTGGAACCCTGGCGGCCCTCGCCCTCCTCGTCGCCGCGTGCGACACCGCCCGGAAGGTCGAGGAGACCTCGGCGATCAACGACTGCACGCGCTGCCACGGCTTCCCGCCCGCCGACCCGCACCCGCAGGGCGTCACCGTCTGCTACACCTGCCACTCGACCTCGGTGGGCCCCGGCAACGTCATCATCCCCGGCGGCACGCACCTGAACGGCCACGTGGACGTCTCCGCCCACCCCCTGCCGTTCCCGCCGAGCCTCCACGGCCCCGCGGCCGAGGGCGGCGCCTCGGGGTGCACGGAGTGTCACGGGGCGGACTACGGCGGCGGCGCGGTCGGCGTCTCCTGCAACGCGTGCCACGAGACGATCGGGTACGCCGACTGGAAGACGAACTGCACCTTCTGCCACGGCACGCGGACCCCGGGCTGGACCGACGCCAACCTGCCGCTCGCGGCGCCGCCGCTCGCCCTCGACCGCACGGCGGATCAGACGAGCGCGAACCCGAAGGTCGGCGCGCACCAGGCTCACCTCGTCGGGACGACCTACGCGAACCCGCTCACCTGCGGCACGTGCCACGGCGGGATCCCGCCCCGCACGTTCCCGGGCTCGCTCGGCCACGTCGACGGGCAGCCCGCGACGATCGCCTTCGCCTCCCCCGCGACCCAGGGCGTGACCCCGTCGTACGCCGGGAACGGCGGATCCTGCGCCGTGTACTGCCACGGCACCGGCACCGCGTTCGTGAACCCCACCGCCCCCGGGCCGTCCACGACCGTCTCGCCGGCGTGGACCGCGACCTCCATCGCCTGCGACGGCTGCCACGGGACGCCGCCCACCACCGGTCAGCACGGGTTCACGAACCACCAGTTCCCCTGCGGCTACTGCCACCTGACGGTCGCGGGGACGGGCGCGACGCCGTCGATCGTGAACAAGGCACTGCACGTGAACGGGCAGAAGGACGTCGCGCTCGACGTGCCGGGGACCTGGGACGGCACGGCGAAGACCTGCACCAACGTCGCCTGCCACGCGGTGCAGAACACGCGGAACTGGTACCCGTAGCGCTCCGGACCGGATCGGCTTCGGCGGGCCGCCTCCGGGCGGCCCGTCGCGCCTCGGGCGCCCCTTCGAGGCCGTGAACCCCGAAGGGCCGGCCCGGGCTCCCACCGCGGGCAGACCATGACCACTCCCGCGATGCGCCTCAGCCGCAGCACCCTCGTCGCCCCCCTCCCCGGGACCGCCCGCGCGCTCCTCGTCCAGCCGCTCACGGGGCAGGCGGCGATCGTCGATCGCGACGACGCCCGGGCGCTCGAGTCGCTCGCGACGGGGGGCCCGCTGCCGCGATCGCTGCCCGAGGAGACGCTCCGCGAGGCGCGCTTCGTCGTGGACTCCGAGGACGAGGATCGCGCCCTCCTCGCCGCCGCGCGCGCCGAGTTCGAGGCGGAGTCGGCGCGGACGCCGACGCAGCTCATCGTGGTGCCGACCTTCGGCTGCAACCTCTCGTGCACCTACTGCTACCAGGAGGTCTTCGACCCGCAGGCGCGCGGCCTCGTGTCGCCGGCGGTCGTGGACGCGTTCTTCGCCTACGTCGACCGCTTCCACGGCGCGGACTCGCCCCGGCCCTACCTGACGCTCTTCGGCGGGGAGCCCCTCGTCGACACGCCCGCGCACCACGACCGGCTCGGGCGCTACCTCGCCGGCGCCCGCGCGCGCGGCCTCCAGGTCGCGACCGTGACGAACGGCTACGACCTCGAGGCGTTCGTGCCGGCCCTCGCCGGCGGCGCCGTGAAGGAGGTCCAGGTCACGATCGACGGCCCGCAGGCGATCCACGACGCGCGCCGCCCGCACGGCTCGGGGCGCGGCACGTTCGAGCGCATCGTGCGGGGCGTGGACGCGCTCGTGGCGGCGGGCGTGCCCGTGAACCTGCGCGTCGTCGCGGACCGGGAGAACCTCCCCGCGGTGCCCGCCCTCGCCCGGCTCGCCGAGGAGAAGGGCTGGCTCGATCTGCCGGAGCGCCGGTTCAAGACGCAGATCGGCCGGAACTACGAGCTGTTCGGGTGCGCGAGCCGGCAGGCCCGCGGCGCGCTGTTCGATCGCGTCGAGCTGTGGACGGAGTGGGCGCGCCTCGCGGAGCAGCACCCGGTCCTGCGGCGCTTCCACCGGCCGCGGCTGCACGGCGCGCGTCACCTCGCCGAGACGGGCGAGCTCCCCGTCGCGAACCTCGACGCCTGCCCCGCGGCCAAGAAGGAGTGGGCCTTCGCCCCGGACGGCGGCCTCTACGGCTGCACGGCGACGGTGGGGAACCCGCGCTACCGGCTCGGCAGCTTCCACCCCGAGATCGTGCGCGACGAGGCGGCGATCGCCCCCTGGCGCGCCCGCTCGACCGCGACGATCCCGGAGTGCCGCACCTGCGCGTCGGCCGCGATCTGCGGCGGCGGCTGCGCGGCGCTCGCCGACGCCCACGGGCGCGGCGTCTCCGGTCCGGACTGCCGCCCGGTCCCCGAGCTGCTCGGGCTCGGCGCGCGGTACTACGGCCTCGACGGCGCCTGATCGCGGCGGGCCCTACCTTCCCGTCGGGAGGTGGGCCGTGGCGAGGGACCGGAACGAGGATCCGCGGAGGAAGGAGCGACAGCCGCCCTTCCCGCCGCAGCAGCAGGCGACGCCCGGCTCCGAGAAGGAGCTGCGGCCGCGCCCCGACTACGGCGAGAAGACCTACGTCGGGCGCGGGCGGCTCACCGATCGCGTCGCGATCGTGACGGGCGGCGACAGCGGCATCGGGCGCGCCGTCGCGCTCGCCTTCGCGCGCGAGGGCGCCCACCTCGCCGTCGCGTACCTCGACGAGCACGAGGACGCCGAGGAGACGAAGCGCGTCGTCGAGGCGGCCGGGAGGAGCTGCCTGCTGCTCGCCGGCGACCTCGGGGAGGAGTCGCGCTGCGCGCGCGTCGTGCGGGACACCCTGGAGCGGTTCGGCCGGATCGACGTGCTCGTGAACAACGCCGCGTACCAGGGCCGGCAGCTCGAGCGGTTCGAGGATCTCGACCCCGAGCGGCTCGACCGGACGTTCCGGACGAACGTCCTCGCGATGTTCCACCTCGTCCGGCACGCGCTGCCGCACCTGAAGCCCGGCGCCGTGATCGTCAACACCACGTCGATCCAGGCGTATCACCCGAACCCCCGGATCCTCGACTACGCCGTTACGAAGGGAGCGATCCGAACGTTCACGCAGGGGCTCGCCCGGGAGCTGACGAGGCGCGGCATCCGGGTGAACGGCGTCGCGCCGGGGCCGATCTGGACGCCCCTCGTCGCGCAGTCGTTCCGGGAGGAGAAGGTGAGCAAGCACGGCGAGAGCGCGCCGCTCGAGCGCCCCGGCCAGCCGGCCGAGGTCGCGCCCGTGTACGTGTTCCTCGCGTCGGACGAGTCGAGCTACGTGTCGGGCGAGATCGTGGGCGTCACGGGCGGATCCGCGCTCGCCTAGCGTGCCGCGCGGCCGCGAGCACCCGCAAGAACCCGCCAGCGCGGCTGCCGCGTGGCGCCGAGCGCCCGGAGAAGCCTGCCAGCGCGGCTGCCGGGTGGCGCCGAGCGCCCGGAGAAGCCCGCCAGCGCGGCTGCCGCGTGGCGCCGAGCGCATTCCCCCTCTCCCCCTGGCAGCGCCAGGGGAGAGGGTTGGGGAGCGGGGGCGGCGTCGCTATGACTCCGCCGTGGATGGCTTCCAGCCCTCGCTCCTCGACGCCGGCGCACCGTCCTTCGACCGGACCTTCTCGCGCCTCGAGCGGATCCGGCTCGACGGGACGAGCTGGATCGACCTCGCGCCCGGCTGGGTGATCGGCTCGGATCGGCTCTTCGCGCTCGTGCTCGAGGCCCGGCGCTGGGACGCGCGAACGCGCTGGATGTACGACCGCCGCGTCGTCGAGCCGCGCCTCACGTCGCCGTGGCGCGCGGCGGACGGGGTGCCCCTGCGCCCGCCGATCGTGGACGAGCTGCGCGTCGCGCTCGGCGAGCGCTACGGCGTCGTCTTCGACTCGGCGGGGTTCAACCTGTACCGGGACGGCCGCGACGGCGTCGCCTGGCACGGCGACCGGATCGCGAAGGCGATCGCCGAGCCGATCGTGGCGCTCGTGTCGCTCGGCGAGCCGCGGACGTTCCTCCTGCGCCCCAGGGGCGGCGGCCGCTCCCGCGCGTTCCGGCTCGGGCGGGGCGACCTCCTCGTGACCGGCGGCGCGACCCAGCGCACCTGGCAGCACGCCGTGCCGAAGGTCGCCCGCGCGGGGCCGCGGATCAGCGTCGCGTTCCGCTACGGGCTCGACCCGCGCGCGTACGGCCCCCCGGGCGAGCGCACGCCCGCCTGAGCGCGAGATCCGCGGCAGGAGCGGGCGCTCACGCCCCAGGAAGCCAGCCGGACGGGGATGCACACCTCTGCCCCGATGTCCGCCGCCCGCGCGCTGCGTAACTCGCTCCTGGCGCGGGCCGGGAATTCCGCGCGGCCTTCGCGCGTAGTGAGGGCTCGACCCCAAGCCCTCTCCGAAAGGGACCGATGGCGTTCTGGAACAAGCTCGAGAGACCGGAGGGCGGGCCCGCGGCGGACCCGCTGCCGCAGGCACCACCGCAGCCGCAGCTCGCGCAGCACCCGCCGCAGTCCGAGCCGCAGCCCCCCACCCGTGAGAAGAAGGAAGAGAGGACCCCCATGGCGATGAAGCGCGAAGACGTCACCACGTCCCCGTCGTCGAACGGCGACCTGCTGCTCGGCGAGGGCGCCGAGTTCGAGGGGAAGCTCACGTTCGCCGGGACGGTCCGGATCGACGCGAAGTTCAAGGGCTCGATCTTCACGAACGACGTCCTCGTGGTCGGCGAGCACGCCAAGATCGACGCGGACATCACGTGCGGGACCGTGATCGTGTACGGCGAGGTGAACGGCAACATCAAGGCGAAGGCCGCCGTGGAGCTCCACCACCCGGCGAAGCTCCGCGGCAACGTCGAGAGCCCGTCGCTCGCCATCGACAAGGGCGTGGTGTTCCAGGGCGAGTCGAAGATGGGCCCCGCCGAGAAGGGCTCGTCCGTGCGGGCCGTCCCATCGGCCTCGGCGAGCGCCTCCGCGTCGGCGCCGCTGTAGCCCCCGACCGGGCGCGTCTTCCCCGTTCCTGCCGCCGCGCGGCGGGAGCGGGGGAGCCTCGTCTCTCCGGCGTCGCAGGGCGCGCGGTGGGCCGGCGCTCCGCCCCGCCTGCACGTCCCCCTCCCCGCGCGTATCCCCCGGACCGGGCCGTGGTCGGCGCCGGCGCCGGAGGGCATCGTTCTCGGGATGGACGCGCCCCGGACCGACCGGCTCGCAGCCCTGACCGGTCTCCGCTTCGCGGCCGCGCTCGGGATCCTGCTCTTCCACTACGGCGGGCCGCTCGTCCTTGGCGCGCCGGCGCCGCTCGAGCTCGTGCGCGAGGGGGGCTACGTCTGGGTCGGCCTCTTCTACCTGCTGTCCGGGTTCGTCCTCGCGCGCGCGTACCCCGCGCCGATGGGCCCGGAGGCGCGGCGCGCCTTCTGGATCGCGCGGGTGGCGCGGCTCTACCCGGCGTACCTGCTCGCCTTCGTCCTCTCCGCGCCGTTCGCGCTCGAGCGCTGGGCCGGACACGGCGGGGCGGGCGCGGCGAAGGCGGCCCTCGTCGGCCTCGCGTCGCTCCTCCTCGTGCAGGCGTGGGTGCCGTCCATCGCGCGCCTGTGGAACACGCCCGGCTGGTCCACCTCCGTCGTCCTCGCGTTCTACGCGGCGTTCCCGTTCGTCGCGGCGCGCCTCGCCCGCCTCTCCCGGCGCGGGCTCCTCGCCGCGCTCACCGTCGCGTGGGCGGCCTCGCTCGCGCTGCCCCTCGCCTGGCTCGCCCTGCGGCCCGACGGGCCCGTGGCGGACATGGCCTGGAACGAGCCGTTCTGGCTCGAGGCGCTGAAGTTCCACCCCCTCGCCCGCGGCGGGGAGTTCGTCGCGGGCGTCGCGCTCGGGCTCCTCGACCGCCGGGGGCCGCTCCGGGTCCCCCCCGCGGCGGCGGGGGCCGCGGCCGCGGGCGTCCTCGCGCTGCTCGCGCTGGGCGGCGTGCCGTACGTCCTCCTCCACAACGGCGCGCTCGTCCCGCTCTTCGCGGTGATCCTGCTCGGGCTCGCCCGCGCGGGCGGCCCCGCGGCGCGGGTGCTCGCGTCCCGCCCGGCGCGGACGCTCGGCGACGCGAGCTTCGCGCTCTACGCGCTGCAGGAGCCGCTCTGGCTCTGGTCGCGGCGGCTCCTCGCCCCCGATCCGGCGGCGCCGGCGTCCGCGGCGTTCGCGCTCGCGTTCGCGGCCGCGGCGATCGCGATCTCCGTCGCCGTCTCGACGCTGCTCGAGCGCCCCGCGCGGCGCGCGCTGCGGGCCGCGCTGGCGCCGGACGGGCTCCCGGCGCGGGCGGTCGCGGCCGGGCGGGAGGGAGCCTAGACCGGCGCTACGGCGCCGGCTCGCGCTCCCGCGGCGGGTCGCGCCGCTTCCCCGGCATCGCGACGAGCGCGCCCGTGAAGCCGAAGAAGGCGCCGGAGGTCCAGACGCTCGAGGTGATGGCGCAGGTGCCGGTGTGGCAGCCGACGAAGTGCGCGTAGAGCGCGCCGCCGGTCGCGCCGAGGGCGGCGCCGAGCGCGGTGCGCCAGTGGCGTGTCGCGAGGTCCCGGATCACCGGCGGTGCTCCTTCACGTAGCGCTGCGCGGCGAGCGCGGCGATCGTGCCGTCGGCGACGGCCGTCGTGATCTGCCGGAAGCGCTTCACGCGCGCGTCGCCCGCGACGAAGAGGCCCGGCACGTTCGTCTCCATCGCGTCGCTCGTCTCGACGTACCCGCCCTTCGCGAGGGTGACGACGTCCTTGATGAGATCCGTCCGCGGCGTCATCCCGACGAAGACGAAGACGCCGTCGGTCTGGAGCGTCTTCCGCTGCTTCGCCTTCAGGTCCTCCACCTCGAGCCGCTCGAGCGCGGTCTCGCCGTAGAAGCCCCGCGGCTCGTGCGAGAGGAGCACCCGGATCTTCGGGTTCGCGAGCGCCTCCTGCACGGAGGCGGGCTCGGCCTGGAACTCGTCGAACTGGTGGACGATCGTGACGGTGCGGGCGAACTGGGTGAGGAAGAGCGACTCCTCCACCGCCGAGTTCCCGCCGCCGATGACGTGGATGTCCTTCCCGTCGAAGTAGGCGCCGTCGCAGGTGGCGCAGTAGGAGATGCCACGCCCCTTGAACTTGCTCTCGCCGGGGAGCCCGAGCTCGCGCGGCTTCGCGCCGGTCGCGACGATGACGGCGGGCGCGACGACCTCCTCGTCCTCGTCGAGGACGAGCTTCTTCTCGGGTCCGCCGAGCGCGTGCTCGGTGATCTCGATCGCCTTCGCGATGCGGGCCCCGAAGCGCTGCGCCTGCGCGGCGAACGCGCCGGCGAGCTCCTTGCCGGAGACGTCCTCGGGGAAGCCGGGGTAGTTGGACACCTTGTGCGTCGTCTTCACCTGGCCGCCGGGGACGCTCTCGTCCACGACCAGCGTCTTCAGCCGGGCGCGCGCCGCGTAGATGGCGGCGGCGAGCCCGGCGGGCCCGGCCCCCACGATGATGACGTCGTATCGCTCGGACATTCTCGGACTCCTCCTCCGTCGTGAGAGGCGCGGCTGGCCGCAAGGGTTCGAGGCGCCCTACGGCAGCATCGACTCCACCTGCGCCTTGAGGGCCGTCTTCTTGATCTCCTCGCCCGTCATGCGCTCGCCCACCTCCTTGCCGCCCTTGTAGAAGACGAGGGTCGGGCTGCCGGTGACGCCGAGGCGCGTCGCCAGCTCGCGGTTCCCCTGGCGGAAGATCTTGAAGAAGCGCGCGCGGCCCGCGAACGCCTCCGCGACCGCCTCGTACTTGGGGGCGAGCGCCTCGCACGGCGGGCACTCGGTGGAGTAGAAGTCCAGCACGACCGGCTCGCCCGCGGCGAGCACCTCCCGCTCGTACTCCTGGGCGCCGATCTCCTTCACGAATTGACTCACGGTCCACCTCCTGGGTGTGAAACGGGCCCGGCGGGCGAACCGCTCCCGCGCGGGCCCGACGCTTCCTGTCTCGGGGCGGCTAGTCGTGGCAGCCGGTCACGAGGCGCGACGACTTCGCACAGCACTGCGCCGCGCTCTCCGCGCAGCAGGTCTTCTTGGGCTTCGTCAGCATCTTCATCCGTGGTGTCTCCTTCGTTGGGTGCTACGCCTTGATGAGCTTCTCCAGCCGCTGCCGCAGCGCGCGCGCGGCGTCGCAGTCCTCGCACGGCGCGTCGGGCTTCTTCGCCCGGGTCTGGCAGGTGTTCAGGCAGTTCTCGAGCGACTGCACGATGAGCCTGAGGTCCTTCTGCTCGAGGTCGAGGTGCGTGGTGGTCATCGCTTGGTCCCCTTCAGCGTGAGGCTGCGGATCCAGACGCCTTCCTTCTCGTACGGCTCGCTCCGCTCCAGCACTTCCAGCGCGTCGAAGCCCGCCCGGCCGGCGGCGGCCACGTACTCGGCCTCGGGGATCGCGCCGCCGTAGCACGCCGCCCAGGCGGCCGGATCGGAGCGCACCGACTCCGGCAGCTCCTCCTCGGCGACGACGTCCGCGACGACGAACCGGCCGCCGGGCCGAAGGACGCGGTGGATCTCGCGGTAGACCGCCTCCTTGTCCGGCGCGTGGTTGATCGCGCAGTTCGAGACGACGACGTCGGCGATCGCGTCGGGCAGGTCGAGGGGGGCGAAGCCCGAGCGCACGAACCGGACGTTCGAGAGCGACCCCGGGACGAGCCGGCGGGCCTTCTCGAGCATCTCGGCCGAGAGGTCCACCCCGATCGCCTGGCCGCCGTCGCGCACGAGCGCGGCCGCGCGGACGACGTCCTGTCCTCGCCCGCAGCCGAGGTCGACGACCGTCTCGCCCGGCACCGGCGCGGCGCGATCGAGCGCCGCCCCGCACGAGAGCGAGGAGCAGCACGAGGACGCGAGGGTCGCGTAGCGCGCGCCCACCGCGGTCTCGATCTGCGTCGCGCTGGGGGTCGTCCCGATCATCCCGCGAGCTCCTCCGGTCCCTTCCGGCGACACGTCCGAGCCTCCCCCGCCCCGATGGATTCGAATCCGTGGACGAGCCCGCGCCCGGAGAATCACCGGGCTCGGGACTCGGTATCCGGTACTCGATTCGACTGCGCGGCGCTACGACGCCTTCGCGACCTCCTCGGGCTTGCCCTCGCCCTCCCCCTCGGCCGCCTGCGCCTCCACGGCCGTCGGCCCGGGCGGCTCCATCTTCTTCGCCCACGCGGCCAGCCCCCTGGCGAGGTTCTGGACGGGCGCGCGCGTGTTCGTGGCGAGCTTCGTCACCGCCTCGCCCGGCAGCGCCTCCACCCTCTTCAGCGTGTTCGCGCGGAGGTTCTCGGCGCGGGCGCGCAGGTCGTGCAGACGGCGTCGCATCCCCGGAACCGTCCAGCCGTCCCGGGCGACCCTGGCGAGCGCGCCGTCGAGCTCCATCAGCTTCTCGTTTCCGGTGCTGAGCGCGCGGCGGATCCGTCCGCGCGCCTCCGCCTCGAGGGTGTCGATCCTCTCCTGCAGCGTCATCGTGCGTCCTCCTGGTGGACGCCAGCTTAGACGCGTCGCGTCGAGGACCGATCCGGCTCTGAAGGGGCACGCCGAACAAGGGCGTCCCGCCCCGGGCCTCGGCCGAACGGGTGGGACGAGAAGCCACGGTCGACGGCCGCCGCCATCGGTCGCTTCCGGGCGATATCGCGGGGTGCGCGCGGCGCCCACGCCGCCACCGGCCCTGCCACCCGCGGGCCGTAACCCGCGGCAACGACCCGCGGTCTCGGGAATGGGACGCCCCCTTCCCACCCGGTACGCTCGCGCCATGTCCTGGGCGCCTCCCCGCCCCACGGTCTCGCGCTCCGCTGCTTCACTCACCGTCATGGCACTCACCGTGCTATCGGCGGCCGGGGAAGCGCGCGCGTCGTCGATCGCGGTGCACGGCGGGGCGATCGTGCTCGGGAAGACCCCGGCGGCGACGGTCACCATCGGCGTCCTGGAGGCGCCCGGGACGGAGGACCGGCCGCTTCGCCTGTCGGTGAACGTCGGCGCCTTCTCCGAGCCGGTCCGCGTCGGGCCGGGCAAGTACAGCGCGACCTACGTGCCGCCCCCGGAGCGCTACCCGCAGGTCGCGCTCGTCGCGGTGTGGAAGGAGACCGGCCCCGACGCGCAGATCGACTTCCTGCGGCTCGCGCTCTTCGGCACCACCACGGTCGAGGTGAAGGGGCAGCCCGGCGCCGCGGTGACGGTCGTCACCCCCTTCGAGACGTTCGGCCCGGTGCGCATCGACGCGAGGGGGAAGGCGCACGTCCCGGTCGAGGTCCCGCCGAACATCCGGACGGTCGAGGTGCACGTGAGGGACCCGAACGGCGCGGCCACCAAGCGCAGCGTGCCGATCGAGATCCCGCACTACAACCGGCTCACCGCGGCCCTCGTGCCGTACGCGATCACGGCGGACGGCAAGGACCAGGTGAAGCTGCACGTCTTCTACGATCTCGACGGCGCGGGGCGCTCGCCCGACCGGATCGCGATCCGGGCGACCGCGGGGAAGGCCACCTTCGAGCGGACGCAGAACGGCCGGTTCCTCTACGGCTACGTGCCGCCGCCCGGGACCACCGCGCCGGACGTGAAGTTCGACGTCGGGGTCGCGGGAGACCTCGCGGCGAGGGCGAGCGCGCGCGTCGTCCTCGGGCTGCCGCCGCCCGCGAAGGTGATCGTGAAGCCGCCGCTCGTCGCGATGGCGCCGGGCGGCAAGGCGCCGGGGACGATCTCGGTCCTCGTCATGAGCGCCGAAGGGCTCGGGCTCCCGGCGAAGGTGCAGGTCGCGGCGACCGCGGGCACCGCGGGAGCGGCGGTGTCGCGGGGGAACGGGCTCTACGACGTCCCGTGGACGCCCCCGGCGGACTTCGGCAGCGGCTTCGTCCAGTTCCGCGCGACCGCCGTCGACGCGAGGGGGCGGAACGCGTCCGGCGCCGCGAACTACCAGCTCGCCGCAGACCCCGTCCCGAAGACGGTGATCGCGAGCTTCGAGCCGCCGCTCGTGCCCGTCGACGGCCACAGCCGCGCGACCGTCTCCCTCGACGTGCGGGACGCCGCCGGCATGCCGCTCGAGAAGGCCCCCATCCTCGCGGTCGCGAGCGCCGGCGCCCTCGGTCAGCTCGTCCCGCGCGGCGGCGGCCGATACGAGGCGATCTACGTCGCGCCCGCCCGCTCGCCGGGCGGCGTCCCCACGCTGCGGGTGGCGGACGCCGGCGGCACGTTCGAGCAGCGCTTCCCGCTGCCGCTCCGCGAGAACCCGCGCCGGCTCCTCGTCGGGCCGCGGCTCGGCTGGACCACCGCGTTCGACGATCTCCGGGCGCCGCACGCCGGGCTCGACCTCTGGAGCCCCTTCGAGCTCGGCGGCGCCTGGCTCGGCGCGGGCGTCTCGGCGACCTTCGCCCGGGCCCGCCAGACGGTCTCCGATCCGGCGACCGGTCTCCGGAGCACGTCGGAGGTCACCTACGCCCCGGTGACGCTCCGGCTCGGCTGGGAGGTGTACGCCGCCCGCCGGCTCTCGCTCGTCCTCGGCGGGGGCGGCACGCTCGCGTGGGCGAGCTCGCAGAGCTCGCTCGTGACGACCGCCGCCACCGCGATCGGCTACGGCGGCCTCGGCTTCCTCGCCGCGGGCTGGGCGATCGGCCCCGGGCAGCTCTTCGCGGAGGCCTCCTACGGCGTCGCCCTCGTGTCGAGCCCCGCCCTCGAGCTGAACGCGGGCGGGCTCGCGGTGGACCTCGGCTACCGGCTCGGGATCTTCTGAATGGGCGCGCGGCCTCGCCCGGGCGCCCGCGCCCTCGCCCTCGCGGCCCTGCTCGTCGCCGCCTGCGCGTCCTCCCCGCCCCCGGGGCCGGTGCCGCTCTCGGTGACGCCGCGCCAGGGCGGCTCGTCGGCGCCGACGCCGGTCGAGATCTCCGGCGCGGGCTTCGACGCCTCGGTGAAGACGAACTACGCCGACGGCTCGGGCAGCACGCTCCAGGCGACCTTCGCGGCGAGCCTCCTGCCGTGGGACGGGAGCCCGGCCGTCGCGCTCGGCTCCGTCGCGTTCACCGAGCGGCGGACCCTCACGGCGGTCGTTCCGGCCGGCCTCCCGCCCGGGCGCTACGACGTCTCCGTCACGGATCCCGCGGGCCGCACCGGCGTGCTGCCGGACGGGTACGAGGTGACGAGCGACGCCGCGAGCGCGGTCGCGTTCCAGGTCTCCCCGGTCCCCGCGCAGCGCGCGGGCGTCCCGTTCGCGCTCTCCCTCGCGGCCGTCGACGGGGCCGGTCGCGTGGTGAGCGGCTACGCGGGCTCCGCGGCGCTCACGGACCAGAGCGGCACGGTCGCGCCCGCGAGCGCGGCGTTCGCGCTCGGGCGGGCGACCGTCGAGCTCGCGATTGCCGTCCCCTGGTCCGCGGACCGGATCACCGCGCGCGACGGGACGCTCTCCGGCACCTCGAACGCCTTCGACGTGGGGACCGGGATCCCCGCGCAGATCGCGTTCGTGACCCCGCCGTCCGCCTCCGCGTCCTCCTGCTCTCCCGCCTTCCAGCTCGAGCTGCGCGACGCGGGCGGCGCCCCCGCGGCGGCCGTCGCGACCGTGACCGTCGCGCTCGAGTCCGGCCCGCCCGGCGCGCTCGCCGTCTACTCCGACGCCGCCTGCTCCACGGCCGCCGGCCCGCTCGTCTTCGCCCCCGGCACCACCCGCGCCTCGTTCCGCCTGCACGGCGCCTCGGCGGGCACCGCCCACCTCCGCGCCGTCCCGGACCTCCTCCCCTCGGCCGAGACGGCCGTCGCCGTCTCCCCCTGACCCGTGCGCCCCCCCCGCCCAGCGCTCCGTTGGACCGGCCTCGCGGCGGCGGCGGCCCTCGCGCTCGCCTGCGGGAGGGAGGGGGACCCGGCGCCCGCGATCCGTTCCGTGACGCCGGCGCAGGGGCTCGAGGGCACGGCGGTCGCGATCCGGATCGAGGGCGAGGGGCTCGACGCGCACGTCCTCACCAACTACGGGGATGCGGGCGCGAGCGTCGTGGACGGGCGGTTCGAGGCGTGGCTCGGGACCCACCGCCTGCGCGACGTGCGCCCGTCGGGCGACGGCGCGCTCCTCGCCACCGTGCCGGAGGACCTGCCCGCCGCGACCTACGACCTCGCCGTCTCGGATCCCGCCGGGAGGCAGGCCGCCCTCGCGGCCGCGTACCGCGTGCTCGCGCCCTCCGAGGCCGGCGCCCTCGTGGCGTCGTTCCGCTTCGACCCCGTCGCCGGGCAGGTGGCGAAGGCGCCGTTCGCGATCGCCGTCACGGCGCTCGACGCCGCCGGCCAGCCGGTGACCGGGTTCAGCGGGACGGTCGCGCTGACCGACCGGACGGGCGCGCTCGTCCCCGCGACGATCGGACCGTTCGCGTGGGGCGCCTGGAAGGGCCCGGTCGAGGTGCGCGCGCCCGACGCGTCCGACGCGCTCACCGCGACCGACGGGCTCGGGCACACGGGCGTCTCGAACCCCTTCGCGGTGCTCCCCGCCCCCGCGGCGCGCGTCGCGTTCACCTCGCCGCAGGTCGACGCCGTCGCCGGCGCGTGCGCCGGGCCGGTGGTCGTCGCGCTCGAGGACCTCTACGGCGCGCCGACCTCGGCGACGGCCCCGGTCGGCGTCGCCGTGGCGGGCGGCGCCGCGGTCGTCTATGCGGATCCCGCCTGCTCGGTCCCCGCCCCGTTGGCCACCATCCCCTCCGGCGCGATCTCCGCGACCGTGTACGTCCGCTCGACCCTCGCGGGGCCGTTCACGCTCGACGCGAGCGCCGCGGGCCTCGGCCCCGGCGTCCAGGCCGGCCTGGTGCGCCCCGCGCCCCCGGCCCTGCTCGTGTTCACGACCCCGCCGCAAACGGTCGTGGCGGGCACCTGCTCCGGCGCGGCGATCGTGCTCGCCACGGACGCCTTCGGGAACGACTCGCCGCCCTCGGCGGACACCGCGGTCGCGCTCTCCTCGACGGCGGCGGCGGGGCTCACCTTCCACGCCGTCGCCGGGTGCGCCGACCCGCCGGTCGCGACGGTCACCCTCGCCGCCGGCGCGAGCGCGACCACGTTCTGGTTCAGCGCGACCACCGCGGAGGCGGTCACCGTGACGGCCGCCGGAGCGGGGATCGCCGGCGCGGGCGCGCAGGGCGAGACCGTCCTGCCGGCCCCGCCCGTCTCGCTCGCCTTCGTCACCGCCCCGCAGGTCATCCCCGCCGGAAGCTGCTCGGGGGTCGCGACCGTCGAGGCGCGCGACGCCTTCGGCAACATCTCGCCCGTGGCACCGGGGACGCTCGTGTCGCTCGCGGCGGCGC
Organism: Anaeromyxobacter sp.; assembly: GCA_036391435.1. Classification (GTDB taxonomy): domain Bacteria; phylum Myxococcota; class Myxococcia; order Myxococcales; family Anaeromyxobacteraceae; genus Anaeromyxobacter. The sequence goes on along the minus strand of DASVZX010000268.1, from coordinate 12,909 downwards.
CCGCGGCGAGCTTCGAGTTCCACCTCGACGCGGCCTGCGGGGACGCGCCGGTCGCCGCCGCGCCGCTCGCGCCGGGCGCGACCACCGCGAGCTTCCGGTTCCGCGCCACCGCGACGGGCGCGTACGCCGTCACGGCCACGGGCGCCGGGCTGCCCGGGGCGGCCGCGCAGGCCGAGACGATCGTCCCGGCGGCGCCGGCGCAGCTCGTCTTCACGAGCGCGCCGGTGACGGCGACCGCCGGCCGGTGCTCGGGACCGCTCACCGTCGAGGTCCGGGACGGCCTCGGGAACGCCGCGCCGCTCCCGGCGGCGACGCCCGTGGCGCTCGCCGCCGCGCCCGCGGCCGGCACGGCGCTCTACGCGACGCCGGACTGCACCGGACCCGCCGGCGGCCCCGCCTCGGTCGCGGCGGGCTCGGCGACCGCGACGTTCTCGTTCCTGTCGACGGCGGCGGGCACGTTCGACGCGACCGCGACCGCCGCGGGGCTCCTGCCGGCGACGCAGGCGGAGACCGTGCTCGCGGGTCCTCCGGACCGGCTCGTCTTCACCACCGCGCCCCAGACCGTCGCCGCGGGCGACTGCTCGGGCGCGGTCACGGTGGAGGCGCGGGACGCGTACGGGAACCCTGCGCCGGTGCCGGCGCGCACCGCGGTGGCGCTCGCGGCCACGCCCGGCGCGGGCTTCCAGCTCTACGCCCGGGCGGGCTGCGGCGGCGCGGCGGTCGGCTCCGTGGACATCGCCAGCCGCACCACCGCGGCGACCTTCTGGTTCCGCGGGACGCTGGCGGGCCCGGTCACGATCGCGGCGACCGGCGCCGGGATCCCCGCGCCCGCGAGCCAGGTCGAGACCGTCGGTCCGGCGGCGCCGGTCCAGCTCGTCTTCGCCTCCTCCCCGCAGGCGGTGGCGGCCGGCGCGTGCTCGTCGGGCGCGACCGTCCAGGCCCTCGACGTGTACGGCAACGCCGCGCCGGTCGCGGCCGCCGTCGCGGTCGCCCTCTCCGCCGCTCCCGCGGCGGGGTTCCAGCTCTTCGACGCCGCGGGCTGCGGCGGCCCGGCGGTGACCGCGGTGACCCTCCCCGCGGGCGCGTCCGCCGCGACCCTCTGGTTCCGCGGGACGGCGGAGGGGACGGTGAGCGTCACCGCCACCGCCGCCGGGATCGCGGCGGGAGCGACGCAGGCGGAGACGATCGTGCCGGCGGCGCCGGACCGGCTCGTCTTCACGACGGCGCCGCAGGCGCTGACGGCCGGCGCCTGCTCGGCCGCGGCGACCGTCGAGGCGCGCGACGCTTACGGCAACGTGGCCCCGGTCGCGGCCTCGACGCCGGTCGCGCTCTCCGCGGCGCCTCCGGGCGGGTTCCAGCTCTTCGACGCCGCGGGCTGCGGCGGCCCGGCGGTGACGTCGGTCACCATCCCGGCGAACGCCTCCGGCGCGAGCTTCTGGTTCCGCGGGACGGCGGCCGGGACGGTGAGCGTCACCGCGACCGGCGCCGGGATCGCGACCCCGGCGGCGCAGGCGGAGACGATCCTTCCGGCCGCCCCGGACCGGCTCGTCTTCACCACGGCGCCGCAGTCGGTCATCGCCGGCGCCTGCTCGGCCGCCGCGACCGTCGAGGCGCGCGACGCCTACGGCAACGTCGCGCCGGTCGCCGCCGCCACGCCGGTCTCGCTCTCGGCCGCGCCGGCGGCGGGGTTCCAGCTCTTCGACGCCGCGGGCTGCGGCGGCCCGGCAGTGACGGCGGTGACCGTCCCGGCGAGCGCCTCCGGCGCGAGCTTCTGGTTCCGCGGCACGGCGGCGGGGCCCGTGACCGTCACGGCGGCGGGCGGCGGCATCCCGGCGGCGGCGACGCAGGCCGAGACCGTCCAGCCGGCCGCGCCCGACCGGCTCGTCTTCACCACGGCCGCGCAGACGGTGACGGCGGGGGCCTGCTCCGGCCCCGCGACGGTCGAGGCGCGCGACGTCTACGGCAACGTGGCGCCCGTCGCCGCCGCGACGGCCGTCGCCCTCTCCGCCGCCCCGGCGGCCGGGTTCGAGCTCTTCGCCGGGCCGGGCTGCGCGGGCGTCCCGGCGACCTCGGTGGGCATCGCCGCGGGCGGCACGAGCGCCACCTTCTCGTTCCGGGGCACGGCGGCGGGGGCCGTGACCGTCACCGCCGCGGGCGCGGGCATCCCGAACCCCGCCGCGCAGGCGGAGACGATCGCCCCGGCCGCCCCGGACCGGCTCGTCTTCACCACGGGTGCCCAGACCGTCGTCGCCGGCACCTGCTCCGCCGCGGCGGCGGTCGAGGCCCGCGACGCCTACGGCAACGTCGCGCCCGTCGCCGCCGCGACGGCCGTCGCCCTCTCCGCCGCCCCGGCGACGGGGTTCCAGCTCTTCGACGCCTCGGGCTGCGGCGGCGCCGCGCTGAGCTCGGTGAGCATCGCCGCGGGCGGCTCGACGGCGGCGTTCCGCTTCCGCGGGACGGCGGCCGGCCCGGTCACCGTCACCGCCGCCGCCGCGGGGATCCCCGGCGCCGCGACGCAGGTCGAGACCGTCGATCCGGCGGCCCCGGCGGGCGTGGTGTTCACCTCCGCGCCGCAGGTCCTGAAGGCGGGCGTCTGCTCGGGCACGGCGCGCCTCGAGCTGCGCGACGCCTTCGGGAACGCGACGGCGGACCCCGGCGGCGCGGTCGCGCTCGCGCTCGCGGCGGCCCCGGCGGCGGGCTTCGAGCTGTTCGAGGATCCGGCCTGCGCGGTGGCGGTGCCCGGCGCGAGCGTCGCCGTCGCCGCGGGCAGCGTCGGGAAGGACTTCTGGTTCCGGGGCACGGTCACGAACGCCGTGACGCTGGCCTCGTCGCCGACCGGCCTCGCCGGCGCGAGCCAGGTGGAGACGATCGACCCCGCCGCCGCCGCCCGGATCGCCTTCGCCGGCGCGCCGGCGACGGCGGTCGCGGGCGCGTGCTCGGCCGCCGTCGCGGTCGTGTCGCTCGACGCGTACGGCAACGTCGCGCCGGTCGCCGGCGCCACGACCGTCGCGCTCTCCGCCGCCCCGGCGGGGGGCTTCGAGCTGCACGACGGATCCGGCTGCGGCGGCGCGCCGGTCTCCTCGACGGCGATCGCGGCGGGCGGCACGACCGGGACCTTCCGGTTCCTGGGCACGATCGCGGGCGCGGTGACGGTGACCGCCTCCGCCTTCGGGACCTCCGCCGACCAGGCGGAGACCGTCCTCCCCGCCGCGCCCGACCGGCTCGTCTTCACCTCCCCGGCGCAGGCGGTCGCCGCGGGCGCCTGCTCCGCCGCGGCGACGGTCGAGGCGCGGGACGTCTACGGGAACGTCGCGCCGGTGTCGGCGCTCACGGCGGTCGCGCTGTCGGCGGCGCCCCCGTCCGGCTTCGCCTTCTTCGACGCCGCGGGCTGCGGCGGGGCCGCGGTGACCTCGGTGGGCATCGCCGCGGGCGGATCGGGCGCGACGCTCTGGTTCCGCGGGACGACGGCGGGCGCGATCGCGGTCGCGACCTCCGGCGCCGGCATCCCCGGGGCCGCGTCGCAGGTCGAGACGGTGGGTCCTGCCGCGCCGGACCACCTCGCCTTCACCTCCTCCCCGCAGACGGTGACGGCCGGGCTCTGCTCGGGCCTCGTCACGGTCGAGAGCCGGGACGCGTACGGCAACGTGGCGCCGGTCGGCGCCGCGACGCCGGTCGCCCTCTCCGCCGCGCCGGCGTCCGGGTTCGAGCTCTTCGACGCCGCGGGCTGCGGCGGGACGCCGATCGCCTCCGCGAGCATCGGCGCGGGCGCCTCGACGGCGAGCTTCCGGTTCCGCGGCACGGTCTCGGGCACCGTCGCGATCACCGCGTCCGGGAGCGGCATCCCGACCGCCGCCACCCAGTCCGAGGCGATCGCCCCCGCGGCGCCCGACCGGCTCGTCTTCACGACGCTCGCGCAGACGGTCACCGCGGGCGTCTGCTCCGGCGTCGCGACGGTCGAGGCGCGCGACGCCTACGGCAACGTCGCGCCCGTCGCGGCGGCGACGACGGTGTCGCTCTCCGCCGCGCCCGCGGCGGGGTTCCAGCTCTTCGACGCCTCGGGGTGCGGCGGGACGCCGGTGACCGGGGTCGCCATCCCCGCGAACGCCTCCGGCGCGACCTTCCGGTTCAGCGGCACGGCGGCCGGCACCGTGACCGTCACGGCCGCGGGCGCCGGCATCCCGACGGCGGCGTCGCAGCCGGAGACGGTGACGCCGGCCGCCCCGGACCGGCTCGTCTTCACGACGTCGCCGCAGGCGCTCGTCGCGGGCGCCTGCTCGGCGCCGGCGACCGTCGAGGCGCGGGACGCGTACGGCAACCCCTCGCCGGTCGCCGCGGTGACGGCGGTGACGCTCGCCGCCGTCCCCGCGACGGGGTTCGCGTTCCACGCCGTCGCGGGCTGCGGCGACGCGCCGGTGGGCGCCGCGAGCCTGGCCGCCGGGAGCGCCACCGCGACCTTCTGGATGGCCGGGACCGCCGCCGGGACGGTGACGGTCACCGCGGCGGGCGCCGGCATCCCGACCCCCGCGGCGCAGGCGGAGACGGTCGCGCCCGGCCCCACCGACCATTTCGTCTTCGACCCGGTGATGCCGACCTGGATCCGCACGTGGTCGTACGCGGTGCGCGTGCAGGCCGCCGACGCGTTCGGGAACCCGACGCCGGCGTTCACCGGCACCGCGGCCCTGTCGCTCGCCGTGCCCCAGCCGCCGAACGGCGCCGGCGCCACCCTCTCCTGCGTCGCCGGGTGCGGGGCCGGGACGACGATCACGAGCGCGTTCGTGGCGGGCGTCTGGACGGGCTCGCTCTCGGTGGACTGGGCGGATCCCGACCCGCAGAAGCTCGGGATCACCGTGGGCGCCGTCGGGTCGGGCGCGTGGTCGGCGGTGACGGGCGCCTGCGCCGCGTTCGACGTGATCGGCGCGACCCGCTCGCCGCCCCTCGCGCGCGTCGCGGCGAGCCCGGTCGTCGTGTTCGTGAACCAGGCGGTGAGCTTCGACGCCTCGGGCTCGAGCGACTACCAGACCCCGGCGGCGAGCCTCCAGGTGTCCTGGGACTTCCGCGGGGCCTCCACCGCCGCGCCGGCGTACCCCGCGCCCGCGGCCCCGTGGACCGCCTGGACGACGACGAAGACCGCCTCGAACGTCTACACCGCCGCGGGCACCTACCTCGCGCGCGTCGCGGTCCGCGACGCGGACGGCGACGTCGGGTTCGGGAGCGTCACGGTCCTCGTCCTGCCGACCGCGAGCCCGCTCTGCGTCGTCACGACCGCCGCGGACGAGGACGACGGCGCGACCTCGTGCGCCGCGCCCGGCCCGGACGGCGTGCTCTCGCTGGGCGAGGCCCTGCGCCTGGCGGTGACCGGCACGACGATCACCTTCGCCGCCCCGTACACGATCTCGGGCACGGGCGCCTTCACGATCACCCCCTCCAGCGTCACCATCGCGGCGCCGGCGGGGACGGTCCTCGACGGCAAGTCGCTCACGGTCAACGGCAACGGCGCCCGCGTCTACGGCCTCGAGCTGGCCCACCAGGCGAGCGCCGTCGTGATCGGAATCAAGAAGACCGCGACCTTCGACGGCTGCAACCTCCACGACATGCCGGGCATCATCGACAACGGCACGCTCACGCTCACGCGCGTGCGGATGGCGAGCTGCGCCGGCCAGTGCGTGTACGTGACGGACGCCGCGAACAACGACACCCTGACGATCCGCTACTCGAGCTTCCTCGGCAGCGCGACGGCGACGGGCGTCGACGTCGAGCAGTGCAAGGCGGGGAAGGTCGCGCTGCTCTCGCAGTCGAACACGTACGCCGGGCTCGCCGTCGGCGTCTCGTTCGGAAACCTGTGCCCGGGCTGGAGCGACTTCCGGAACGACACCTTCGCCTCGAACGGCACCGGCATCGCCTACCAGACGACGGTGGCCTCGCCGAACAACGTGCTGCGGAACGCGATCTTCACCGGCCACGCGGTCACCTCGGCCAGCTGCGGCCTCGCGACCTTCGCGAGCCGCGACGACCACCTGCTCTACCGGAACGCGAGCGACGGCTGCCTCGCGGGAGACCCGGGCACGATCGCCGGCGACCCGCAGTTCCTGCTCGCCCCCGCCGGAGACTACCGGGTGGGCCTCGGGAGCCCCGCGGTCGACAGCGCGCTCGACCTCGGCCTCTACCTGCTGCCGCAGTACCCATCGACGGCGCCGCGGTACCTGGGCGCCGGGCCGGACCGCGGGGGGCGCGAGACCTGGTAGGGCCGGCCTCGCCGCCGGAGGCGCGGCCGGCGAAAGGGGGCTGTCAGACCGCGGTGACACACTCGCGGTCGTGCGACGGTTCGTGACACTCGACCTCGAGACGGTGGCCGACGAGGCGCTCGTCTCCGCGGTCGACGGCGAGCCGGGCCGGCCCTACGCGGAGCAGCTCCGGCGCGTCCTCGCCGACCGGCGCGCGCGCACGGGCGGCCGCAGCGACTTCCTCCCGCTGCCGTACCACCGGCCCGTCGCGGCGTGCCTGCTCGAGGCCGTCGAGGACGGCGGGATCGTGCGCGTCACCGACGTCCTCTCCTGGACCGACCGGCGCGGCGACGAGGCGGAGTTCCTCGCCCGGGCCTGGGACCGGCTCTCGGGCGCCGCGCTCGTCACGTTCCACGGCAAGGGCTTCGACGTCCCGGTCCTGGAGCTCCGGTCGCTGAAGCACGGCGTGCCGATGCCCGCCGGCGCGCGGCGCGGCGGGGCGATCGCCGAGCACCTCGACGTGAAGGAGATCCTCTCCTCGCACGGCGCGGCGGGCGCCGCGCCGCTCGACCTCTACGCGAAGCTCGTCGGGCTCCCCGGGAAGGAGGACGTCGCGGGCGCCGACGTGCAGGCCCTCTACGCCGAGGGCGCGCTCGACCGCATCGCCGCCTACTGCATGACGGACGTCGTGCAGACGTTCCTCCTCTTCCTGCGCCACCGGCTCGTGGACGGCTCGCTCACGCCCGACGGCTACGCGGAGAGCGTCGCGGTCGCGCGCGAGGCCCTCGCCGCCCTGTTCGCCCGGCGCCTCCCCGCGGAGCAGCGAGGCGTCCTCGAGGGGTTCGTCGAGCGCTGCCGGCCGTTCTTCGGCGGCGACCGCGCCCGGCTGCGGGCGGTCTAGGTCGCGGGGCGCTCGCGGGCCTCACCCGCGCTCGAACCTCCGCAGGGACGGCGCGACGAGCGCGGTCACCGCGGCCACGGCCACGCAGAGGAGCCCGCCCGAGGCGACCGAGATCCGGGGCGTGAACGCCTTCGCGACGACGCCCGCCTCGACCTCCCCGAGCTGCGGCCCGCCCATGAAGAAGATCATGTTGATGGAGCCCATGCGGCCGCGGAGCGCGTCGGGCGTCAGCACCTGGCGCAGCGTCTGGCGCACGACGGTCGAGACCGTGTCCGCGGCGCCGGCGCAGGCGAGCGCGACGAGCGAGAGGGGGAACGCGCGCGAGACCCCGAACACCGCGACGGAGGCGCCGTACGCCGCGACCGACCAGAGCACGGCGGCCCCCTGCCGCCGCGGGAGCGAGCGGGTGGCGAGGAGGACGCCCGCGACGGCCGCGCCCGCGGGCTGCGCCGCGTAGAGCACGCCGAGGCCGCGGGGGCCGACGTGCAGCAGCTGGTCGGCGAAGATCGGCATGAGCAGCATCGACCCGCCGAAGAAGGTGGCGAAGAAGTCGAGGAGCATCGTCGTGCGGATGACCGGCGTCCGCCGGACGAAGGCGATCCCCTCCTTCACCGCCCCGAGGCCGAGCGGGGTGCGCGACGGCGGCGCGCGGTGGCGCATGGCGAGCAGCGCGGCGATCACGGCGAGGAAGGAGGCCGCGTCGACCGCGTAGACCGGGACGACGCCCGCCCAGGCGAGGAGCGCCCCGCCGAGCGCGGGCCCCGCGATCTGCGCCACCTGCCAGCCGGTGAAGGAGAGGGAGAGCGCGCCGGAGAGGTGCTCGGGCGGGACGAGGAGCGGCACGAGCGCCTGGCGCGCGGGGTTGTCGAACGCGATCGCCACGGCGCCGACCGCGACGAGCCCGTACAGGAGCGCCGGGCGGGCGACGCCGTGGTGGGTCGCGAGGGCGAGCGTGACGGACACGCTCGCCATGATCGCCTGCGTGACGAGCATGAGCCGGCGCCGGTCCACCGCGTCGGCGACGACGCCGCCGCCGAGCGCGAAGACGATCACCGGCGCGACGCGGAAGAAGCCGAGGAGCCCGAGCGCGAGCGGCGATCGCGTGAAGAGGTAGAGCTGCCACACCACCGCGACCTGCTGCATCTGCGTGCCCACGCTCGAGACCACCTGGCCGAAGAGCAGGTTCCGGTAGTCGCGGGAGCCGAGCGCGGGCGGGAGGCGCACGGCGCCGGAGGAGAGCACGGCGCAAGGGGAGGCGTCGAGCGGGCTCGCGGGGGCGCGGCCGTCGCGCCGCCGCCGTCAGACGCCCGTGCAGACGCACACGTTCGGCAGCTCGCCGGGCGTGCAGGCCCCGAGCCCCGTGAGGCACGAGCAGACGTCCGCGGCGGCGCACGCCGGGCGCGCGACGCAGCTCGGGACGGAGACGGCGCCGGCGGGCTCGGTGCACACGCCGCCCGGAGGCGTGAGGCACCCGCAGTCCGCGTACACGGGCGTCGAGATGGTCGGGCCGCTCGACGCGCAGTGCGGCGCGCAGTCGGCCGCCGTGTCGCAGTGCGGGGGCGGCGGGCACCAGGAGCCGTCCGGCGAGCAGGGGATCCCCATCTGCGGCGTCCAGAAGCAGCGGTGGTCGGTGTCCGCGACGCAGGCGCTCCACGTCGCCTCCGCGCTGCACGCGGCCTCGTTCGCCGGATCGACGGTGCACGACGGCCTGAAGGGCGGGGACAGCTCGGACTGGCACATCCCCTCGAGCGGCCGGCACGGATCGCCGTCGACCGCCACGGGCCAGGCGTAGTTCGGGCCCCAGTAGCACCGGTCGGCGACGTCGGCGAGGCACTCGTCCAGCGTCGCGTGCGCCCCGCACGCCTGTGCCGCGGGATCCAGCGCAGCCGTCGCCGGATCGACCCCCTGGCCGGCGGCCCCGGATGCGCCGCCCGCGCACGCCGCGAGCCCGAGCAGCGCCACGACCGGCACGAAGAATCGCACAGTGTGGGACACGATCGACCCCCACCATGAGTCTACCCCGGCGACGCGACGGTGCGCTGGATCTCCGTCGTGCTCGGCCTCGCGCTCGGGCAGCGGGCCCGGGGCCGCGGTCGCCGACGGGTCCGCTCCAAACGAGAAGGAACGCCGCGACCGTGCCGAGCGTTGGAGCCCACGTGAGCCCCGAGCCGATCCGAGCCCCAGAAGGCGTCCGTCCCACCCTGAAGCGGTCGAGCCGCCTGCCGGCGATCCTCCTGTCCCTCGCCGTGGTCGGCGGCGGCGGCTTCCTCGCGTGGAGGTATCTCGCGCGGGACGCGCAGCAGCCGCCGCCACCGCCCCCGCCGGCGTATCCCGCCGCCGCCGACGGGGGCGCGGCCGCCGCCGCGGAGGGCCCCGCCCCCGACGCGTCCACCACGAAGGGGCTCCTCGAGGCGGTCTCGAAGAGCGAGCTCCTCCGCAAGGCGCTCGCGGAGGGCGACGTGATCCGCCGCTGGGCCGTGGTCGCCGCGAACCTCGCGCTCGGCGAGAGCCCGCGCCGGGAGCTCGGCGCCTTCGCCCCGGCCGGGACGTTCGCCGTCGCGACCGTCGGGGGCCGGACGGCGATCGCGCCGGAGGCGTACGCCCGCTACGACGCGTTCGCCGACGCGGTGAGCTCGGTCGACGGCGAGGCGCTCGCGACCGCGTGGCGCACGCTCCACCCCGCGCTCCAGGCGGCGTACCGCGCGCTCGGGTACCCGTACCGGACGGTGGACGCCGCGATGCTCCGCGCGCTCCGGCGCATCGAGGACGCCCCGGTGCACGACGGCCCGGTGTACGTCGAGCCGGAGGGGAAGGTGTACGCGTACGCCGACCCGCGCCTCGAGGCGCTCGGCCAGGTCGAGAAGCACCTCCTGCGCATGGGCCCGCGGAACACGCGGGCCATCCAGGCGAAGGCGCGGGAGCTCGAGGTCGCGCTCGGGCTCTCGAGACCGCGCGTCGCCTCCGAGCGGCGCTGACCCGGCCGCCGCGATCCTCCTCGGGCATGCTCGCCCGGGTCCGCCGCCCGTTGGGGGCCGTCGCGCTCGCCGCGCTCGCGGCCGCCGCGCCGGCCCGGGCCCGCGCGAGCGGCGACGCCGGGTTCGAGATCGCGCTCGGCGGGTTCAGGCTCCAGGTCTTCTACGGCGCCGCGAGCGAGTACGCGGACCACGCCGACCGCGCCGTCCGCGACCCCCGGGTCGCCCTCTTCACGCTCGCCGCGACGCTCCAGGCGAACGCGGCGGCGTTCTCCGCGATCCCGCACACGCTGCGGTTCGACCTCGTCGCGCGCGACGGCGCGGCGGACACGACGCTCGGCGTCGTCGAGGATCCGGAGGCGAACGCGACGCGGCCGACCACGGTGGTGCTCGAGACGCCGCTCGCGCGCGACGTCGCCGCCGAGGTCCTCGCCGCGCTGTGCGGCCGCTACCCCGGCGCGTGCCGCCGGCCGGCGGGTCCCACGGTCGAGCTCTACCGGTGCGAGGGGCCGCGGTGCGCCGGCCGCATCCGGTTCGGGTCCTTCCGCTCGGACGCGCTGAACGAGCGGTTCGCGATCGAGCGTCCGGCCCGGTGGGCGGCGCCGATCCGCGTCGGGCGCGAGCAGATGACGCGGTGGTTCGACCCGCTCGACCCGCTCGCGCGGGGGTCGGCGGCGCCGGCGCCGTGACGGCGCGGCTCCTCGTCCGGGCGCCGGCCTCGCCGGCGAGGCCCGGGACGCGACCGGCCGGCGCGCGGGAGCCCGCACGCCGGCCGGAGCGTGAAGTCCTGGCGTGGCGCCTAGCGCGGCCCGCGCTTCGCGCGGCGCTTGCGCTTGAGGCTCAGCACGCGCTTGCGCGCCGCCTGCGCGCGCTTCGGCTTCGACCGCCTGGACACCTTCCGCTTCGTGCGATTGCCGGCCATCCCGTCTCCTTGTGGTCGGTGAGCGGGTCCGGCGCCCCGCGGCGCCGTCCCGTGCTGGCTACTCGAGCCAGTCCTTGTCCTTCAGCTTCTTCGGCAGGTACTCCTCGGTGATGAAGCTGATCCCGCGGCGCGACAGCGCCTCGAGCTCGAACTTCTGCCCGCTCTTCACCATCTCCTGGATCTCGTCCTGCCACTGCTTCGCCTGGAACCAGGGGTAGGCGAGCATCTGCTTGGCGCGCGAGACGTCGCCGTCGTCCATCTTGATCGCGACGTTCGAGGGGAGCTTGTACGTCAGCTTGTCGAAGGAGGACAAGCCGATGAAGCGCGCGTCCGGCACGGCCATGCGCATGGACTCGTACGCGAGGTTGATCGAGCCCTGCTTCATGACCGAGTAGATGTAGAAGCCCCACGGGTCGTTGTCGACGAGCACGTACACGGGGAGCTTGAGCTCCGAGTGGAGGCGCTGCACCAGCCGGCGCACGCCGCGCGGCGGCTGCCCTCCGCCCTGCAGGATGACGCACCGCTGGCGCTTCCAGAACTTGTCCTCGTTGAACCGCGTCCAGACCGCGTCCTTCTCGATGAGGAGGATGTACTTGGCCTCGTGGCGCACGAACTGGATGACGTTCTCCTCGACGATGGAGGGGACCGCCCAGCCGCCCGAGCCCATCCGCCGGAGGTCGATCGTGTCGCCCGAGTCGCGGATCGTGATCGGGCCGACCATCGAGCCCTTCCGCGAGGCGAAGAGGTGCAGCTCCTCGCGGAGCGCGTCGAGCGCGACCTCGAGGTCCTCGATGACCGGGTCGGACTCGTCCTGCTCGTCGAAGGTGTTCTGCTTGGAGTCGCCGATGCTGTGCTTGGTGATGTAGTAGAGGTCGCGGATGCTCGTCGTCTTGCCCGAGTCGATGAGCTCCTTGCAGGCGTCGGAGACGAGGAAGGTCTGCATGAACTTCTTCGCCATGCCGACGTTGAAGAAGTAGCGCTTCTGCCGCTGCGTGCCGAGCTCGATGAGCCGCTTCCTCTCGTTGAACTTCACGTTCGCGAGCGAGCGGATCGGGATCTCGACGAAGGGGTTCTTGCCCCCCTTGACGCTCTTCAGCACGGTCTCCGCGAGCTTCTCGATCTTCGCCGCGGTCTTCCTGGACACCCCGTCGAGCCGCGCCATGGCCTACTCGTCCTCCCGCTCGGCGCGGCGCGGGCTCTTCGCGACCTTCCTCGCCTGCTCCGCCAGGACCGCGTCCTGCTCCTGCAGCTCCGCCTCCGTCACCTTCGTCGCCACCCGCATGAAGTCCCGCTTGATGGGATCCTTCGCGCGGCCGGTGATCTTGTGGATCGCCTGCGCGACCTCCTCGATGTAGAGCTCGAAGATCGACCGCCGCTGCGCCTGGTAGTCGGCGTGCTGCTTCTTGCGGATGTGCGCCGCGAGCTTGCGGCCGCACTCCTGCGCGGCGAGCTGGATCTCCCGGACGATCTCGGGATAGTGCGCCACCGCCTCCTTCGCCTCGCTCGTGAACGGCACCCAGACCGAGGCGATGTGGACGAGGAGCGCCATCGGCCCGACCGGCAGCGACCCCTTCGGCTGCGAGAGGAGGTAGTTCCGCCAGTCGGTCTTCACGACCGCCTCGGTCATGCCGCAGGCGCCCTTCTGGAAGAGGAGCGGCACGCGGTTCGCGAAGCGGAACAGCTCGACCGGCTTGTCGGCGGGCCAGGAGCCGCCGTACGCGAGCCCGACCTCGACCTGGAACGGGTTTCCCCGGTACACCTTCGGCGGCCGCGTGACGGTCGCGATGAAGTAGTTGTGCCCCTTGATCTTCTCGACGCCCTCCTCGGGCGGCGCGTCTGGCACCTCCGGCGCCTCGGCCTTCGCCACCTTCTCCTTCTTCGAGGCCTTCTTCT
>DASVZX010000267.1:0-8954 GCA_036391435.1 Anaeromyxobacter sp. | reverse complement strand
TCGCGGGAGGCGCCGGGGGTGGGGGCGTCCCCGGCGGCTCCGCGCCGGCCGGCGGCTGGGCCGCCTCGGGCTGCGCGCCCTCCGGCGGCGCGGGCTGCTGCGGCCCGGGTGCGGGAGCGTTCGGATCGGCGAGGAGCAGCTCCGAGCCGCAGTGGGGACAGATCTGCCGGCCGAAGCGGTCGGTCGTGAACGTGCCCTGGCAGCGGGCGCAGCGTGCGATCATATGGGCGGGGAGCTTACCCCGTCCCGCCGGGGCGTGGCGCTACTCGCGCAGGGCGCGGACCTCGTCCACGTTGATCTCGCCGCGCGAGCGGTAGATCGCGATGACGACGGCGAGGCCGACGGCCGCCTCGGCGGCGGCGACCGCGATCACGAAGAACGCGATGGCGGACCCGTTCGCCCAGCCGTTCTGGCGCGCGAAGGCGAGGAAGGTGAGGTTCGCCGCGTTCAGCATGAGCTCGACGCTCATCATCACGATGAGGGCGTTCCGCTTCAGGAGGACGCCGGCGAGCCCGATCGTGAACAGGATCGCGGCGAGGTAGAGGAACCAGCTGAGCGGGGCCATCGTCAGATCCTCTCCTTCGCGACGACCACCGCCCCGACGATCGCGACGAGGAGGAGCAGGCTCGTCGCCTCGAAGGGCAGGAGGTACTCGGTGAAGAGCACGCGGCCGACCGCCTTCACGGTGCCGAACGCCCCGCCGACGTTCGCGGCGGCGCCGTCGCCGACGCGGGAGATGGCGCTGCCGATGACCCCCGCGACCGCGAGGGCGCCCGCGACGCCGACCCACTGCATCGCCCGCTTGCTCGGGCCCGGCACGAGGCTCTCGTCCCCGAGCGAGAGCAGCATGATGACGAAGAGGAAGAGCACCATCACCGCGCCCGCGTACACGAGCACCTGCATGAACGCGATGAGGTGCGCGGTGAGGAGCACGTAGATGCCGGCCATGCAGAAGAAGGCCGCGACGAGGTTGATCGCCGCGTAGACCGGGTTGCGCGAGAGGAGGACGCCGAGCGCGGTCGCGACGAGCGGAACCGCGAAGACGAGGAAGAGGACCTTCTCGGCCATGGGCTAGTACCTCACCGCGCCGACGAGGGCCGGACGCGACGACTGTTCGAGGCCCCACCCGCTCTCGCCGAACGGGCAGCGGTGCTCGACCGTGTGGCGGAGGAACTCGTCCCGGAACTTCTTCACGAAGGACTGGACCGGCATCGCCGCCGCGTCGCCGAGCGCGCAGATGGTCATCCCGGCGATGTTGCCGGCGACCTGCTCGAGCTTGGCGACGTCGGCCGCGGTCCCGCGGCCGTGCTCGATCTTCTCGACGATCCCCTCCATGAACGCGGTGCCCTCGCGGCAGGGGGTGCACTGGCCGCAGCTCTCCTCCGCGTAGAACTTGGAGATGCGGGCGAGCGCCCGGACCATGCAGGTCGAGTCGTCGAAGACGATGACGCCGCCCGAGCCGGACATCGAGCCGGCCGCCTTGACCGCGTCCACCTCGAGGGAGATGTCGATCTCGTCGCCGCGGAGGACCGGCGAGGAGGAGCCGCCCGGGATCACGGCCTTCACCTTCCGGCCGCCGGGGATCCCGCCGCAGTCCTCCATGATGAGCTTCTTCAGGTTGTACGCGGCGGGCTTCTCGTAGACGCCGGGCCGGTTCACGTGGCCGGACACGCCGAAGAGGCGCGTGCCGCCGGTCTTGCCGGAGCCGAGCGCCGCGAACGCCTGGGCGCCGTTCGTGACGATCCAGGGGATGTTCGCGATCGTCTCGACGTTGTTGATGATGGTGGGCTTGCCCCACAGGCCGACCACGGCCGGGAACGGGGGCTTGAGCCGCGGGTAGCCCTTCTTGCCCTCGAGCGACTCGAGCAGCGCGGACTCCTCGCCGCAGATGTACGCCCCCGCGCCGCGGTGGACCCAGACGTCGAGGTCGAAGTCCTTCTTCCCGAGCAGGCGCTTGCCGATGATGCCGGCGGCGCGGGCCTCCTCGAGCGCCTTCTCGAGGATGCGGGCCTGCTTCGGGAACTCGCCGCGGATGTAGACGTACGCGAGGTGGATGTCGAGCGCGTAGCAGGTGATGGCGATCCCCTCGATCAGCATGTGGGGATCGTGCTCGATGATGTAGCGGTCCTTGAACGTGCCGGGCTCGGACTCGTCCGCGTTCACGGTGAGGTAGCGCGGCCGCACGTCCTTCGGCAGGAACGTCCACTTGAGGCCGGTCGCGAACCCGGCGCCGCCGCGGCCGCGCAGGTTCGACCTCTTCACCTCCTCGACGATGGCGCCCGGATCCATCGCGAGGGCCTTGTCGAGGGCGGCGTAGCCGCCGTCCCGCCGGTACGTCTCGAGCGCGGCGGAGTTCGGCGTGCCCCAGCGCTTCGTGAGGATGAGCGTCTCGCTCACTTGAGCCCCCCGACGATCTCGTCCACCTTCTTCACGTCGATCCGCTCGATCATCTCGTCCTCGTCGAGCAGCATCGCCGGCGAGGTGCCGCAGGACCCGAGGCACTCGACCTCGCGCAGCGTGATCCGGCCGTCGGCCGTGGTGCCGCCGTTGTCGACCCCGAGCTTCGCCCTGAGGTGCTCGAAGATCCGCTCCCCGCCGTTGAGCGAGCAGGAGACGTTCGTGCAGATCTCGACGAGGTGACGGCCGAGCGGCTTCGTGTGGAACATCACGTAGAAGGTCGCCACCTCCTCGGCGCGCGCGGGCGAGACGCCCAGGCGGTCCGCGGCGAGCTTCTGCACGGCGGGAGAGCAGTGGCCGAAGATCTCCTGCCCGATGCGGAGCACCGGCAGCATCGCGGCGGCCTTCCGGTCCGGCGGATACCGCTTCACGACCGCGGCGAGCTCGTGGTCGAAGCGCTCGACCTTGTCTCGCGGGAGCTCCTCGACGGCACCGATCGGCGCTGGATTCGTCATAAAGGTCCGGGAAATGGGGCGAAAGCCCGGGCAGGCTAGTGAGGGGGTGTGCGATTGTCAAGGACGGCACGAGCCCACTTTGCGCTCCCGGCGCGCGATATAGTGCTCGCCGGAATGGCCGAGGAGAGGGACAAGCGCCGCGATCCGCGAGTTCCGCTCGTCCTGCGGGTCGAGTACCCGGACTCGCACCAGGCGGTGCGCGACGCGACGGAGAACCTCTCGGCCGGCGGCCTGTTCATCCGCACCGACCGTGACCTGCGGGAGGGGCAGCGCGTCCCGCTGCACGTCGGCTTCCCGGGCCTCCTCGAGACCTTCGACGTGGAGGTGGAGGTCGTCCGCCGCCGCGCCGCGGGGCCGACCGGCCCGGCGGGCGTCGCCGTGAAGATCCCGCTCGACCGCATCGACGACCGGCACAAGCTCGCCCGGCTGTCCGAGACCGCCCGGTCGGTCCTCGGCCCGCCGCGCCGCACCTACCGCGTCCTGGTCGTCGAGGACAACGACCACGTCGTCGAGATGTACGAGTACGCGCTCCGCAAGCTCAAGGCGGGCTCGGAGGGCGTCGACGTCGTGGTCGAGTACGCCGGCAACGGGCACGACGCGCTCCGCCGCCTCGCCGAGGTCCCGCGGATCGACCTCGTCATGGCCGACCTCTACATGCCGGTCATGGACGGGTTCGTCCTCGTCGAGCGGATGAAGACCGAGCCCAAGCTCGTGGAGGTCCCGGTCCTCGTCATCAGCGCGGGCGGCGCGGACGCCCGGGCCCGCGCCCTCGCGCTCGGCGCGGACGTGTACCTCCAGAAGCCGGTGCAGTTCGCGGACATCATCAGCACGGTCCGCACGCTGCTCCGGGTGCGCTGACGATCCGATCCGGTCGCCGCCCACGGCGCGCAGGCGCCTGCGAGGGCCCCCCGGCGTCAGAGGCGCTTGCGCATCGCGACGTGGTCGATGCCCGCCTCGACGAAGACGTCGCCCACGCGCGCGTAGCCCCGCCTCGCGTAGAACGCCTCGACGTAGCACTGCGCGTGGAGCTCGATCTCCCGGAGCCCGTCCAGCCGCGCGCGGGACTCGAGCGCCTGCATCACGAGCTCGCCGAGGCCGCGGCGCCGCCAGCGCGCGTCCACCGCCATCCGCCCGATGCGCCCGACGCCGCCCGGCTGCCGGACGAGCCGCCCCGTCGCGATGCAGCGGTCGTGGTCGAGCGCGACGACGATGTACGCGTCCGCGTCGTGCTCGTCGTGCTCGAGCGACTCGGGCACCCGCTGCTCGACGACGAAGACCGCGTGCCGCAGCGCGAACGCCCGCGCGCGCAGCTCCTCGGTGTCCGCCTGCACGATCGGGAGCGGCATGCGGTCCCTCTCCAGACGACGACGCCCGCCGGCGCGCTGCCGGCGGGCGCCAGAGACGTGCGTCCGCGAAGGGCTACTTCTTGCCCTTCTTGTTGAAGACGTCCTTCATCCCCTTCGACGGCGTGATCTTCACGACCGTCTTCGCCGGGATCTTGATCTGCTCGCCCGTCGCGGGGTTCCGGCCGATGCGGGCCTTGCGATCCACGAGCTTCACGGCGCCGAGGCCGCCGAGCGGGATCTTGCCCTCGTTCTTGAGCCGCTTCAGCACCACGTCCTCGACGGCCGCGAACACCGCGCGCACCTGCGCCTTCGCAACCTGCGAGCTCTCCGCCACCGCCTGGAAGAACTGAGCCTGCGTCATGTAGGGCATCCCTCCTGTCGCACGCCGCAAGAGGCGGCGAATTGGCCGGGTGATATCGCTTCCCGATCCCCCCGTCAACTAACCCGACGCACGATCGCCCTGCAAAACGGGCCTTCCGTGAGGATCCCCCGGGGGCGGGGACGGTCAGCGGAACGCGGCGACGATCTCGAAGAGGATGAGGACGATGATCGCGACCTCGAGGAGCTCCGACCGGCTCGTGTCGGCGGCGTCGCCGGTGAGGTCGTTCACGTCCGACACCAGCTTCTGCTTGCGCAGGACGGTCTCCTGCCAGGCGGGCAATCGGAACCGCCGGACCGCCCCCTGGTAGAGCCGGGCGAGGTAGAAGTCGCCCACGATTTTCACCGCGTTTTCGAGCCTTTCGATCATCTCGGAGAGCTCGACGAGCAGGGCTGCGGTCTCCCGCTGGAGCCGCCGGTAGCGCCGGGTGAAGATGTTCGCGATCGGGCTCCCGCCCGCCTCGATCTCGTCGTACATGCGGTGCAGCTCGCGGTCGAGGAGCGCGTCGTAGTAGCGCAGCTCGAGCAGGTGGGCGGTCGCGAGCTCGAGCAGGTCCGGGATGTCCTCCACCCCGGAGGGCTCGACGACGAGCGCGCTGTTCCAGTGCAGGACGGCGAGGTCGTCCTCGAGGTAGGTGAAGTGGTACCCGAGGACCTCGTCGCGCTCCGCGCGGGACAGCGGGACCGGGCTCGTCTCGCCGAGGAGCAGCTCCGGGATCGGCGCGCGCGCGAGCAGCTCCGCCGCCCGGGCCGCGTCCTCGAAGCGGCGGACGAAGAACACCTGGTAGCTCTCGAGCCCCTCCCACGCGTGGGGCCGCTCCGCCGCGCCGCCGAGCGCGCGCGAGAGCTCCTCCGCCTCGCGGCGCGCCGCCGCGTCGAGCGCCGGGGTGGGCTCGACGAACAGCTCCTCGGCGAGCGGGACGAGGTCGTCGAGCGAGGTCCCCGGCGCGATCGGGAGCCTGTAGCGGATCGAGACGACGCCGTAGTCGAAGACGTGCGCGCTCGCCTCGGCGCGGCGCGGGCCCGACGCGAGCGGCACCTCGCGCGCCCCGAGGGCGAGGTGGAGCGGCGGCCGCGGCAGCTCGAGCGCGGAGCCGGACTGCGCGCCCTCGAGCCTTAGGCGGGACTTCGGCGCGGCGACCGCCTTCTCGGCGGTGACGAGATCGACCGCGTCGGCGACGTCGAACAGGCGGTACACGAGCACCGCGCCGTCCGCGACCCGCGCGCCCTCGGATCCGCTCGCCACGCCGGGAGCTTAGCCGACGGGGGTTCGCCGCCCGCGGGATTCGCGTCCATGACCCGTCGAGGTCGCGCGAGCCCGGGCGGGCGCCCGGCGCTCAGGTCCCGACGATCCGGAGCTGCGTCGCCTGCGGGGCGCGGTGCGGGAACTCGAGCAGGTACTCGCCCGAGAGGCACGCGTCGCAGAAGCCCTTCCGGTCCTCGCCGAGCGCGGCGTAGAGCCCCTCGAGCGAGAGGTAGCCGAGCGAGTCCGCCGTCACGTGCTTCGCGATCTCCTCGACCGAGTGGGTGGAGGCGATGAGCTCCTGCCGCGTCGGCGTGTCGATGCCGTAGTAGCAGGGCCACGCGGTCGGCGGCGAGCTGATGCGGACGTGGACCTCGCTCGCGCCCGCGTCGCGGATCATCTTCACGATCTTCCGGCTCGTCGTGCCGCGGACGATGGAGTCGTCGATCACGATGACGCGCTTGCCCCGGAGGACGTCCTTCAGCGCGTTCAGCTTGAGCTTCACGCCGAAGTGCCGGATCGACTGCTGCGGCTCGATGAAGGTGCGGCCCACGTAGTGCGAGCGGACGAGCCCCATCGCGAACGGGATCGCGCTCTGCTCGGAGTAGCCGATGGCCGCCGGCACGCCGGAGTCGGGCACCGGCATGACGAGGTCCGCCTCGACGGGGTGCTCGATCGCGAGCCGCTTCCCGAGGGCGTGGCGCACCGCGTACACGGACTTCCCGAAGAGGACCGAGTCCGGCCGCGCGAAGTAGATGTGCTCGAAGACGCAGCGCCCGAGCTTCGCGGGCCGCGGCTGCCCCGGGAAGAGCCGCTCGCTGCGGAGCCCCGCCGCGTCGATGATGACGATCTCGCCCGGCTCGACCTCGCGGACGTACTCGGCCTCGATGAGGTCGAGCGCCGTCGTCTCGGACGCGAGCACCAAGTGGCCCTTGAGCCGGCCGAGCACGAGCGGCCGGAAGCCCATCGGGTCGCGCGCGCCGATGAGCGCCCGCGGGGTGAGGAAAAGGATCGAGTACGCGCCGGCCACCCGCCCGAGCGCCTCGCGGATCGCGCCGAGGAGCTGCTCGGTCGAGCCGGGCGCCCCCATCGAGCGCGCGCGGGCGATGAGGTGGATGATGACCTCGGTGTCGGTCGAGGCCGAGAAGATGGACCCGCCCGCCTCGAGCTCGTTCCGGAGCGCCTCGGCGTTGATGAGGTTGCCGTTGTGGGCGACGGCGACCGCGCCGCCCGCGTACTGGACCGCGAACGGCTGCGCGTTCTTGAGCTGCGAGGCGCCGGTCGTCGAGTAGCGGACGTGGCCGATGGCGGCGCCGCCCTTGAGCCGCGCGAGCACGTCGACGGTGAAGATGTCGGCGACGAGCCCCATCTCGCGGTGGACGTGGAGCGTCTCGCCGTCCGTCGAGACGATGCCGGCCGACTCCTGGCCGCGGTGCTGCAGCGCGTGCAGGCCGAGGTAGGCGTAGTTCGACGCCTCTTCGAGCTGGCCGAGGGCCCAGATCCCGAAGACCCCGCACTCCTCTTTCTGCTTGTCGAAGACGGCGTCGTACCCCATGGGAGGCGGGAGTATAACGATCCCCGCTTGAAATTTCTCCCCGGCAGAGGCGCGGTCGGCGCCCTCCTCGCGGTCGTCGTGCTCGTCGCGGCCGCGCTCGGCGCGGCCTCGCTCCCGTGGCACGCCGGGCGGGCGCCGTCGGCGCCGCGCGTCGTCCGCGCCGTGTCGGGCGCGGGGCCGCTGCAGGCCGGGGCCGGCGAGGCGACCTTCGACCTGCCCGACGGGGTGCCGATCGGCGGCTTCGCGCGGCTCGCGTACGGGAGCGAGGGCGCGCGGGACCCGGTGGGCGCGCGGGCGCTCGTCCTCTCGTCCGGCGGCTGTCGCGTCGCGCTCGCGTCGGCCGAGATCCTGCTCGTCCCGGAGGCCCTCGAGGAGGCGGTGCGCGCGCGCCTGACGGACCTGGGCCTCACCGGGCTCGTGCTCGGCGCGACCCACACGCACGCCGGCCCGGGCGGATACTGGGAGCACGCCGTCGGCGAGCGGATCGCCACCGGCCCGTACGACCCGCGCGTCCGCGACGCGATCGCCGGCGCGATCGCGGCGGCGATCCGCAAGGCGGTGGAGGGGCTCGGGCCGGCGCGGGCGTCGATCGCCGAGGGCTCCGCGGAGGACCTCGCCCGGAGCCGCTCCGACGGGCCGGGCGCGCCCGAGGAGGCGCGCCTCACCGTGCTCCGGGTCGACCGGCCGGACGGCGCGCCCGTCGCGGAGGTCGCGATCTTCGCCGCGCACGCGACGATCCTCGGGAAGGCGAACCGGCGCATCTCCGGCGACTGGCCGGGGCGGTTCCTCGCCGAGGCGACGCGCGGGACGCGGCTCTTCTTCCAGGGCGCGCTCGGGGATCAGAGCGTCGAGGGATCGACGGCGACGCCGGAGAGCTACGGCGCGGCGTTCTCGTCGCGGGTGGAGGCGCTCCGCGGCTCGCCGCCGGACCCGGCGCCCGCGCTCGCGTACGCCGAGGTCGAGACGGGGTTGCCGCCCGTCGATCCCGGCGCCGCCCCCGCGTGGCTCCGTCGCGCCGCGCGGAACGTCGCGTCCGACGCGTTCCCGCAGGCCGCGCGCGTCGAGGCCGTCCGCCTCGGCCGGACCGTCCTCGTCGCGGTGCCCGCGGAGCCGGTCGCCGCCGTCGCGGCGGCCTGGCGCCGGTCGCTGCCGCCGGGCACCGACGTCGTGTCGCTCGCCGACGGCTACCTCGGCTACGTCGAGGCGCCGGAGCGGCGCGCCGCCGGGGTGGGAGAGAGCGTCCGGCAGTACTACGGCCCCGAGCTCGCCGCGCGGCTCGGCGACGCCGTGAGGCTCGCGGCCGGCGCGGTCACCCGGCCCGCGCCCGCGACGACGGCGCGGACGCGCTGAGCGCCCTCGCTCGAGGGGCCGGCGCAGCGCGTCCCTCGCGGGCGCCGGCGCGCTTGCAGGTCTCCGCGGGGGCGGCGACGATCGTCGCCGGGATCGGCGCGGAGGCCTCGAGCGTGCTCCACGACCCGCGAAGGGAGGCCGCCGTGCGACGCGCGCTGCTCGCTCTCATC
>DASVZX010000266.1:0-17110 GCA_036391435.1 Anaeromyxobacter sp. | reverse complement strand
CCCGCCCGCCGCGATCTCGAGCGCCCGCACGATCCGGACGAGGTCGTTCGGACGGATCCGCGCCGCGGCCGCGGGATCCACCGCCGCGAGCCGGGCGTGCAGCGCCGGGCGCCCGAGCCGCGCCGCCTCCTCCTCGAGCCGCGCCCGCAGCGCCGGGTCCCGGCCCGGGGCGGCCACGACGCCGTGGAGCAGCGCGCGCAGGTAGAGGCCGGTCCCGCCCGCGACGATGGGGATCCGGCCGCGCGAGGCGACGTCGGCGATCGCGGCGTCGGCGAGCGCGACGAAGCGGGCGGCGTCCATCCCCTCACCCGGATCGACCACGTCGAGGAGGTGGTGCGGGACCGCCGCGCGCTCCTCCGCCGTGGGCTTCGCGGTCCCGACGTCGAGGCCGCGGTACACCTGCTGCGAGTCGGCGTTCACGATCTCGCCGCCGACGCGCCGGGCGAGCGCCACGGCGAGCGCGGTCTTGCCGGACGCGGTCGGGCCGGCGATGACGGCGAGGCGGGCCACGGCGTCAGCGGGCCTTCGGCGGCTCCGCCGCGGACCGCGACCGCGCGGACGGCGCGAGCCCGAGCGCGGCCTGGACGTCGCCGAGCAGGAACTGCGAGGCGTCCCTCGCGTACCCCCGCTCGATCCGCGCGATCGTGCCGTCGCGCCGCACGAGGAACACCGACGGGAGCGGCGCCCGATCGCCGAGGTAGCGCCGCGCGAGGAAGTTGAAGCGGTCGGAGAGCACCGGGTAGGCGACCCGCGCCTCGGCGATCATCCGCCGCGCCGCCTCGATCCCGGCCTCCTCCCGGTCGACGTTCACCGCGAGCACGCGCAGGCCGCGCTCCCGGTACATGCGGTCGAGCTGGACGAGGAACGGCAGCTCCCGCCTGCAGGGCTCGCACCAGGAGGCGAAGAAGCTGATGACGACGACGCGCGCGCCGGGATCCTCCGCCTCCTCGCCGACGAACCGGTCGAGCGCGATCCACGTCTCGCCGCTCGCCTCGGGGTTGAGCGTGCGGAGCGAGAACGCCGGGGCCGGCAGCCCCTCCTGGAGCTCCTCGGCCGGAGCGCCGTCCTGGGCGGCGGCGCCACCCGCCGCGGCGAGGAGCGCGACCGGCAGGGCGAGGAGGCGAGGCGTCATCGGACCGGATTGTGGCACGCGATCGGCGCGCCGGGTACTCCACGCTTCAGGGACGCCGCAGCCGCGCCCCGAGCTCCGCGAGCGCCAACGGCGTCTCCTCCCGGCTCGCCAGCTCCTTGAGCTTCGCCTGGCCCGAGCGCACCTCGTTCGCGCCGAGCACGAGCGCGTACCGCGCGCCGACGCGCTCCGCCTGCTTGAACTGGGCCTTCAGCTTCCCGCCGCGCGCGTCGAGGTCGCAGGCGATCCCGGCCCTGCGCAGCTCCGCCCCGCGCCGGAGCGCCTCGATCGCGCCCTCGGCGTCGGCCGTGACGAAGAACACCTCCGGCCGCCGCTCCGGCGCCGCCTTCCCCGCCTGCTCGAGGATCAGCGCGAGCCGCTCCTGCCCGAGCGCGAAGCCGATCCCGGGCGTGGGCGGCCCGCCGAGCGTCTCGACGAGGCCGTCGTAGCGACCCCCGCCCGCGACGGCGGACTGCGAGCCGAGCGCGTCGGAGGTGAACTCGTAGGCGGTGCGGACGTAGTAGTCGAGGCCGCGGACGAGCCGCGGGTCCACCTCGTAGGCGACGCCGAGCGCGTCGAGCGCGCCCCGCACCGCCTCGAAGTGCGTCCGGCAGCCGTCGCACAGGCGATCGACGAGGCGCGGCGCCGCGTCCAGCACCGGCTGGCAGGACTCCACCTTGCAGTCGAGGACGCGCAGCGGGTTCCGCTCGATGCGGTCGTTGCAGTCCGCGCACAGCTCGGCCTTGCGCCCGACGAGGTACGCCTTCAGATCCTGGAGGTAGGCGGGCCGGCACGCGCGGTCGCCGACGGTGTTGAGCTTCAGCCTCGCGCGGACGCCGAGCCGGCCGAGGTAGTCGGCGAGGAGCGCGATCTGCTCCGCGTCGATGAAGGGCTCCGCGATGCCGAACGCCTCGCAGCCGATCTGGTGGAACTGGCGGTAGCGTCCCTTCTGCGGCCGCTCGCGCCGGAACATGGGGCCCATGTAGAACCACTTCTGCGGCCCCTCGACGTACGCGCCGTGCTCGATGAACGCGCGCACGGTGCCCGCGGTGCCCTCCGGGCGGAGGGCGAGCAGCTCCTCCCCCTTGTCCTCGAAGACGTACATCTCCTTGTTGACGATGTCCGTCGCCTCGCCGACGCCGCGCGCGAAGAGCTGCGCGCGCTCGACCGCGGGGGTGCGCACCTCGCGGTACCCGTAGAGCGCGAACACCTCGCGCGCCACCGCCTCCATCTCGTGCCAGCGGCCGACGTCCGCGGGGAGGACGTCGTTCATGCCCTTCACGCCTGGGATCTTCACGCGCCGGTTTCTACCAGAGACCCCGGTCGAGCGCACGGCGCTCCACCGGCCCGCCGCGGTGGCCCGGCGAAGGCCTACGGCGCGCGGCCGATCTCCTCGCCGACGCGGACCCGCGCGCCCGCGACGAGCCGCGCACCGAGCCGCACGCGGCCCGGCTCGAAGAGCAGGATCACGGTGGAGCCCATCTCGAAGGCGCCGAGCTCCTGCCCCTTCTCGACCGGGATGGGCGGCTCGTAGTCGCGGCGACGGACGGGCGCGCGCGGCCGGTTCGTGAGCGGCACCGCCGGATCGTAGAAGGCGTGCACGCGGCCGACGATGGTCGCGCCCACCGCCACCACGGCGCAGCGGCCGAGCGGCGTGTCGAGGACGGTCACGAGCCGCTCGTTCACGGCGAACAGGCCCGGGACGGTCCGGACGGACGCGGGGTTCACGGGCCAGAGCCGGCCGGGGACGTAGCGCCACCCCGCCACGGCGCCGCCGAGCGGGAAGTGGATCCGGTGGTAGTCCCGCGGCGAGAGGTAGAGCGTCGCGTAGGCGCCGCCCTCGAGCCGCCGGGCGAGGTCCTCGTCGCCGAGGAGCGCGGCCGCGGGGTAGTCGATCCCCTTCGCCTGGACGAGCCGGCCCCTCGTCGCGACGCCCACCTCGGAGACCACCGCGTCCACCGGCGAGGCGACGACGCGATCGCCGGGCGCGACGGGCCGCAGGCCGGGGCGCAGCGGGCGCGCAAAGAACTCGCCGAACGAGCGGTAGGCCTCGAGCTCCGGGCACTCCGCGAGGTCGATCCGGTAGCGGCGCGCGAACGCCCGCATCGCCGCGAAGCGCACGGGCGCCGGCGCGCGCCAGCGCGTGAGCGCGCCGACGAGCCGGGAGAGCGCGTTCTTCGGGACGAGGCGGAGGATCGAGATGAAGAGCCGGTCGGACATGGAGCGGGCGGGGGCGCCCGGGCGGCGGAGTGTAGCCCGGCGGCCGGCGCCGGCGCCCCGTTTTTCGGGCTGCGCCGCGGCCCGCGCCGGGAGAGGCTACGCGGCAGGAGGTTCGCCATGGAGCCCGTCCGCGCCCCGCGCGGCGCCGTCCTCTCCTGCAAGGGCTGGGTGCAGGAGGCGGCGCTCCGGATGCTGATGAACAACCTCGACCCGGAGGTCGCCGAGCGGCCGGAGGACCTGGTCGTGTACGGCGGCACGGGGAAGGCGGCGCGCGACTGGGAGAGCTACCGCCGGATCGTGGCGGCCCTCCGGGCCCTCGAGGGCGACGAGACGCTCCTCGTCCAGAGCGGCAAGCCCGTCGGCGTGGTCGGCACCCACCCGGACGCGCCGCGCGTGCTCATCGCGAACTCGAACCTCGTCCCGCGCTTCGCGACCTGGGAGATCTTCCGCGACCTCGAGCGGCGCGGGCTCACCATGTACGGGCAGATGACGGCGGGGTCGTGGATCTACATCGGCACGCAGGGGATCCTGCAGGGCACCTACGAGACGTTCGCGCAGGCGGGGCGGACGCACTTCGGGACGGACGATCTCTCCGGACGCCTCGTCCTCTCGGGCGGCCTCGGCGGCATGGGCGGCGCCCAGCCGCTCGCGGCGACCATGCTCGGCGCCGCCTACCTCGGCGTGGAGGTGGACCCGGCGCGTATCGAGAAGCGCCGCGCCACGGGGTACCTCGACGAGGCCGCGACCGACCTCGACGACGCGCTCCGCCGGCTCGACGGGGCGCGCCGCGCGCGGCGGCCGCTCTCGGTCGGGCTCCTCGGCAACGCGGCGACCGTCTACGCGGAGCTCGCCCGGCGCGGGATCGCGCCCGACCTCGTGACGGATCAGACCTCCGCCCACGATCCGCTCTCCGGCTACGTCCCCGCCGACGTGCCCGCCGGCGACGCGGAGGCGCTCCGCCGCCGCGACCCGGAGGGCTACGTCCGGCGCGCGAAGGAGTCGATGGCGCGCCAGGTCGAGGCGATGCTCGCGATGCGCGCCGCGGGGAGCCACGTCTTCGACTACGGCAACAACCTCCGCGCCGGCGCGCGCGAGGCCGGCCTCGCCGACGCCTTCGCGTACCCGGGCTTCGTCCCGGCGTACATCCGGCCGATGTTCTGCGAGGGGAAGGGGCCGTTCCGCTGGGCGGCGCTCTCCGGGGATCCCGCCGACATCGCGGCGACGGACCGGGCCGTCACCGCCCTCTTCCCGGAGAACGCGGGGCTCCGCCGCTGGCTCGACCTCGCCGCGCGCAAGGTGCGGTTCCAGGGCCTCCCCGCCCGGATCTGCTGGCTCGGCTACGGCGAGCGCGATCGCGCCGGCCTCGCCTTCAACGACCTCGTCGCGCGCGGCGAGGTGAAGGCGCCCATCGTGATCGGCCGCGATCACCTCGACTGCGGGTCGGTCGCCTCGCCCAACCGCGAGACCGAGGCGATGAAGGACGGCTCCGACGCGATCGCGGACTGGCCGGTGCTGAACGCCCTCCTGAACGCCGCCAACGGCGCCTCCTGGGTGAGCTTCCACCACGGCGGCGGCGTCGGCATCGGCTGGTCGCTCCACGCCGGCCAGGTCATCGTCGCCGACGGCACGCCCGACGCGGCCCGCCGCCTCGCCCGCGTGCTCCGGGGCGACCCGGCGCTCGGCGTGCTGCGCCACGCCGACGCGGGCTACGAAGATGCGGAGCGCGTCGCCCGGGAACGCGGTATCAAGAGGCCCTGACCGCCCCGAGCCGAGCGCCCGTGCCCGTCCCCAAGTCGCTGCGCCCGAAGGCCACCCTCGTCGTCCGCAACGCCGTGCTCGCCACCTGCGACCGCGGCCCGTCCGACGCCGGCCTCGTCCCCGGGGGAGCCGTCGCGATCGAGGATCGCCGGATCGCGTGGGTCGGGCGCGACCGGGACGTCGAGGCCGCGGTGGACCTCGAGGACGCGACGACGCTCGACGCGCGCGGCGGCCTCGTGACGCCCGGGCTCGTGGACTCGCACACGCACCTCGTGTTCGCGGGCGAGCGGGCGGGCGAGTTCGCGCTCCGCTGCTCGGGCGCGAGCTACCTCGACGTCGCGCTCTCCGGCGGCGGGATCGCGGTGACCACGCGCTCGACGCAGGCCGCCTCCGACGTCGCCCTCTTCGACGCCGCCGTCGCCCGGGCGCGGCGGCTGCTCGCGCAGGGCGTGACCACCGTCGAGGTGAAGAGCGGGTACGGGCTCACCGCGGGCGCGGAGCTCCGGCTGCTCCGCGTCATCCACGAGCTCGCGCACGCGCTGTGGGCGGAGCTGACCGTCGTCCCCACGCTGCTCGTCCACTCGGTCGCGCCGGAGCGGAGCGGCGATCGCGCCGGCTTCGTGCGGGAGCTCTGCGAGCAGCTCGTGCCGCTCGTCGCCCGCGAGCGGCTGGCGGGCTCGTGCGACGTGTTCGCCGAGGAGGGCGCGCTCGCGATCGACGAGGCGCGGGCGATCCTCGTCGCCGCGAAGGCGCGCGGGCTCGTCCCGCGCCTCCACGCGGACCAGCTCACGGCGGGCGGCGGCGCCCGCCTCGCCGCCGAGCTCGGCTGCGCGAGCGCCGACCACCTCGAGGAGATCGACGACGCCGGGATCGAGGCGATGGCGCGGGCGGGCGTCGTCGCGGGCCTCCTCCCGCTCTCCACCCTCTTCCTCGGCTCCGAGCGCTACGCACCCGCGCGCAAGCTCCTCGCCGCCGGCGTGCCGCTCGCCCTCGCGTCGAACCTGAACCCCGGGAGCGCCATGAGCGAGAACGTCGCGCTCGTCCTGTCGCTCGGGTGCCTGAAGCTCCGGCTCTCCCCCGCCGAGGCGCTCGTCGCCTTCACGGCCGGCGGCGCCCGCTCGCTCCGGCGGGCGGACCTCGGCCGCCTCGCCCCGGGGTGCGAGGCGGACCTCGTCCTGTGGGGCTGCGCCTCGGTCGAGCACCTCGCCTGGCACATGGCGGTGAACCACGCCCTCACGGTCGTGAAGCGCGGCCGCGTGGTCCACGAGGCCAGGGGCGGCGCGGCGGTCGACTGCCGCTAGCGCCCGGAGGTGTCGCGCGTGCGGATCGGGCTCGTCTCGGACACGCACGGGCTCTTCGACCCGGCGCTGCGGCCCCTCTTCGCGCGCTGCGCGGCGATCCTGCACGCGGGAGACGTCGTGAAGGCGGCGGTGCTCGCGGCCCTCGAGGAGCTCGCCCCGGTCACGGCGGTCCGCGGGAACAACGACGACGCCCCGCCGCTCGCCGGGCTGCCGGAGACGGCCCTCGTCCCGGTCGGCCCGCTCACCGCCCTCGTCGTCCACGACCTCGGCGCGCGGGAGGCGCCGGCGCCGCCGGCGCGGGCGCTCCTCGCGCGGCGCCGGCCGGAGATCGTGGTCCACGGCCACTCCCACCGGCCGGGGGCCGCGGTGATCGAGGGGCGGCTGTACGTGAACCCCGGGAGCGCCGGGCCGCGGCGGTTCACGCTCCCGCGGACGGCCGCCGTGCTCACCGCCCGCGGCCGCCACGTCTCCGTCCAGCTCTTCGACCTCGCCGCGCCCGGCGGCGCGGCGCCGCTCGGCGCGCCCCTCGAGGCGAGCCTGTGAGGCGCGGCTCCTTCCCGCCGGAGGGGCGCACGCTCCGGGCGATCGGCTTCGACGACGCGCCGTTCGACCGCGGCCGCCGCGGCGACGTCGCGATCGCCGGCGTCGTGTGCGCCGGGACGCGGTTCGAGGGGCTCGTGTGGGGACGCGCGCGGCGGGACGGGTGGAACGCGACCGCGGAGCTCGTGCGGCTCCTCGCGGGCGGCAAGTTCCTGCCGCAGCTCCACCTCGTCCTGCTCGACGGGATCGCGTTCGGCGGGTTCAACGTCGTCGACCTGGCGGCGCTCGCGGAGACGCTCGGGCGGCCGTGCGTCGCGGTGATGCGGCGCCCCCCGGACCTCGACGCGGTGGAGCGCGCGATGAGGCGGCTCCCCCACCCCGACCGCCGGCTCGAGCTCCTGAGGCGCGCGGGGCCGGTGCACCGCGCCGGCCCGTTCGCGTTCCAGGTACGCGGGGCGGCCCCGGACGAGACCGGCCGGGCGCTCGCCCGCCTGACCGATCGGGGCGCCGTCCCGGAGCCGCTCCGGCTCGCCCACCTGGTGGCCGGAGCGGTGGCGACGGGGCAGAGCGGGAAGCGCGCCTGAGCGCCCCGGCGCGGGACGCTCGCCTCGAGGCGGGTCGAGCGCGCGCCGCACCCGGTCGTCGCGTGGCCCGGACGCCGTCCCCCTGCTAGATTCCTCTCGCCGATGTGTCGCCTGTTCGGCCAGCACGCTCACCCCGGGTTCGATCTCTGCGAGCCGCTCTGCACGGCGGAGCGATCGCTCCGGTTCCTCTCTCACAAGCATCCGCACGGGTGGGGCATCGGCTGGTGGGAGGGCGCGACCCCGCGCGTCCGCAAGGGGCTCCTCCCCGCGCACTCCGACGAGAACTTCGTCTCGGCGGCGCGCGGCGCCCGCTCCGCGGTCGTCATCGCCCACGTCCGCGACGCCAGCATCGGCCCCGTGACCGCGGCGAACACCCACCCGTTCTCGCACGGCCGCTGGCTCTTCGCCCACAACGGGACCGTCGCGCGCTACAAGCGCTCCGGGGCCGTGCGCGAGGCGATCCTCGCGGCGGTGGACCCCGACCTCCGGCCGCTCGTGCGGGGGGACACGGACAGCGAGCGGATCTTCTTCATCTTCCTCGGCCACCTCCGCGCGCGCGCGCCGCTCGAGGGCGCGAGCGCGGCGCAGGTCCGGCGCGCCCTCGCCGAGGCGACGGAGGTGGTCGCGCGGATCGCCGACGACGCGAGCGAGAAGCCGTCGTCGATGAACCTCCTCGCCTCGGACGGCCGCGTCCTCGTCGCGACGCGTCGCGGGCGCTCGCTCCACCTCGCCGTCGGCGCCGGCCCGCGCCACGCGTTCGTCGTCGCGAGCGAGCCGGTCGGCAACGGGGGCACGCGCTGGGTGGAGGTCCCCGAGGGTGGGTTCGTCGCGACCGAGGACGGGATCTCGGTCGAGCGCGGGATGCTGCTGGGTTAGCGCCGGGGTCGGCCGCGTTCGGCGCGCGCGATGTCATTCGAGTCCCGAGATCGGGAAGCCGCGCGGGTAGCGCACCTCGTAGCGGAGCTCGATCACCTTCTCCTCGCGCGCCGCGAGCGGCAGCTCGTAGATCCGGACGCCGGGGCGCTCGGGATCCTCGCGCGTCGCGGCGGTCGTGCCGTCGAGCACCTTCACCTGGATCTTCTCGTCGCGGGAGACGGGCACGAGATCGAGCAGCTTCACCGCGACCGGCGCGGCCCAGCGGTTCTTCACCGACGTCCGCACGCGGTAAACGTACACCTCGTCCTTCGAGATGAGGCCGGCCGACTCGTGCTTGCGGTCGAGCACCTTGCGGTCGACCTCGACGCGGCCGTCGGCGCCGAACGCGAGCTCGACCTCGCCGCCCGCGGGCGTCGCCGGGAGCGGCGCGCGGCCGGCGAACTCGTCCCCGACGTAGACGCCCGCCATGCCGGCGAGGAGCGGGAAGCCGGTCTCGTTCACCGCCTTCGCGGTGAGGAACGCCGACCCGTCCACCCGCGGCGCCGCGGTGCGGACGATGGTCGCCCTGAGCGGGAAGCGCGCGAGCGGGACCTTGCGGGCCTGCCCCGAGCCGTCCACCGTCTCGCGGCGCGGCGCCGTGAACGTCGCCGAGAGGAGCCCCTGCTGCACGGACGCCTGGGCGACCTCGGCCTCGTACGCGTCGGCCAGGTCCGCCTCCTGCGCGGCCGCCGCGGCCTTCGCCTCCGCGCGCGCCATCCCGGCGGCCGAGGGCGCCGCCACCACCCGCCGGCGCGGCACCGGCCGCGGCGGCTCGAACCTCTGGAGCCACACCGGCTGGAGCTCCGGCACGAACAGCCCCCGGGCCGGCTGCGCGGTGGAGACCGAGAGCGTCACGCCCCGCCAGTCCTCGCCGCTCCGCTGCCACACCGTGCCGAGGAAGGAGAGCTCCATCGTCGAGGACTCCGGGACGAGCCGCGCGTCCCAGATCGGCTGCCAGCCCGCGGCGTGCACGACGTAGGAGACCGCGAGCTCGAGCCCGCCGGGCCGGTCCGAGTCGACCTCGACGGCGACCGTCTTCGTCGTCTGGCCGCGCTTCGCCTGGACGTTCTCGAGCTCGGCCCGGGCCTGGGCGACCCTCTTCGCGAGCTCGCGGCGGGCGACCTCGACCTTGCGGATCTCCTGCGCGGCCGCCGTGCTCTCCGCCGCGACGAACGCCGCGAGGTCGGTCCACTCCTTCGCCGACACGCCGCGAACGGCGAGGTTCTTCGCGCGCTCCTCGGAGTAGGTGGAGCGGAGCGACTTCACGAACTCGAGCCGCGCCTGCGCGGCCTTCGCCCGGTCCTCGAGGCCGCGGTCGTCGTCCTCGAGCCGCTCGAGCCGCTCCTCGGCCGCGCGCGCCTCCGCCCGTGCGACCTCGGCGCCGGTGACGCGCTCCACCGTCACGCCGAAGACCCGCGCCTTCGCGCTCCCCCTCCCCTCCACGCGGATCGAGTCGTCGTCGAGGCCGTCGGGGAGCCCGGCGAGGAGGACGCGCGCGGGCCCGGGCTGCACCTCGACGCGCGCGGCGCGCGTGACGCGCGCCGAGGACTGGTACACGGTCACGGCGTCGATCCGCGACGCGGCGGCGAGATCCGCGGCGAGGGACGCAGCGGGCAGCAGGGCGACGGCGAGCACGAGCGAACGCATGGGAAGGCCTCCTCGTCGCTCGAAACGCGCGAGCGCGGAGAAGGATCTACCGGGTCCGGCGGCGGCGGGACGCGAGCTGTCTCGCGATGCTCGCGTGCCGGCGGCCGGTCCCCTCGATCGCGAGGTGGCGCACGTCGGGCGCGCGCGGGTCGTGCGCGAGCGCGATCGTGAGCCGCTCGTCCGGGAGCGCCCCGGGGACGCGGTCCGCCCACTCGACGAGGAGCGCGCCGTCGCCGCCGACGAGATCGCCGAAGCCGGTGCCGTAGAGCTCGTCGGGATCGCCGATCCGGTAGAGATCCGCGTGGTGCACCGGGATCCGCCCGCGGTAGGTCGCGACGATCGCGAAGCTGGGCGACGACACCTCCTCCGGCGCGACGCCGGCCCCGTCGCAGGCGCCGCGGACGAGCTGCGTCTTCCCCGCGCCGAGCTCGCCCACCAGCGCGACGACGTCGCCGGGCGCGAGGAGCCGGCCGAGCCGCGCCCCGATCGCGCGCGTCGCGCGCGCGGAGCGCGTGGTGACCCGGGCCGCCCACCGCTCCGTCACCGGCGCCACTCCGCCCAGACGGCGCCGATCGCCTCGCCCAGGTCCCCCGCGACGAGCCCCCGCTCGCCGAGCCGGCGCGCGACGAGATCGCCGGCGCGGCCGTGCACGAAGGCCGCGGCGCGGCCGGCGGCGGGCGGCGGGAGCCCGCCCGCGAGCAGGGCGCCGCAGAGCCCGGCGAGCACGTCGCCGGTCCCGCCGGTCGCGAGCCCGGCGTTGCCCGTCGGGACGACGGCGGGCGGGCCCTCGGGATCGGCGACCACGGTCCGGGCGCCCTTCAGCACCACCGTCACGCCCCACGCCCGCGCGCGCCCGACGGCCACGCCGATCCGGTCCGCCTGGACGTCGTCGATCCCGATCCCGCAGAGCCGCGCCATCTCGCCGGGGTGCGGCGTGAGGACGAGCGGCACGCCCAGCTCGGCGATGGCGGCGGGCGACTCCGCGAGCGCGTTCAGCCCGTCGGCGTCCACGATCGCCGGCTTCTTCGCGCGCGAGAGGAACGCCCGCAGGAGCTCGGCGGTCTCGGGCCCGCGCGGGATGCCGGGGCCGACGGCGATCGCGTCGGCGCCCTTCGCGAGCGCGAGGAGCGGCTGCAGGTCGGCGCGCGCGAGCGGCCCGTCGCCGTCGAGCGCGGCGCTCATCGCCTCCGGGCGACCGGCGAGCGCGAACGGCAGCACCTCCGGGCGCGCGGCGAGCGTCACGAGCCCGGCGCCGCCGCGCAGCGCGCCGGTGAGCGCGAGGTGCGCCGCGCCGGTCTTCCCCGCCGAGCCCGCGACGACGAGGAGCCGGCCGGCGTCGCCCTTGTGCGCGTCGGGCGCGCGCGGCGGCACGAGCATCCGCGCCTCGACCTCGGAGAGGAGCTCGCAGCCGATCGGCACCCGGCGCGCGGCCTCCGCGGGGATCCCGATGTCGGCCACGACCACGTCGCCGGCGTAGGACGCCCCCGGGTAGAGGACGAGGCCGCGCTTCTGGAACCCGAAGGTCACCGTGCGATCGGCGCGGACGCACGGGCCGAGCGGCCGCCCCGTGTCGGCCGAGAGGCCCGACGGCACGTCCACCGCGAGGACGTGCGCCCCCGCCACCCGCGCCGCCTCGATGCGCGCGATCGCGCCGGCGAGCGCGCCCTCCGGCGCGCGCGCGAGCCCGGTGCCGAGCAGGGCGTCGACGACGACGTCGCCCACCCCGGCGTCCGGCGCGGCGAGCTCGCCGCCCTCGTCGATCGGGACGCCGGCCCGCTCCGCCTGCTCGCGCACGGCGCGCGCGTCCGGCGAGAGCTTCCCCGCCGGCGCGAGGGCGAGGACGCGCGTGTCGCGGCCGGCGCCGCGCAGGAGCCGCGCCGCCACGTAGCCGTCGCCGCCGTTGTTCCCCGGCCCGCAGAACACGACGAATCGTCCCTTGGGGCCGGCGAGCTCGATCGCGCTCTCGGCCACCGCACGCCCGGCGCGGTCCATGAGCGTGAGCGACGGGATCCCGAAGCCCTCGATCGCCCCCCGATCGATCTCGCGCATCTCCGCCGAGCCGACGAGCCTCACGCGGCACCTCCCTCGAGGATCACGGTGGCGGCCGCGACGCCGGCGTCGTGCGTGAGCGTCAGCAGCGAGCGCGTCGCGCCGAGCCGCGCCGCCGTCTCGCGCGCCAGCCCGCGCAGCTCGATGGTGGGCGCGCCCGCCCCGCGCCGCACCTCGACGTCGTGCCAGCCGATCCCGGCGGGCGCCCCGAGCGCCTTGGACGCCGCCTCCTTCGCCGCGAACCGCGCCGCGTACCGCGCGGCCCGGTCGCGCACGCCCTCGCAGTAGGCGCGCTCGCGAGCGGTGAAGCAGCGCGCGAGGAACCGCTCCGCCCGCCCGGGCGGCCCCTCGAGGATCCGGGCGATCCGGGCGATCTCCACCACGTCCATGCCGAGCCCGACGATCACGTGGCACCCCGCGACGGCCGCCGGGGCGGCCGCAAGCGCGACCCGCTCAGGGACGCGCCTTCTCGATGAGCTCCTTCATCTCGCGGACCGCCCGCTCGAACCCGACGAGCACCGCGCGCGCCACGATCGCGTGGCCGATGTTCAGCTCCTCGATCTCCGGCAGGGCGGCGACCGTGCCCACGTTCTGGTAGTTGAGCCCGTGCCCGGCCGCGACCTCGAGTCCGAGCTTCGAGGCCGCCTTGCAGGCGTCGACGAGCCGCGACAGCTCGCGGCCCCGGTCGGCGTCGAGGCGGGCGTCGCAGAACCGGCCGGTGTGGAACTCGACGACCTCGGCCTCGGCGCGGTGCGCCGCCTTC
This sequence comes from Anaeromyxobacter sp., assembly GCA_036391435.1. Lineage (GTDB taxonomy): Bacteria > Myxococcota > Myxococcia > Myxococcales > Anaeromyxobacteraceae > Anaeromyxobacter. Next base: position 4,204 of record DASVZX010000266.1, on the reverse strand, counting down.
ACCTGGTCGAGGTCGGGATCGATGAAGAGCGACACCTGGATCTCCGCGTCGCGGAGCGTCTTCACGACGCGGCGGAGCGCGTCCCGCCCGCCGACGACGTCGAGGCCCCCCTCCGTGGTCAGCTCCTCGCGGCGCTCCGGGACGAGCGTCGCCACGTCCGGCTTCACCTCGTACGCGGTCTTCACCATCTCCTGGGTCGCCGCCATCTCGAGGTTGAGGCGGGTCGCGACGGTCTTCCGCAGGATCGCGAGGTCGCGGTCCTGGATGTGCCGCCGGTCCTCGCGGAGGTGGATGGTGATCTGGTCGGCGCCGGCGAGCTCGGCGAGCACCGCGGCCGCGACCGGATCCGGGTAGGTCGTCCGGCGCGACTGGCGCAGGGTGGCGACGTGATCGACGTTGACGCCGAGGCGAGCGGGAGGCATGCGGCGAATCTAACCCAGAAACGCGCGAACGTCCGGCGCAGCGCGCGGGCGCGTGACCCGCCCCTCTCCCCGGCCGCTCCCCCTGGCGCTGCCGCGGGAGCGGGGGATCCGCGGGTCACCCCAGGGCCTTCCGCAGTTCGTCCGCGATCTGCTCGGCGTGGGCCCTGATCCGGCGGGCGTCGGGCCCCTCCACGAGGACGCGGACCTTGTTCTCCGTCCCCGAGAAGCGCACGAGGACCCGCCCGTCGGCGCCGAGGGACCGCTCCACCGCCGCGATCGCGCGGCCGACGGCGGGCAGATCCGAGAGCGGCCGCCGCTCGCGCACGGCGACGTTGACGAGCGACTGCGGGAACGGCTCGAAGCAGCGCGCCAGCTCGGAGAGCGGCCGGTCCTCGCGCCGCATCACGGCGAGGACGTTGAGCGCGGCCGCGACGCCGTCCCCGGTCGTGACGTGGTCGAGGAAGATGAGGTGGCCGGACTGCTCGCCGCCGAAGTTGTACCCGCAGCGGCGCATCTCGTCGACGACGTACCGATCGCCCACGGCGGTCCGCACGACGCGCCCCTTCAGGCTCGCGAGGGCGCGCTCGAGGCCCAGGTTCGACATCACCGTCGCGACCACGGTCCGCTTCGCGAGCGTGCCCCGCCGGATGAGATCGCGGCCGACGAGCGCCATGATGGCGTCGCCGTCGACGATCCGGCCGCGCTCGTCGGCGAGGATCACCCGGTCGGCGTCCCCGTCGAGCGCGAGCCCGAGGTCGGCGCCGTGCTTGGCGATCGCCCTCGCCATCCCCTCGGGATGCACCGCGCCGCAGCCGTCGTTGATGTTCTTGCCGTCCGGCTTCACGCCGATCGCGATCACCTTCGCGCCGAGCTCCTCGAGGACGGACGGCGCGACGTGGTAGGCGGCGCCGTGCGCGCAGTCCACGACGACGGTGAGCCCGTCGAGCGTCAGCTCCTTCGGGAAGATCGACTTGAGGAACACGACGTACCGGCCGATGGCGTCGTCGATCCGCTTCGCCTTCCCGATGCGCGTCGCCGTGGGGCGGAGCGCGCGGAAGTCCTCGGCGCCCTCGTCGTCGCCGGCGTCGAGGACGAGCCGCTCGATCTGGAGCTCGAGCTCGTCGGCGAGCTTGAAGCCGTCGCGCGAGAAGAACTTGATGCCGTTGTCCTGGTAGGGGTTGTGGCTCGCGCTGATCACGACGCCGGCGTCGGCGCGCATCGACTCGGTGAGGAAGGCGATCCCCGGCGTCGGCAGCGGGCCGGAGAGCATCACGTCGACGCCCATCGAGCAGATGCCCGACGCGATGGCCTGCTCGAGCATGTACCCGGAGAGGCGCGTGTCCTTCCCGACCACGATCCGGTGCCGGTGGGGCCCGCTCCGCATGATGTAGGCGAGCGCCCGGCCGAGCTGGAGGGCCATCTCCGCCGTCATCGGGTAGACGTTCGCGACGCCGCGGACGCCGTCGGTGCCGAACAGCCGGCGCGGGGCGGGCGCGGGGCTCCGGGGGGGGATCGTGCGCGCCTCGTTCGAGGCCGGCGGACGGGGCGCGCGCGCGACGGCCGCGCCGTTCGGGGAGGGAGCTCGGGTGGGCTTCGTCGGGTCGCGGGTGGGCATCTCGGAGGGAACGTTAGGGCCGGAGGCGGCGCGCAGTCTACCGCCGTCCCGCACGGGCGGCGCCGGCGTCCCGGAGCGCCGCCGCCACCCGCGCCGCCTGCCGCGCGGCGGCGACGTCGTGCACGCGGACGAGCTCCACGCCGGCGAGCACGCAGGCGACGACGGCGGCGAGCGTCCCGGGGAGCCGGTCGCCCACCGCCGCGCCGGTCAGCTTCCCGATGAAGCTCTTCCGCGACGGGCCGACGAGGAGCGGCCGCCCCAGGGCGCGCAGCTCGCCGACGCGCGCGAGGAGCTCGACGCTCTGCTCGGCGGTCTTCGCGAACCCGATGCCCGGGTCGAGGATCGTCCGCTCGCGCGCCACGCCCGCCGCCTCGGCGCGCGCGAGCGCGAGGGAGAGCTCCCGGCCGACGTCGGCGACCACGTCGCCGTACGTCGCGCGGGAGGCCATCTCGGCGGGCGTGCCCCGCGTGTGCATGAGCACCACCGGGACGGCCGCCTCGGCGCAGGCGCGCGCGAGGTCCGGGTCGGACAGCGCCGTGACGTCGTTCACGAGGTCGGCACCGGCGGCGAGCGCCGCGCGCCCCACCGCGCCCTTGCAGGTGTCGACGGAGATGGGGAGCGGGAAGCCGCGCGCGCGGAGCCGCTCGACGACCGGCACGACGCGGGCGATCTCCTCGGCGGCCGCGACCGGCGGGGCCCCCGGCCGCGTCGACTCCCCGCCGAGGTCGACGAGGTCCGCGCCCTCGTCGGCGAGCCGCAGCGCGTGATCCACCGCCGCCCCGGCGTCGAGGTAGCGCCCGCCGTCGGAGAAGGAGTCCGGCGTCGCGTTCACGACGCCCATGAGGAAGGGGCCAGGCCCCTCGAAGAGCCTGGCCCCGATCCGGACGCGCATCGGCGCGCCTACGCCTTGCCGGCCGCGGGCACCGGGCCGCCCGCGTCGGCGTACCCGGCCTTCCGCTTCTCGACGACCGCCGTGGCCATGGGCTTCGCCGGCGGCGGCCGCGAGATCGTCCCGCCCGAGACGATGACGTCGACGTCGGCCGTGTCGAGGGTCTCGTACTCGATGAGCGCGTCGGCGATCTTCTCGAGGGTCGCGCGGTTCTCGAGCAGCACCTTCTTCGCGCGCTCGTACTGCTCCGTCACGATCCGGTGGACCTCGGCGTCGATCTCGCGGGCGGTCTGCTCGGAGAACGTCTGCACGGCGTTCATCTCGCGGCCGAGGAAGACCTCGCCCTCCTTCTTGCCGTAGGCGAGCGGTCCGAGGTTCGACATGCCCCACTCGCACACCATCGAGCGCGCGAGGTTCGTCGCGACCTCGATGTCGTTCCCGGCGCCGGTGGTCTTCTGGCCGAAGACGATCTCCTCGGCGATCCGGCCGCCCATCAGGATCGCGACCTGGTTGAGCGCGAACTCCTGGTTGATGTTGAGCCGGTCCTCCTGCGGGAGCTGCTGGGTGAGGCCCAGCGCGCGGCCGCGGGGGATGATCGTCACCTTGTGGACGGGGTCCGTGCCGGGGAGGATCTTCGCGACGAGCGCGTGGCCCCCCTCGTGCACCGCGGTCGTGCGCTTCTCCTTCTCGGAGATGATCATGGAGCGCCGCTCGGTGCCCATGATGACCTTGTCCTTCGCGAACTCGAAGTCGTCGATCGCGAGCCGCTCCTTGTTCCGCCGGGCCGCGTAGAGCGCCGCCTCGTTCACGAGGTTCTCGATGTCGGCGCCGGAGAAGCCGGGCGTGCCGCGCGCGATCTGGAGGAGGTCGACGCTCCCGTCGAGCGGCGTCTTCTTCGTGTGGACCTTGAGGATGCCGAGCCGGCCGTTGAGATCGGGGCGGGGCACCACGATGCGCCGGTCGAAGCGGCCCGGCCGCAGGAGCGCAGGGTCGAGCACGTCGGGCCGGTTCGTCGCGGCGATGAGGATGACGCCCTCGTTCGACTCGAAGCCGTCCATCTCGACGAGGAGCTGGTTCAGCGTCTGCTCGCGCTCGTCGTGACCGCCGCCGAGTCCGGCGCCCCGGTGGCGGCCGACGGCGTCGATCTCGTCGATGAAGATGATGCAGGGGGCGTTCTTCTTGCCCTGCTCGAACAGGTCGCGGACGCGCGAGGCGCCGACGCCGACGAACATCTCGACGAAGTCCGAGCCGGAGATGGAGAAGAACGGCACGCCCGCC
>DASVZX010000265.1:0-16026 GCA_036391435.1 Anaeromyxobacter sp. | reverse complement strand
CACTCCACGGCGGCGACTCCCCACCAGGCCACGACGAGCCAGAACGGCCACGGGACGCGCCGGAGCTGCCGGGCGTGCGCGCGGATCTCGTCCCGCTCGTCGGCGGAGAGCGCGCGGCGGACGAGCCCGTTCGCGACGATCGCGGGCGCGTCGTCCGCCGCCGCGAGGGCGTAGGTGGGCGCGGCGGCGGGCGCGGCGGCCGCGGCGCCCACGGGCGCGCGCGCGCGGAGGTCGGTGGGTCGCGCGCCGCGTGCGAGGACCCGCTCGCTCGCGGGCAGCACCGCGAGGGAACGCGCGCCGTCGCCGAACTCGACGGCGACCCCCGCGGCGAGGTCGCGCCGGAGCCGCCGCCAGTCGCGCAGGCGATCGCGCGCGGAGAGGAGCGCCGCGGCGGGGCCGACGAGGAACCCTGCGGCGAAGGTGACGACGGCGGCGATCTGCAGCGCCTCCTCGCGGCGCCCGCCGGCCCCGCCGTCGAGCACGACCCAGGCCGCGGCGAAGATCCCGATCGCGGCGACCGGCGACGCGACGGCGAGCGCGAGGCGCGCCGCGAGCCGCCACCCGAGCCGGCGCCGCAGCCGCGCGATCGCCGCGCGCTCGACGGCGCGCAGGGGCCGCTCGCCCGCCTCGGGGAGTCCGTCGCAGTACCGCACCGCGCCGATGATACGCCGGGACGCGCCCTGCCCGCTTCGCGAGCAGCTGCCCGCGCGCCGGGCACCCGCTGCACGGATCCCGGGACGGCGGCGCCTCATGATTGGTCACGTGCACGCAATTCGAGCACCCCGTCCGCTCAATGATCGTTCAACCCCGATCCCAATCCGGGGCCTTTCGACTATCGTGCTCGCGCCCGAGGCAGCGTGCCCGGGAACGCGGCCGCGCGCCGCCGACTCCGGAGGCTCCATGAAGTTCGTGATCGCGATCGTGAGACCCAACCGCGTGGACGAGGTCCGCCAGGCCCTCTCGGCCGTGGGCGTGAAGGGGATGACGGTGACGGAGGCGAAGGGCTACGGCCGTCAGAAGGGCCACACGGAGATCTACCGGGGCGCCGAGTACAAGATCGACTTCGCGCCGAAGGCGAAGGTCGAGGTCGCGATCGACGACGCGGAGCTCCCGTCCGTGATCGACGCGATCACGCGCGCCACGCGCACCGGAAAGATCGGCGACGGGAAGATCTTCGTGCTCGACCTGCTCGAGACCGTCCGCATCCGCACCGGCGAGAGCGGCACCTCCGCGCTGTAGCTCGAGGATCCCACATGACCTCCCCCGCGCTCGACACCGGCAACACCGCCTGGATGCTCACGTCCACGGCGCTCGTCCTCTTCATGACGCTGCCGGGGCTCGCCCTCTTCTACGGCGGCCTCGTCCGGACGAAGAACGTCCTCTCGGTCCTGATGCAGTGCTTCTCGATCGCCGCCGTGGTGACGGTCCTGTGGGTCGCGGTGGGGTACTCGCTCGTCTTCACGGCGGGCCCGACGGCCGCCGCGAACGCCGTCGCGGGCGGCCTCGGCAAGGCGTTCCTCGCCACGGTGACGCGCGGCGCGCTCGCCGGGACCATCCCCGAGACCGTCTTCGCCATGTACCAGCTCACCTTCGCGATCATCACCCCAGCGCTCATCGTCGGCGCCTTCGCCGAGCGGGTCGGGTTCGCCGCGATGCTGGTCGTGACCGCCCTCTGGTCGCTGCTCGTGTACGTGCCCGTCGCGCACTGGATCTGGGGAGGGGGCTGGCTGCAGCAGCTGGGCGTCCTCGACTTCGCGGGCGGGATCGTCGTCCACGTGACGGCCGGGGTGGCCGGCCTCGTCGCCGCGCTCTACGTCGGGAGGCGCAAGGGCTACCCGGCGACGCCGATGCCGCCCCACAGCCTGACGCTCTCCGTCGTCGGCGCGGGCATGCTGTGGGTGGGCTGGTTCGGGTTCAACGCCGGGAGCGCGCTCGCGGCGAACGGCGCCGCCGGCATGACGATGGCCGCGACGCAGGTGTCGGCGGCCACCGCGGCGACCGTGTGGATGCTCGTCGAGTGGGTTCGCCACGGCCGGCCGAGCGTCCTCGGCGTGATCACCGGCGCCGTCGCCGGGCTCGCGACGGTGACGCCCGCCTCGGGGTACGTCGGCGTCGCCGGCGCGATGGCGATCGGGGCGATCGCCGCGGTGGTGTGCTTCTTCAGCGCGACGACCCTGAAGCGCTACCTCGGCTACGACGACTCCCTCGACGCGTTCGGGGTCCACGGGGTGGGCGGGTTCGTCGGGTCGGTCCTCACGGGCGTGTTCGCGTCGGCGGCGCTCGGGGGCACCGAGTCGATCGCCGTCGGGCGGCAGGTCGGCATCCAGCTCCTCGCCTGCGCGGTCGCCGCCGCGTGGTCGGGCCTCGTGACCTGGGGGGCGTTCGCGCTCGCCGACGCGCTCGTCGGCGCGCGCGTGGACGAGGAGCAGGAGATGATGGGGCTCGACCTCACGAACCACGAGGAGCGCGGGTACGATCTCGGGTGAGGCCCGCTCGGGCCTCAGAAGTCGCCCGCGATCCCGAGGCCGCCCGGCGCGGGGACGAGCGCGAGGGCGTGGCCGCGGCGGTGGTGCAGCAGCGGGACCGCCGTCCCGACGGCGAGCCCCGCCACGGCCGCGGCCGCGACGTCCGTCGGGAAGTGGTTCCCGCCGGCGATCCGCAGGGCGCCGACGCCCGCTCCCCCGGCGGCGACGACGACCCAGGGCCACGCGGCCGGGCCGCGCCGGAACCGCCAGGTCCACGCCGCCGCGGTGAGCGCCGCCACCGTGAGGCTCGTGTGCCCGGAGTAGAACGCGCGGTACCCGGTCGGTCGCGAGACGATGGCCGCGTCCCCCGCGTACGCGCGGGGCGTCGGGCGCTGCACGAGGTCCTTCACCGTCGTCACGATCGCGCCGTTCACGAGCACCGTCTCGGCGAGGACGACCCCGTCCTCGAGGAGCGGGCGCCCCCAGCCGAGCGCGAGCGCCTCCACCGTGGCCGGCACCGCCACGGAGAGCGCGGCGAGCGTGTCCGACGCGATGTCCGCGGCGTTGCTCCGGTACCCGACGACGAACCGCTCGAAGCGGGGGATCTCGGAGACGTCGCACGGGCAGCGCTCGCGCACGATCCGGTCCTGGAGGACGTACGGGACGAGCGCGGCCGCCGCGGCGGCGCCGAGGACCGGGCCGTCGACGGCCAGGTTCACGCGGTAGACGCTCGGCGGCGGCGCGGCAGCGTCGGTCTCGGCGGCGACCGCGGGCCGGGCCGCGAGGGCCGCGACCCCGGCGACGGCGAGCGCGAGCGGTGCGGAGCGGGAGCGCACGCCTCGTCGCCTCAGCGCAGCTCGTGCTGCGCGGCGAGCTCTCGCCGCATCTCGGCCCAGGCGCGGCGCGCCTCCTCGACGGAGCCCTCGTCCTCGATGGTCGTGATGTCCCCGGGGTCCTCGTCGAGGATCACCGCCTTGAAGACCCGCCGCATGATCTTGCCGCTCCGGGTCTTGGGCAGGCTCCCGACGAAGTTGATCTCCCCGACGACCGCGACCGGCCCCAGCTCGCGCCGCACCGCCGCGAGGAGCTCGTCGCGCAGCCGCGCGGACGGCGCGTGCCCCTGGCGCAGCGCGACGAACGCCGAGATGACCTCGCCGCGCAGCTCGTCCGGGCGGCCGGTGACGCCCGCCTCGGCGACGGCCGGGTGCGTGAGGAGCGCGGTCTCGACCTCGATCGTGCCGAGCTTGTGACCCGCGCACTTGATGATCTCGTCCGCGCGGCCGGCGAAGAAGACGTAGCCGTCCTCGTCCACCGCGGCCGAGTCCCCGGTCGTGTACACGTCCGGGATCCGCTGCCAGTAGTCGGCGGCGTAGCGCTCGGGCTCGCCCCAGAGCGCCGGGGTGAGCCCCGGGAACGGGCGCCGCAGGACCATGATGCCCTTCTCGCCCGGCGCGCAGGGCCGGCCGTCCTGGGGCCGCACGACCTCGGCGTCGATCCCGGCGAGCGCGATCCCCGCGGAGCCCGGCTTGATGGGCAGCATCGCGACGCCGTACGGGTTCCCGAACACCGGCCCGCCGGTCTCCGTCTGCCACATGTGGTCGATCACCGGGACGCGGTCCCGGAGCACCTCGCGCTGCAGCCACCGCCACGCCGGCGCGTTCAGCACCTCGCCCGCCACGACCACGCGCTCGAGCGAGCGGTGATCGAACGCCCGCGAGGGCTCCTCGCCGTAGCGCATGAGGAGCCGCACCGCGGTCGGCGAGGTGAAGATGCCCGTCACCGAGAGCTCCTCGACGATCCGCCAGGGCGCCTCGGGCCCCGGGTGGTCGAGGGCGCCCTCGTAGGCCACCGTCGTGCACCCGGCGAGGAGCGGCGCGTAGACCATGTAGCTGTGCCCGACGATCCAGCCGATGTCCGAGGTGGACCACCAGACGTCGGACGGCCGGAGCCCGAGCGCCCAGCGTCCCATCGCGTGGACGTGGACCTGGTACCCGCCGTGGACGTGGACGGCGAGCTTGGGGCGCGCGGTGGTCCCCGAGGTCGCGAGGAGGAACGCCGGCTCGTTCGCCTCCATGGGCACGGCCTCCCCGCTGCGCCCCGAGCCGAGGGCGAGGAACTCCGGCCACCAGACGTCGCGCCCGCCCGTGAAGGGCACCGCGTCGGTGCCGCGCTTCAGCACGACGACGTTCTCGACCCGCCCCCCCGCGAGCGCGAGGGCCTCGTCCACGATGGGCTTCAGGCGCGTCTCGCGCCCCTTGCGCCAGGTGACGTCCGCGGTGAACACGAGCTTCGAGCCGCTCGCCGCGATCCGGTCGGCGAGCGCCCGCGCGCCGAAGCCGGCGAACACGACGCAGTGGATCGCGCCGATGCGGACCGCGGCCAGCATGAGCGCGATCGCCTCCGGGCAGGTGGGCATGTAGAGGGTGATCCGGTCGCCCTTGCCGATCCCCATCCCGCGGAGCGCGGCCGAGATCCGCTCCACCTCGTGGAGGAGCTGCGCGTAGGTGAAGGCGCGCCGCTCGCCGCGCTCGTTCGCGTAGACGAGGGCGGCGTGGCCGCCCCGGCCGCGCGCCACGTGAAGGTCGAGCGCCCCGTAGCCGAGGTTCGTGAGCCCGCCGACGAACCACCGGAAGCTCGGACGCTCCCAGACGAAGGTCGCGTCCCAGCCGCGGAACCAGTGGAGCCCGGACGCGGCGCGCGCCCAGAAGCCCTCGGGGTCCTCCGCCGCGTCCTCCAGCCAGCGGCGGACGAGCGGGTTGACGAGATCCATCCCCCACCTCCCCCAGCACGATGCGATCGATCTCCGCTGCGCGCCGGGGTCGCCCCCGCGCGGGATCTCGCCGCCGCCGGGCGGCGCGCTCCGCCCGGTCGGCCGGTGGCCCGGGGAGCGTTCGGCCGGGGCGACGAATGCGGGCGGGCGCTCGCGGGGCCAGCTCGCAGGCCTCGCTCGCCCGCGGCGGCGGCGCCGGCGGCCGCGGCTCTCTGACCTCGACCTCGATCCCGACCCCGACCCCCGTGTTCCTGCCCTGAGCCCTCGCGGGGGCGCGGCCGGGCACCGCTTGCGCGACCTCCGCGCGGCCGCCACATCTCTCGCCGACTCCTCCACCGAAAGGACTTCGCATGCAGAGCCGGGCGACCGCGCAGTGGGAAGGCGATCTGATGTCGGGCAAGGGGAAGACCAGCGCGGCGAGCGGCACGTTCCGCGACGCGGGGCTCTCCTGGAAGGCGCGCACCGAGAGCGGCGCCGGCCCGGGGGCGACCACGCCGGAGGAGCTGCTCGCGGCGGCGCACGCGAGCTGCTTCTCGATGGCGCTCTCGCACGCGCTCGCGCAGGGCGGCCACCCGGCCACGCGGCTCGAGACGTCCTGCGTCGTCGAGTTCGGGCCGAAGAAGGGCGGCGGGTTCGAGGTCCGCTCGAGCGCGCTCGAGGTGAAGGGGACCGTGCCCGGGATGGACGAGGCGGCCTTCGCGAAGGAGGCCGAGGGCGCGAAGGACGGCTGCCCGATCTCGGCGGCCCTCAAGATCCCGATGTCGGTGAAGGCGACGCTCCAGCGCTGACGCGCATCGCGCGGTAGAGTCCCGGCGCGAGGAGGCCCCATGCGCGCGTACGAGCTCCGCGGAAACGGCGTCGAGACCCTCACCCGGGTCGAGCGCGAGCGGCCCCGTCCCGGCCCGGGCCAGGTGCTCGTCCGCGTGCGCGCGACGAGCCTCAACTACCGCGACCTCCTCGTCGCGTCCGGAACCTACACCCGCGGCGGCCCGCCGAAGCGGCCGCTCGTGCCGCTCTCGGACGGCGCCGGCGAGGTCGTGGAGGCCGGGCCCGGCGTGACCCGGCTCCGGCCGGGCGACCGCGTGGCCGGGGCGTTCTTCCAGAGGTGGATCGACGGCCCGTTCGACGCCGCGAAGGGCGCCTCGGCGCTCGGCGGCGCGATCGACGGAATCCTCGCCGAGGAGGTCGTCCTCGAGGCGGACGCCGCCTTGCGCTTCCCCGGGCACCTCTCGTTCGAGGAGGCGGCGACGCTGCCCTGCGCGGGTGTCACCGCCTGGGTCGGCCTCTTCGTCCTCGGCGGCCTGAAGCCGGGCGAGACGGTCCTCGCGATGGGCACGGGCGGCGTCTCGATCTTCGCGCTCCAGCTCGCGAAGGCGGCGGGGGCGCGCGTCATCCTCACGTCGAGCCACGACGACAAGCTCGCGCGCGGCAAGGCGCTCGGCGCCGACGCCGTCGTGAACTACCGGACGACGCCGGAGTGGGACGCCGCCGCGCGCGCGCTCACCGGCGGGCGCGGCGTCGATCACGTCCTCGAGGTCGGCGGCGCGACGACCCTCCCCCGGTCGCTGCGCGCCCTCCGCGAGGGCGGCCACCTCGCGCTGGTCGGCCTCCTCGGCGGGGAGCGCGGCGATCCCGACGTCGCCGCGCGGAACGACCGCGGCGTCCGGGTGGACTCGGTGTACGTGGGCAGCGTCCGCCACCTCGAGGCGCTGGACGAGGCGATCGCCCGCGCGACGCTGCGGCCGGTGGTCGACCGCGTCTTCCCGTTCGAGCGGGCGCGCGAGGCCTACGAGCACCTCCGGAGCGGCGCGCACTTCGGGAAGATCGTCGTGAGCGTGTGACGGCGGCGCCGCGCGCGCTCAGCTCACGCTCTCCGCGCTGTAGCGCGCGATGAGCCCCGTGCGGACCGCGTGGCGGTACACGCGCGAGAAGACCCACCCGGCGAGGACGATGTCGCCGACGGCGAGGAGCGCCGCGAGCCCGAGCGACGGCCAGGACACGGGCGCGCCGGACACGAGCGCCCGCATCGCCTCGAAGACGTACGAGGGCGCGAGCAGCCACGACACCGCCTGCATCCAGCGCGGCAGCGTCGCGACCGGGTAGAAGACGCCCGCGAACGGCGACAGCACCGCCGGGATCGGCCAGATGAGCCACTCCGCCGCCGGGCCGAGCCGGAGCACGATCGCGCAGCCCAGGATCCCGAGCGCGATCCCGAACAGGAACAGCACGAGGAGCGCGGGGACGATCGCGAGCCCGTAGGAGAGGAAGGACAGCCCGAACGCGGCCGAGGCGAGCACGACCATGACGGCGAGGCCGATCGTGCTCGTGAGTATGCTCGAGAGGACGAGCCCGGAGACGTACTCGGCCGTCGTGATCGGGCTCGCGAACACGTTCAGGAAGTTCCGCGACCAGACGTCCTCGAAGAACGCCATCGTCACGCCCTGCATGACGCGGGCGAAGAAGTCCCAGAGCAGCACGGCGCCGAGGAGGAGCGGGACGAAGTCGAGCCCGGTCCCGGCGACCGCGTTCAGGTACCGCGTGATGAAGCCCCACAGCACGATGTCGATCGCGACCCAGGCGAACAGCGGCAGGACGCGGGCGGGGCTCCCGCGCAGCAGGAACGCCTGCCGCAGCACGAGCGCCGACACGCGCCTCGGCCGGAGCCCGATCACGCCTGCTCCAGCGCGAGCGGCTCGCGCGCCACGGTGATGAAGAGGTCCTCGAGCGTCGCCCGGCCGTGCTCGCCGGGGAGCTTCCGCGGGTCGCCCTCGAGGAGGATCCGGCCGTGCGACAGGAACAGCACGCGGTCGCAGACCTCCTCGACCTCCCGCATGTTGTGCGAGGTCCAGAGCACGCCCTCCGCCTCGCGCGCGGCGATGTCGCGGATCCGGCCGCGGAGCTCGCGCGCGATCGAGGGATCGAGCGAGGCGGTCGGCTCGTCGAGGAGCAGGAGCCGCGGCCGGTTCAGCATCGCCTTCGCGAGCGAGACGCGGGTCTGCTCGCCGGAGGAGAGGACGCCCGTCTTCGTTCGCCGGAACGGGACGAGGTCGAACTCGGCGAGCAGCGCCTCGACCCGGGCGCCGACGTCGGGCACCCCGTAGAGGAGGCCGAAGACGCGCAGGTTCTGGGCGACGGTGAGGTTCCCGGGCAGCGGCGCGTAGACCGCGGCGAAGTTCGTGCGCTGCAGCGCCTCGCAGCGCCGGCGCGCGAGGTCCAGGCCGTCGATCCGGATCGCGCCGGACGTCGGCGAGAGCACGCCGAGGATCATGTCGATGGTCGTCGTCTTCCCCGCGCCGTTCGGCCCGAGCAGGCCCACGATCTCGCCGGGCGCGACCTGGAACGAGACGCCGTCGACCGCGGCGAAGGCGCCGTACGACTTCCGCAGCTCCTCGACCGCGAGGATCGGCGCGCGCCCTCCCCCGCCGGCGGGGCCCGGGTCCCGCGGAGGCGGTCCCGTCACCGGTCCACCGTCCTCATCCGCTCCTCGTCGTAGCGCGGCCCCGCGACCTTCCCCGGCGGGAGCGCGGCGTCGAGCGCGGCCAGCTCGGCCGGCGCGAGCGCGATCCCGGCCGCGGCGACGTTCTCCTCGAGGTAGCGGCGCCGCTTCGTGCCCGGGATGGGCACGACGTCGTCGCCCTTGTGCAGGAGCCAGGCGAGCGCGAGCTGGCCCGGGGTCGCGCCCCTCCGCGCGGCGAGCGCGCGCACCGCGTCCGCGGCGCGCACGTTCGCGTCGAAGTTCGCGCCCTGGAAGCGAGGATCCCGGCGGCGGAAGTCCGACTCCGGGTACTCCTCCGCCCGGCGGACGGCGCCGGTGAGGAACCCGCGGCCGAGCGGCGAGAACGGCACGAGCCCGATGCCGAGCTGCCGCAGCAGCGGGATGATCTCGGGCTCGAGGTTCCGCTCCCAGAGCGAGTACTCGCTCTGGAGCGCCGCGATCGGGTGCACCGCGTGCGCGCGCCGGATCGTGCCCGCGCTCGCCTCGGAGAGCCCGAGGAAGCGAACCTTCCCCTCCCGGACGAGCGCCGCCATCGCGCCCACGGTCTCCTCGATGGGGACGGCCGGATCCACCCGGTGCTGGTAGAGGAGGTCGATGCGGTCGGTCCGCAGCCGCCGGAGCGAGCCCTCCACCGCCTCCCGGACGTGCGCGGGCCGGCTGTCGAGCCCGACCGTCTTCCCGCCCTCGATGCGGAACCCGAGCTTCGTCGCGATCACGACGCGGTCGCGCCGCCCCGCGAGCGCGCGCCCGAGCAGCTCCTCGTTCGTGAACGGGCCGTACACCTCGGCGGTGTCGAGGAACGTGACCCCGAGCTCGAGCGCGCGATGGAGCGTCGCGAGCGACTCGCCCTCGTCCGCCTCCCCGTACGACTGGCTCATCCCCATGCAGCCGAGACCGAGGCACGACACCTCCGGCCCCTGCCTTCCCAGCCTGCGCCTCTCGAGCATGTCGTCCGCCTCCCCGAGAGATTCTAGCGGGCGGAGGCGCGCGCGCGAGGGGACCCGTCCGGCGGCGTCGAGTCGCGGGACGGGCGGACCGCCGCGCCGTTAAGACCGGGGCGGGCGCCCATGGCCTCCCGCAAGCGCGAGATCCTCGTCGTGGACGGCCACGAGGTGGCCGTCTCGAACCCCGACAAGGTCTTCTTCCCCGCCGCCGGGATCACGAAGCTCGAGCTCGTCCGGTACTACCTCGCCGTCGCGAGCGGGGCCGTCCGGGGGGTGCGCGACCGCCCCATGGCGCTGAAGCGCTTCGTCGACGGCGCGGAGGGCGAGTTCTTCTTCCAGAAGCGCGCGCCGGCCTCGCGCCCGGACTGGGTCGACACCGTCGAGCTGAGGTTCCCGTCCGGGCGGAGCGCGCGGGAGATCGTCGTCCGCAACGCGGCGCAGCTCGCCTGGGTGGTGAACCTCGGCTGCATCGACCTGAACCCCCACCCCGTGCGCGACCGCGACCTCGACCATCCGGACGAGCTTCGCGTCGACCTCGATCCGGTCCCCGGCGTGCCCTGGGAGCAGCTCCGGCGCGTCGCCGCGATCGTCCGCGAGGTCCTCGACGCGCACCGGCTCGCCGGATGGCCGAAGACGAGCGGCTCGCGCGGCATCCACGTGTACGCCCGGATCGCGCCGCGCTGGACGTTCGGCGAGGTGCGCGCCGCCGCGCTCGCCCTCGCGCGCGAGGTCGAGCGGCGGGCCCCGGCGCTCGCCACGAGCCGCTGGTGGAAGGAGGAGCGGCACGGCGTCTTCATCGACTACAACCAGAACGCGAAGGACCGCACCGTCGCGTCGGCCTACTCGGTGCGGCCGACGCCGGACGCGCGCGTGTCGGCCCCGGTGACCTGGGACGAGCTCGAGACCTGCGACCCCGCGGCCTTCACGCTGCGCACGATGCCCGCCCGTTTCGCGCGGCTCGGCGACCTCGCCGCCGGGATCGACGCGTCCGAGGGGTCGCTCGACGCGCTCCTCGAGCTCTCGGCGCGGCAGCGCGCGGGCGGCATGGCCGACGCGCCCTGGCCGCCGCACTACGCGAAGGGCGACGACGAGCCGCCGCGCGTGCAGCCCTCGCGCCGCCGCGGCGCCGCGCGCCGGCGGCGTCCGTAGCGCGCCGGCTTCGTCTCCGGGCGGCTACCGCGCGCGGCGCAGCTCGGCCGCGACCTCGTCGCGCGTCGGGAGACGGCCCGCCGCGAGCCGCGCGAGGACGAACGGGATCGACGCCTCCATCATGCGGCGCCAGCCCCTGTCCATGCCCTTCTTCATGATCCACCCCATCGCCCCGGTGAGCCCGGCGTGGCGGAAGGTGACGTGCGTCCCGCCGCCGGGCGCGGGCTCGAGGGTCCACGACACGTCGGACGGCGCCGCCTTCCCGCCGACGCCCCAGCGGAGCGCGAACCGCCTGGGCGCGTCCGCCTCGGCGATCTCGCACTCGCAGACGCCGTCCCAGAACGGCCGTGGCCGGTCCACGAAGCGGAAGCGGCCGCCGACGCCCGGCTCGCGCAGGTCGTTCCTCATGAGCCAGGCCTCGAGCGCGTCGGGCGCCGCGATCGCCCGCCACACGAGCTCCGGCGGGTACGGGTACGTCGCCTCGTGGACGATGTCCGGGATCATGGCGCCTCCTGCGGCGGACGGGAGCGGTCACGAAGGTAGCACGCGGGTCCGGCCCGGATCCCCTCCCCGCCGCGCCGGCCAGAGCGCGTAGACGAGCAGCGGGGCGAAGCGGAGGAGCTCGCCGAGCACGACGCCGGCGCCGCGCGGCGAGAAGATCCGGACGCCGATCGGCGCGGCCGGCATGAGCCGCCAGGCGATCAGGCGCGCCGCGGAGGCGGGCCACAGGAGCATCACCCCCGCGCCCCCGCCCGTGAGCGTGTCGAGGAGCCCGTGGCTCGCGGCGACGAGCGCGCCCGCGGCCGCCATGGCCCACCGCGGCCGCCCGAGGCCGCCGACGGCGAGCGCGGCGGCGATGCCGGCGGCGGCCGCGGCGGCGAGCGAGTGGAGCGCGCCCCGGTGGAGCCACTCGGATCCCGCCGCCGCCCCCAGGCAGCGGGCGGCGACGTCCAGGTCCGGAAACGCCGACAGCGCGACGAACGTCGCGGTCACGGCGCGCCGCGACGCGCCGTCCACGGCGTAGCCGCGGGCGGCGGCCAGGCCGACGACGACGTGTCCGACGGAGGGCACTCCCCCTCGGCGCTGCAACCGCGGGGCCGGGCCTGGGGGGCGGCGATCCTCCCGGATTCACGCGCCCGCCGCGGCGGCGTGGCCGCGCGGCCACGCCCGCGCGTTCCGTCGCGAGTGTCCGGGCGCCCACGTCCGCCCACAACCGCGCCGTCTCGCCGGCGTGTCCCCGGGCTCGGGGCTGGCCGCGGCGTGATACACAGGAGATCGCGCCGGCCCGGCCGCGGGGTTCCCGCCGCCGGGCCGGCGCCACGAACCGCCCGCTCGAGGAGAACGTCATGAGAGCGATCCCCGTCCTCGCCGCCGCGCTCGTCGCCGCCGGCTGCGCCTCCGGGCCGCCCACGGTGATGGACGCCGACTACGGCCGGCTCCGGCCCGACCAGGCCGCCGGCGTCGACAGCGCGCGCACCGAGCTGTCCCGCGCCCACGACGAGCTCGCCGCCGCAAGCTCGCAGCGTGGCGACGCGGCCCGCGAGGAGAAGGCCGCCAGGACCGAGCGCGAGTCCGCCGAGCGCGACCTCGATCGGGCGAAGAAGCGGGTCGAGGCCGCCGAGGCGCGGACCGACTACGCCGGGACGCTCGTCGAGGCGCGGAAGGCCGCCGAGGCCGCCGCCCAGCAGCGCGTCGACCTCCTCTCCGCGAAGATCGAGGTGCTGAAGCTCGAGGCGCTCGAGCAGGCGAAGCTCCAGCCGTCGAAGCCGTACGACAGCAAGGCGTTCTACGGCCGCGTGTCCGACGCCCAGAAGAAGCTCGAGGACGCGCAGGAGAAGACGAAGAAGCTCGAGCGGGACGCGAACGACGGGAAGCGGCGCTGGGAGGACCTCCAGCGGAAGGTGCCCGCCGCCGACTAGCGGGCGCCCGCGCGACCCCGCGATCGGATGGGCGCGCGTGGACTCCTCCGGTGCGAGCCCCTGCCCGTCGCGCGGCCGCGCTGGCGCCTACGCGGCCCGGCCGGCCGCCCACGCCTCGTTCCTCGCGTTCATCGCGGCGAGGACGCCGACCATCCCCGCCATCGCGCGGTCGGGCGGCGTCGCGCCCGAGGCCGCCTCGTACACGGCGGCCGCGACGGCGTGGGCCGCGTAAGTCCCCTCGGCGTACCGCCCCGCGGTCGCGCCCCCGGTCCGCACCCGCGCCCGCAGGTCGGCCACGATCGCCTCGTCGCGGTTCGTCCAGCCCTGGACCTCGCCGAGCGCGTGACCCTCCAGCGCGCCGAGGCGCGTGCGCACGATCGCGCGCGCCACGGCCGCCGCGGAGGCCCTCGCGACGGCCGCGGTCACCGGGACGTCGCCGAGCCGGATCTTCCCGAGATCCCGATCCGCCTCCGCGACGAGCCGGTCGGCCCAGCGCGACGCGCCGTCGAAGGCGAGGAGCCGCACCGTCTCCGCGGCGAGGTACGCCCGCGCGATGTCCGCCGGGTGCGGGTCGTCCGGGCGTCCGACGTTCCTGAGGGTCGCCGTCCCGCGGGCGGCGCCGTTCATCGCGCGGAAGTAGCCGACGAGCCCCACGGCCGCGGCCGGGCCCATGTTGAGGACGCCGAGCACGTCCGCGGCGGTCTCGTCGATCCGGTCCGCCCAGTAGTCGGCGAGGGCGGGGGCCATCTTCTCGGCGAGCACGCGCCTTCGCACCGCGCCCGCGAGCTCGTCGCGGAGCCCGTCGTCCGCCGCGAGGACGTCGTGGCCCGCCGTCTCGTGCGCGACGGCCGGCCAGGCGAGGAGCCCGGCCCTCGCGTTCGCCGCGGGGAGGCTCACGATCGCCGCCCGGACGTCGAGCTCGGCCGTGTCGGTCACCGGCCAGGTGTACGGACCCGCCTCGGCGCTCCCCCACCGGACGAGCGGCGGGAGCGTGCCGCGATCGGGCGGCGCCACGCCGCGGCGGTCCTCGGCCGAGAGGAACCCGGCGTAGAGGTCGCTCACGACCTCCTGGAAGGCGGCGGTCGCGCGCGCCTCGTATCCCTCGGCGTGCTGGAGCACCGCCTGCGAGACGTCGAGGACGAGGCCGGCCGGGCCGACGCGCTCCGGATCGCTCGCGAGGATCCGCGCGAGGCCGCTCTCGCCGAGGTCCTCCAGCGTCCGGAGCAGCGGATCGGCCACGGCCGCGCGGTACGCGGGCGGGAGCCTCGGGGCCGCCTTCTCGAGCCGGGCGAGGAGCGCCGCGAAGCTCCGGGGATCGGGCGGACCGCCGTCGGTCGCGACCGCCGCGGCGCGCGCGTCCTCGACGCACGCGGCGAGCCCCGCGAGCGACAGCGGGTCCGGCGGGCGCGCCGCGGCCGGCGCGGACGGCGCGACCGCCGCCGCGGCGTTCCGGTCCGGCCGCAGCAGCTCGGGCCGGGCGGGGGCGGGGCGAGCGTCGGGATCGCGGGCCGGATCCGGCCCGGCCGAGACGGTTCTCACGAGCATGGCTTCGTTCCTCGGGCTGTGCGTTCCGGGATCACGGTGCGAGCGGCGTGCCGCGGGCTCCCGACCGCGATCCGGCGCGAGATCGCCAATCGGGCGCCGCTCGCGCGTTTGCCGATCGGTCGCGGGGCGGACGCGATGCGGGCGCCGGCGGCCGCGACACGGACCCGTCCGCCGGAGGCCCGGGTCGGCGCCCTTGCCGCAGCGGTGACGCCGGTCCGGCCGGCGCTTCGTCCCTCCCCTCGCGGCGATCTCGGCTACGATCTCCTCCTGGCCGGCCTCGGGAGGCGGGATGTCGTCGTGGATGCTGTGGATCCTCCTGTCGTGGTTTCTCGGGAACCCGCTCCTCGCGGCGGTCGTCCTCCTCGCGGCGTGGTGGCTCGGCGACCGGGCGACGTTCCGCGTCCTGCCGGACCCGCTCCGGATCTTCGGCAGGCGCGGCCGGATCGCGGCGCTCCGCCGGACGCTCGCGGCGAACCCGCACGACCGGCGCGCGCGCCTCGAGCTCGCGAACCTGCTCCTCGACGCCCGCCGGCCCGGCGCGGCGGCGGAGGTGCTCGCGCCGAACGTCGAGGCGGGGGACGACGACGTGCACACGAGCTTCGCGATGGGCTCGGCGCTCGCGCGGACCGGCGCGTTCGACCGCGCCGAGGAGTTCCTCGCGGCGGCGCGCGCCCGCGAGCCCTCCTTCCGGATCGGCGAGATCGACCTCGAGGTCGGGCGGATGCGGCTGCGGAAGGGCGACGCGGCCGGCGCCGTCGAGCCCCTCCGCCGGGTGGTCGCCGAGCGGCCCGGCACCGTCGAGGGGCGCTACCTGCTGGCGCGCGCGCTCGCCGCGGTCGGCGACGACGCGGGCGCCGCCCGCGCGCGCGACGAGGCCTGGCGCGAGTACGTCGCGCTCCCGCGCTTCCGGCGCCACCACGAGCGTCCGTTCGCGTGGCGCATCCGGCCGTGGCGCCCGGCGATCGTGGCGGCCGCCGTCGCGATCGCCGCGATCCTCGTGCTCCGGGCCGTCGTGCCGGCGCTCTCCGACGCGCGCCCGCATCCGGATCGCACCGTCCCCGGCGAGCCGCCGTGACCGCGCGGCCGTCGGGGCGATCGCCTCGGCGCGCTCAGTTCCGGTCGATGAGGTTCAGGACGAGGGCCTTGCGGCCCCCGGAGAGGCGGCGGCTCGCCCAGAGGCGGCGCTCGCGGCGCCGGTAGACGTAGGTGATGGCTGCGGCTGCGACCACGACGAAGGGAATCAGGTAACGCAAGGGAGGGCTCGGTCGGTTGCTCGGTGGCAGCGTGGCCGCCGCCCGGCGGCCATGGTGCGCTGCGCTGGCTCGGATGTACGCCCGACCACTGCACGCAGTCAACTTGGGGGCCGCTCGCCTTCCTCCGGACTACCGCGTCCGGGCGTCGGCCCGCCGACCAAGGTCGCGCCGCGGGTGCACGCGGTGCACTTCTAGCTTCGCTCCCCTCTCCCCCTGGCAGCGAAGCGGCAGCGAGCTGTTGGGGAGAGAGGGCCAGGGAGGGGGCACGCGCGCCGATCGGGATCGCGCCGTCTCCGATCGGAAACCCGCGCGAAACCCGCGCCAGCCGGCCCGTTCGCGGCATTGTCTGATCGGTTGGCCCGCATTTCCGATCACGATCCGATGATTGCCCCCCGATTGCCCGCGATCGTCAGACCCCCGCGCCATCCTGCCCGCGATGGAGAGCGCGCTCGTCATCGACGCGGCCGTCCCCGGGCTCGGCGCCC
>DASVZX010000264.1:0-1561 GCA_036391435.1 Anaeromyxobacter sp. | reverse complement strand
GGCCGCGAGCGCGAGGCGGCGCGGGCCGGCGCGCTCCAGCCGCGCCGCGGCCGCGGCCGCCCCGAAGAAGAGCGCGAGCGCGAGGGCGGCGCGGCGGCGCACGGCATCCTCCTCACGGATCGCGGGGCCGCTCGACCGAACCGACGAGCAGGACGCGCCGGAGGGGCCGCGCCCTGCGGCGGCGCCGGAGCAGCGCGCTCGCGACGATCGACAGGAAGAGCACCGCCGCGAACGCCGCGGCGCCACCGACCGAGCTCGAGCAGGACATGAGGGTTCCTCCGGAGGCTCGGAGAGCAACTCGCGTGCCCGGGCCGCGGCCGCCGCGGCGCTCGGCCGCCAGCCCCGTTTCTGCCGTGTTCCGGGGCGGATCGGCGGCCTCGCGGCAAGCGACCGGGCGGGCGTGTCCGCCCTGCCACGGCGGAGGCGGCGCCGCGGACGCGGCTGGGGATCCTCGAGCCCGAGGGAAGGAATTCCGTCCGGGCCTCGTCCTCCCCTCGACACCGGAGGAGACGCCCCTTGGATCGCAAGAGAGCCCTGAAGATCGCAGCCCCGATCGCCGCCGCCCTGCTCGTCGGCGCGATCGGCGTCCGCGCGCTGCTGCACCGCAAGGCGGCCCCTCTCGCGTACGAGACGGCGCCCGTGACCCGGGGGCGGGTCGCCTCCATGGTCACCGCGAGCGGGACGCTGTCGCCGCTCGTCACCGTGCAGGTCGGCAGCCAGGTGTCCGGCCGGATCCAGTGGCTCGGCGCGGACTTCAACTCGATCGTGAAGAAGGGGCAGGTGATCGCCAAGATCGACCCGAGCCTCTTCGAGTCCGCGCTCGAGCAGGCGAGGGCCAACGAGGCGGCGGCGGTCGCCGCGGTCCAGGGCGCCGAGGCGACCCTCGCCGACGCCCGGCGGCAGAACGACCGCAACCAGGCGCTCGCGGCGAAGAAGCTCGTCGCGCAGGCCGACGCCGACACCGCGCTCGCGAAGATGCAGTCGGCGGAGGCGGACCTCGCGGCGGCGAAGGCGCGCGTGGCCCAGATGAAGGCCGCCCGCGTTCAGGCGCAGACGAACCTCGCCTACTGCACGATCGCGTCGCCCATCAACGGCGTCGTCATCTCGCGCGCCGTCGACGTCGGGCAGACGGTCGCCGCGTCCCTGCAGGCGCCGACGATCTTCCAGCTCGCGGAGGACCTCAAGAAGATGGAGGTCCACACGAACGTGGCGGAGTCGGACGTCGGCCGCGTGACGCAGGGCATGCCCGTGCAGTTCGCGGTGGACGCCTACCCGGGCGACAAGTTCGCCGGGGCCGTGAAGGAGGTCCGCTACTCGCCCCAGACGGTGCAGAACGTCGTCACGTACGACGCGGTGATCTCGGTCGACAACTCCGACCTCAAGCTCCGCCCCGGGATGACCGCCGACGTCAGCTTCGTCATCGACGAGCTGCCGGACGCGCTCATGGTTCCGAACCTCGCGCTGCGGTTCCGCCCGCCCGGCGCGGCGGGGGCGAACGGCGGCGCGCGCGGAGCCGGGGCTCCGGCCCAGGGCGGCGCGCGCGGAGCCGGCGCGTCGAGCG
>DASVZX010000263.1:0-33335 GCA_036391435.1 Anaeromyxobacter sp. | reverse complement strand
CGACGCCCTCCGCCGGCGCGCCGGAGGCGCCGGGCGCCGCGGCCCCCGCCCCGGGCGCTCCGCGGTAACGAGACGCGCCGCGCTCTCGCGGCGAACACGCAGCGACGAGAAGGAACGAAGAGCACATGCCCAAGCTGAAGACGAAGAGCGGCGCGAAGAAGCGCTTCCAGCCGAAGAAGAGCGGCGCGGTGAAGTTCCGCCGGGCCGGCATCCGTCACCTGGCCACGTTCGGGAAGACGAAGAAGCAGCGGGTCCACCTGCGCGGCACGGGTCACCTCGACCCGTCGGATGCGAAGAAGATCAAGGAGTGCTTCCCGTACGCGCGGTAGCGCGCCGGGAGCCCACAGCGCCCAAGCGGGGCCCCGAAGAGCGCACGGCCCGTCACGCAGGGTGACGGGCCGCGGCGTCTCCCGCCGGCGAAGGAGAAGCAGATGCGCGTCAAGAAGGGATTCAAGGCCCGTCGTCGCCGCAACCGCGTGCTGAAGCTCGCGAAGGGTTTCCGCGGCCGCCGGAAGAACTGCTACAAGCGCGCGAACCAGGCGGTGGAGCGCGCCCTCAACTACTCCACCCGCGACCGCCGCCAGAAGCGGCGCGACTTCCGCTCGCTCTGGATCGTCCGCATCAACGCGGCCGCCCGCCAGAACGGCACGACCTACTCGCGGCTCGTCTCCGGCATGAAGAAGGCCGGGGTCGCGCTCGACCGGAAGATCCTCGCCGAGCTCGCCCTCGCGCTGCCCGCCGACTTCGCCGCGGTCGTCAAGGTCGCCCGGGCCTGAGGGAGCTCGGCGTGGCCGACCTCCTCGCACAGCTCGAGGCGCTCTCCCGGGGCGCGCGCGACGCGATCGGGCGCGCCCCCGACGAGAAGGGGATCGAGGAGCTGCGGGTCCGCTTCCTCGGCAAGAAGGGCGAGCTCTCCGCGGTCCTCCGCGGCATGGGCCAGCTCCCCGCCGAGGAGCGTCCGCGGGTCGGCGAGGTCGCGAACCGCGTGAAGGGCGACGTCGAGAAGCTCCTCGACGACGCCCGCGGCGCGCTCGAGCGTCGCAAGCTCGAGGCGGAGCTCTCCGGCGCGCCCATCGACGTCACGCTGCCCGGCCGCCGGCTCGTGCCGCGCGGCCACCGGCACCCGATCACCCGCGCCGCGGGGGACATCGCCGCGATCTTCGCGCGCCTCGGCTACGAGGTCGCGAGCGGGCCCGAGATCGAGCTCGACCGGTACAACTTCGAGGCGCTCAACATCGGGGTGGACCACCCCGCCCGTGACATGCAGGACACCTTCTACGTGGAGGAGTCCACGCTGCGTCACGGGGTGGAGCCGGGGACCGTGCTGCTCCGCACGCAGACGTCGCCCGTGCAGATCCGGGCGATGAAGCGGATCGGCAAGCCGCCCATCCGGATCATCAGCCCCGGCCGCGTCTACCGGTCCGACTACGACCAGACCCACTCGCCGATGTTCCACCAGGTCGAGGGGCTCTGCGTCGACGCCGACGTCACCTTCGCCGACCTGAAGGGGACGCTCGCCGCGTTCGCGCGGGCCTTCTTCGGCCCGGACACGCGGACCCGGTTCCGGCCGAGCTACTTCCCGTTCGTCGAGCCCGGCGCCGAGGTCGACGTGTCGTGCTCGATCTGCGGCGGCACGGGCCGCATCGGCGGCAAGCGCTGCGGGACCTGCAAGGAGACCGGCTGGCTCGAGGTGCTCGGCGCCGGGATGGTCCACCCCAAGGTGCTCGAGAACGGCGGGATCGACTCGAAGCGGAACACCGGGTTCGCGTTCGGCATGGGCGTCGAGCGCATGGCGATGCTGCGCTACGGCATCGACGACCTGCGGCTCTACTTCGACAACGACCTCCGCTTCCTGGAGCAGTTCTAGATGCGCATCTCCGTCGCCTGGCTCGCGGAGTACGTGGATCTCGGCGGCGTCTCGCCGGACGATCTCGCGAGGCGCCTCACCGCCGTCGGCCTCGAGGTCGAGGCGATCGAGCGGACGGGCGGCGGCCTCGAGGGCGTCGTCGCGGCGCGGATCGTCGGGGCGGAGCCCCACCCGAACGCCGACAAGCTCTCCGTCACCCGCGTCGAGACCGGCGAGGGCGAGCCCCTGCAGGTCGTGTGCGGCGCGAAGAACTGGACGGTCGGCGACGTCGTCCCGCTCGCCACGGTCGGCACGACGCTCCCGGGCGGCCAGAAGATCGAGAAGGCGAAGCTCCGCGGCGTCGAGTCGTTCGGGATGCTCTGCTCGGCGAAGGAGCTCGGGCTCGCGGAGGACGCGAGCGGGCTCCTCCTCCTCGACCGGAAGGCCGCGCCGGGCACGCCGATCGCGAAGGCGCTCGCGCTCGAGGACGTCCTCTTCGAGGTGAACGTCACGCCGAACCGGCCGGACTGCCTCTCGCACCTCGGGATCGCGCGGGAGGTCGCGGCGCTGCTCGGCGAGAAGGTGAAGCTCCCCGCGCCGGCGCTCCCGGAGAAGGGGCGGGCGGCGAAGGACGCGGTGAAGGTCCGGATCGAGGACCCCGAGCGCTGCGCCCGGTACGCCGCCCGCGTCGTCGAGGGCGTGAAGATCGGGCCGTCGCCGCTCTGGCTCGCGCGCCGGCTCGAGTCCTGCGGCGTCCGCTCGATCTCGAACGTCGTCGACGCGACCAACTTCGTCCTGCTCGAGCTCGGTCACCCGCTCCACGCGTTCGACCTCGACAAGGTGGCCGGCCACGAGATCGTGGTCCGGACCGCGCGCCCCGGCGAGAAGATGACGACGCTCGACGGGAAGGAGCGCGACCTCTCGACGGAGGACCTCCTCATCGCCGACCGCGACCGCGGCAGCGCCCTCGCCGGCGTCATGGGCGGCGGCGACTCCGAGATCTCCGCCGGCACGACGCGGGTCCTGCTCGAGTCCGCCTGGTTCCAGCCGGGCGGCATCCGCCGGACGTCGCGTCGCCACGGCCTCAAGACCGAGGCGTCCTACCGGTTCGAGCGCGGCGCCGACCCCGGGATGGTGATCCCGGCGGCCGACCGCTGCGCCGCGCTCATCGCGGAGCTCGCCGGCGGCACGGTCCTCCGGGGCGTCGTCGACGCCCACCCGCGCAAGGTCCGCGCGCCGAAGGTGAAGCTCCGCTGGCACCGGCCGGCGGAGATCCTCGGCATGGACGTCGCGAAGGCGGACGCGCGGAAGATCCTCTCCCGGCTCGGGTTCGTCGAGGCGAAGGTCGAGCGGGACGCGGCCGTGTACCAGGTCCCGAGCTGGCGCGTGGACGTCTCGATCGAGGAGGACCTCGTCGAGGAGATCGTCCGGACGAAGGGCTACGACGCGATCCCGGAGACGCTGCCCGGGGCCGGCGTCGGCACGCCCGCCGAGCCCGCAGAGACCCAGGCCGTCGGGCGCGCCCGCGAGGCGCTCGAGGCGGCCGGCTTCTCCGAGGCGGTGAACTTCAGCTTCGTCGCCGAGAAGGAGCTCGAGCCCTTCGAGCACCACGTGGTGACCGGCGACGGCTCCGGCCGCGCGCTCGGGATCGGGCTCAAGAACCCGATCAGCGCGGAGCTCTCCGTCATGCGGACGAGCCTCGTGCCGTCGCTCCTCAAGAACGTCGCGTACAACCGGCGGCAGCGGGTCGAGGACGTCCGGCTCTACGAGATCGCGTCCATCTACCACCCGCACCCGGTGCCGAGGGACCGCCCCACCGCCGAGTCGATCGAGATCGCGGGCGTCCTCGCCGGGCGCCGCAGCCCGCCGGGCTGGGCGGCGGGCTCCGACGCCGTCGACTTCTACGACGCGAAGGCCGTCGTCGTGCAGATCCTCGAGGCGCTCGGCGTCGCCGCGCGCTGGGAGGGCGGCGGCGAGCCGTGGATGCACCCGCGCAACTCCGCGATCCTGCACGCCGCGGAGGGCGAGGGCGTGATCGGCGTCGCGGGCGAGCTCCACCCGCGCGCCGCGGCCGCGTTCGATCTCCCGCGCGGGGTGCTCGCCTTCCGGCTCTCGCTCGACGCGCTCACCGCGCGGATGCACCTCGTGCCGCAGCACCGGCCGCTCCCGCGCTTCCCGGCCGTGCTCCGCGACCTCGCCGTCGTGGTGGACGACGCCGTCACGGCGGCCTCCGTCGAGGCCGCGGTCCGCGAGGAGCCGCTCGTCGAGGCGGTCACGGTCTTCGACGTCTACAGGGGCGCGCCGCTCCCCGAGGGCAAGAAGAACCTGGCGTTCGCGATCTCGTACCGCGCGCCGGAGCGCACGCTCACCGACGCCGAGGCGGACGCCGCCCACGCGCGGATCGTGCAGCGGCTCGGCGCGAAGCTCGGGGCGGAGCTGCGCGGGTGACGGCGGACGCGCCCGCGGAGCGGAGCCGGCGGCCCATCGCCGCGCTCGGGTTCGCGATCGCGGCGGCGCTGTCCGCCTGGAACCCGCTCTCGGCGCCCTTCGGCCTCGCGGTCGGCCTCGCCGCGCTCGTCCTCTCGATCCGGGCGCTGCGCGGCGACCACGCCCGCTGGCCGTCCGCGCTCGCGCTCGGGCTCTCCGCCGCGGCGGCGCTCGGGAGCGCGCTCGTCCTCGCGCTCACCGCGGGCGTCGGGCGCGACCTCGGCGGCCAGCCGGTCGTGCCGGTGAAGCCGGGCGTCGCCGGCGCGAGCCTCGACGAGGCGGCGGAGAGGACGCGGGCCGCGCGCGAGCGCGCGCGGCGCGAGCTCGACGCGCTCGAGGGGCCGTCCGGCCCGTCGGGGACGCCGGGCGGCGGCTCGCCCGGCGGGGCGAAGGGCGGGCGGCGGGGCCCGCAGGACGGCCCGTGAACGCCTTCCGCCCGGGCGCGGCGCGAGCGCGCGCCATCGGTTTGACAGCCGCGCTGAAATCAGCTAACGAATTCACTACTTAGCCGCGACCTGGGGAGCGACCGTGACCAAGGCCGACATCATCGAGAGCGTCTACGAGAAGGTGGGCTTCTCCAAGAAGGAAGCCGCCGAGATCGTCGAGATGGTCTTCGACACCATCAAGGAGACGCTGGAGCGCGGCGAGAAGATCAAGATCAGCGGCTTCGGGAACTTCATCGTCCGGGACAAGAAGTCCCGCGTGGGGCGCAACCCGCAGACCGGCGAGGAGATCGAGATCAGCGCTCGCCGCGTCCTCACGTTCCGGCCGAGCCAGGTCCTGAAGAACGCGCTCAACCTGAGCGCCGAGGCCGCGGCGGCCGGGAATCCGCCGCCGGGCGCGGCGAGCTGAGCCTTCGCGCGCGCGGGGCGTCCCTCGCAGGTCGATCGCTTTCCGCCCGTCCGGGCAAGGCCTAGCTTTCCGCAACGCGGAAACGCGAGGCTCCTCATGGAAAAGTGTGCGTGCTGCGGCGGCGACGTCGGTCCCCATCCCGTCGGGCTCAGGTACCGCGGCCGCGAGAGCGTGTTCTGCTCCTTCGGCTGCGCCGTCGTGCAGGCCGCGCCGGCGTGCTTCGCCTGCGGCGCGAAGGTGCTCGGTCGCGGCGTGCAGCTCGCGGGTCGGACCTACTGCAGCGCGGCGTGCGCGCAGCCCGCGCACGTGACGCCCTAGGCTCGGGGGCCTCGCTCCGGCGCGGCCTCGTCCGGCTGCGCGAGCGCTCGGGGCGAGGGGCGGGTGGATCGCGACAACCGCCGCGCACCCGCCCAAGTGACGCTATAAGGGTGGCATGGCGGCGATCGACTACGTCGACGCGCGGCGGATGCGCCTCGACGTCGAGTTCCACTTCGCGGCGTCGCACCGGCTCCCCCGCTACGAGGGGCCCTGCGTCCGGCTCCACGGCCACAACTACAGGTTCTTCGTCGCCGTCGAGGGGGACGTCGATCCCCGGACCGGCATGATCGCCGACTTCGGCGACATCAAGCGCGCCGTGCAGGAGCACGTGCTCGCCCGCGCCGACCACCGCGACCTGAACGACGTGCTCGAGAATCCGACCGCGGAGAACATCGCGCGCTGGATCTGGGAGTCGCTCGACGGCCGGCTGCCGGGGCTCGCCGAGGTGCGGCTCTACGAGATCCCGGACTCGTGCGTCACCTACCGGGGGCCGGGTGGCCGCTAGGGTGAAGGCGATCCGCTCCGCGCGGCGGCCGGACCCGGCGCTCGCGGCCGACGCGGTGGACCGGTTCCTCGACGCCCTCGGGCTGCCGCCCGCCGTCCGCCGCGCCGAGGACCTCGCGGACACGCCCAGGCGCGTCGCGGAGGCCTGGCTCGGGGACCTCGTCGACGGCTACGGCCGCGAGCCCGCCGCGATCCTCGCGGGCGCGATCCCGAGCGCGGGGCGCGACCTCGTCGCCGTGACCGGGATCGACTTCCACTCGGTCTGCCCGCACCACCTGCTGCCGTCGCGCGGCGTCGCGCACGTCGCGTACCTGCCCGCCGGACGGATCGTGGGGTTCGGACAGATCGTGAAGCTCGTGGACGCGCTCGCGCACCGGCTCGTCCTCGAGGAGGACCTGGCCCGCCAGATCGCGGACGCGCTCGTCGCGCACGTCGGCGCGCGCGGCGCCGCCTGCGTCCTCGAGGCCGAGCAGCTCTGCATGACCGTGCGGGGCGAGCGGCGCGTCCGCGCGCGGGCGCACGCGGAGGCCTGGGTGGGCGCGCTCGCGAAGGACGGCCCGGCGCGGCGGCGGTTCCACGCGCTGGTCACCGGCGCCGCTCCGGCGGGGCGCGGGCGCGGCGGGACTCCCCGCGACCCCGCGCAGCGCCGGGGGGAGCGACCCGGGAGGACCTCGCGCCGCGAGCCCGCGCGGAAGGGCAGGCGGTGACGGCCGGCGCGCGGCCGGGGACCGCCATCGTCACCGGCGGCGGGCGCGGCATCGGCGCCGCGATCGCGCGCGCCCTCACCGCGCGCGGGCTGCGGGTGACGGTGTTCGCGCGCACCGCCGCCGAGCTCGAGCGCGTCGTGGCGGACGGCGGGGCGGCGCTCGCGGTGGCGGGCGACGTGCGCCGCGAGGAGGACGTCGCGCGCCTCGTCGCGACGCACGAGGCGAGGCTCGGGCCGGTGGACGTCCTCGTGAACGACGCGGGCGTCGTGGCGCGCGGCCTCGCCGAGGCGCTCTCGCCCGCGGCGTTCCGGGAGGTCCTCGACGTGAACCTCGTCGGGCCGTTCCTCTGCGCGCGCGCCGTCATCCCCGGGATGAAGGCGCGGCGTTGCGGCCGGATCGTGAACGTCGCGTCCGTCTCCGCCACGATCGGCACGGTGGGCGGGAGCGCCTACAACGCCTCGAAGGCGGGGGTGCTCGGACTCACGCGCTGCCTCGCGGAGGAGCTCCGGGAGCACGGCGTCCAGTGCGTGGCGGTCTCGCCCGGCTCGACCGACACCGAGATGCTGAAGCAGACGCCCTTCGAGCCGGAGATGACCCCGGAGGACGTGGCGCGGGTCGTCGTGTTCGCCGCGCTCGACGCCCCCGCAGCGATCACCGGCTCCAACGTGGAGGTCCACGGGTGACCTACGAGGCGTACGACGCCATCCAGGATCTGAAGAAGGTGTTCCCGCCGGAGCGACTCGTCGCCGACGACGCCGACCGGCTCGATCCCTACGGCCGCGACGAGTCGGACCTCGGCGCGTTCCCGCCCGACGCCGTCGTCCTCGTCGAGAGCGCCGAGGAGGTGCGGGCCGTGTTCGCCGCCTGCGCGCGGCACTGGGTGCCCGTCATCCCGATCGGCGCCCGGACCGGGAAGTCGGGGGGCTCGCTCGCGGTGCGCGGCGGGATCGCGGTGTCCGTCGAGCGCATGAACCGGATCCTCGAGATCTCGCCCGAGGACCTCGTCGCGCGCGTCGAGCCGGGCGTCGTGACCGGCGTCCTCCAGGCGGAGGTCGAGAAGCACGGGCTGTTCTACCCGCCCGATCCGAACTCGCTCGACACCTGCTCGATCGGCGGGAACGTCGCCGAGAACGCCGGGGGCCCGCGCGCGCTCAAGTACGGCGTGACGCGCGACTACGTGCTCGGCCTCACCGTCGTGCTGCCGACGGGCGAGATCCTGAAGGTCGGGCACCGGAGCATCAAGGGGGTCGCGGGCTACGACCTCACCGGCCTCTTCGTCGGCAGCGAGGGGACGCTCGGCGTCGTCACCGAGGTGATGCTGAAGCTCGTGCCGCGGCCGCGCCACGTCGCGACCGCGCTCGTCGCCTTCCCGACGGTCGAGGCGGCGGCGCGCGCCGTCTCGCGCGTGCTCGCCCAGGGCGTGCTGCCGCGCTGCCTCGAGCTCATGGACGACGTGTCGATCGCCGCCGCGGCGATGACCTCGCCGCTCCCGCTGCCGGCGGGCGCGGGCGCCGCGCTCCTCGTCGAGACGGACGGGAACGACGAGGAGCAGGTCTTCGCGGAGATCGTCCGGGTCGCCGAGCTCGTGAAGGGCGACGCCGCGGGCGAGGTGATCGTCGCGCAGAGCGAGGCGCAGCGCCGGGAGGTGTGGGAGACGCGGAAGTTCCTCTCGACGAACCTGAAGAAGCTCCACCCGATGAAGCTCTCCGAGGACGTCGCGGTGCCGCGCTCGAGGATCCCGGCCCTCATCGCCCGCGCGAAGGAGATCGGCCGCGCGCGGAACCTCGCCGTCGCGACCTACGGGCACGCGGGCGACGGGAACCTCCACTGCAACGTGCTGTTCGACCGCGCCGAGGAGCGTCCGGCCGTCGACGCCGCGGTGCTCGAGATCATCGAGGCCGCGGTCGCGCTCGGCGGCACGATCACGGGCGAGCACGGCGTCGGCCTCGCGAAGCGCGACTTCCTCGAGCTGGAGCAGGGGAAGGACGTCGTCGCGCTCGAGCGGCGCCTCAAGGCGCTCCTCGATCCGCTCGGGATCCTGAACCCGGGGAAGGTGTTTCCGGAGCGCTGAACCCGGCGAGCCCGGCCCCCTCTCCCTGGCCCTCTCCCCCTGGCGCCGTGTAAGCGCCCGTCCCGTCACATGATCCAGCGCAATAACCCGTCCGTGACGGGAAATGATCGCGGACGGGTTTGGTACGTGATTCCATCGTGGTTCCGGTAGGTTGAGGCCGGTGGCTCCCTTGACTTCCGGGGGGAGATGGGGCATACAGGCAGCCCCTTTTCCGGGAACGTCCGCTCCCCGCATCCCCTCCGAAGGAGAACCAGGGACTCATGTCCACCCAGACTGCTGCGCCCAAGAGCAAGGTCCAGGTCGAGACCGTCACCATCCGCTTCGTCGGCGACTCCGGCGACGGCATGCAGCTCACCGGCACCGAGTTCACGAAGGCGAACGCGCTCGCCGGCAACGACCTCGCCACGTTCCCCGACTACCCCGCCGAGATCCGCGCGCCTGCCGGCTCGCTCGCCGGCGTGTCCGGGTACCAGGTCCACTTCGGCGCCCGCGAGATCCACACGCCCGGCGACGCGCCGGACGTGCTCGTCGCGATGAACCCGGCGGCGCTGAAGACGAACCTCGCGGACCTCCGCACCGGCGGCATGCTCATCGTGAACGGCGGCGCCTTCACCGAGTCGAACCTCGAGAAGGCGGGCTACAAGTCGAACCCGCTCCACGACGCGGCGCTGAAGCAGAACTACAAGATCTTCGACGTCGACATGAACAAGCTCACCGAGGCGGCGCTCGCCGGCTCGGGCCTGTCGTCGAAGGAGATCGCGCGCTGCAAGAACTACTTCGCGCTCGGCCTCATGTACTGGCTCTACAGCCGGCCGATGGAGGCGCAGCTCCAGTCCATCGCGAAGAAGTTCGCGAAGAAGCCGGAGATCGCCGAGGCGAACCAGAAGGTCTTCAAGGCCGGGTACGCCTACGGCGACACGACCGAGGTCTTCTTCCAGCGCTACGACGTGCCCGCCTCGAAGCTCGCGCCCGGCACGTACCGGAACATCACCGGCAACGCCGCCGTCGCGCTCGGCTTCGCCACCGTCGCGAAGACGACGGGGCGCCAGGTCTTCCTCGGCAGCTACCCCATCACGCCGGCGACCGAGATCCTCCAGGAGATGTCGCACTTCAAGGAGCACGGCGTCGTGACGTTCCAGGCGGAGGACGAGATCGCCGGCATCGGCTCGGCGATCGGCGCGTCCTTCGCGGGCGCCCTCGGCTGCACCACCACCTCCGGCCCCGGCCTCGCGCTCAAGTCCGAGATGCTCGGCCTCGCCGTCATCGCGGAGCTCCCGCTCGTCCTCGTCGACGTGCAGCGCGGCGGCCCCTCCACCGGCATGCCGACGAAGACCGAGCAGTCGGACCTCCTCATCGCGCTCTACGGCCGCCACGGCGAGGCGCCGCTGCCCGTCCTCGCGGCGCAGAGCCCGGTGGACTGCTTCTACGCCGCCATCGAGGCGATGAAGATCGCCGTGAAGTGGATGACGCCCGTCATCCTCCTCACCGACGGCTACCTCGGGAACGGCTCCGAGCCGTTCCTCATCCCCGATCCGGCGAAGCTCCCGAAGATCGACGTGAAGTACGCGACCGCGCCGAACTTCGAGGGCAAGTACATGCCCTACCTCCGGAACGACAAGCTCGTCCGGCCCTGGGCCATCCCGGGCACGGCCGGCCTCGAGCACCGCATCGGCGGCCTCGAGAAGGACTCCATGTCCGGCATGGTGTCCTACGACGGCATGAACCACGAGCGGATGGTGAAGACCCGGGCCCAGAAGATCCGGAACGTCGTCGAGGACGTCCCGGACGTCGAGCCGTTCGGCGCGGCGTCGGGCGACGTGCTCCTGCTGTCCTGGGGCGGCACGTTCGGCTCGGTCCGCGGGGCCGCCGAGGAGCTCGTCGCGAAGGGCAAGAAGGTCGGCCACGCCCACCTGCGCTGGCTGAACCCGCTGCCGAAGAACCTCGGCAAGGTCCTCGCGCGCTACGAGAAGATCCTCGTGCCCGAGGTGAACGACGGGCAGCTCGCGACCTACGTCCGGTCGAAGTTCCCGGGCGTCGACCCCCTCCAGTACAACCACATCCACGGCAAGCCGCTCAAGATCAGCGAGCTCGCCGGCCGGGTGCTCGAGCTCCTCTAGGAACCGGAAAGGACGACCACGAACATGAGCACGAACCAGGCCGTGAACACCGCCCTGCCGGTCTACACGAAGAAGGACTTCGAGTCGGGCGTCGATCCGCGCTGGTGCCCCGGCTGCGGCGACTACTCCATCATCAACCAGATCCAGAAGACGATGCCGACCGTCGGCGTCGCGCGCGAGAACATCGTCTTCGTCTCCGGCATCGGCTGCAGCTCGCGCTTCCCGTACTACATGAACAACTACGGGATGCACACGCTGCACGGCCGCGCGCCGGCGTTCGCCTCGGGCATCAAGGTGTCGCGCCCCGAGCTCATGGTGTGGGTGATGACCGGCGACGGCGACGCGCTCGCCATCGGCGGGAACCACTTCATCCACGCGATGCGGCGGAACCTCGACCTCAAGCTCGTGATGTTCAACAACCGGATCTACGGGCTCACGAAGGGCCAGGTCTCGCCGACGTCCGAGCTCGGCAAGAAGACGAAGTCGACGCCGCACGGCTCGCCGGACTACCCGTTCAACCCGCCGGCGCTCGCGCTCGGCTCGGGCGCGACGTTCGTCGCGCGCACCATCGACGTCGAGGGCGCGCACATGGGCGGCGTGCTCAAGGCCGCGGCGGAGCACAAGGGCAGCGTCTTCGTCGAGGTGTTCCAGAACTGCCCGGTCTTCAACGACGGCGCCTACACGTTCCTCACCGACAAGGCCGTGAAGGCGGACATGCTCCTCCGCATGGAGCACGGCAAGCCGCTCCTCTACGGCAAGGACGGCAAGAAGGGGATCCGCCTCGACGCGCAGACGGCGCAGCTCGAGGCGGTCGTCGTCGGCGAGAACGGCGTGACCGAGAAGGACGTCCTCGTCCACGACGCGAAGCGCGACGATCCCACCATCGCCTTCATGCTCGCGAACCTCGCCGAGAAGCACGGCTTCCCGACGCCGATCGGCGTCTTCCGCGACGTCCGCAAGCCCACCGCGGACGAGCTGACCTGGGAGATGATCGAGAAGGCGAAGTCGCAGAAGGGCGACGTCGATCTCGGGAAGTTCCTCGCGGGCGGGGACACCTGGACGATCAAGTAGCCGCGCGCCGAAGACCGGGAGCATCCCGAGGCCCTTCCCCGTCCGCGGGGTAGGGCCTTCGTGCGCCGGGCCATCGCCACCGGCCGGACAGGGGGCGGGCGCGCCGTCGGAGAGACACGGCCTCAAAACGCGCTCTGCTCAGCCGATTCCGCTTATCGTGGAGTCATGCGGTCGGCGATTGGTCGATAAGTTGGGTCGATGAAATCGCCTTTAGATTTCGCGAGAAAGCGCCGAGTAATTGATCGGGATCCATGTTCCCGCTTGGGGCTGCGTAGTAGAGAACGCGCCTCTCCGACGAGCCCCTCCAATCCCGGCAGGACGCTCCCCCAGGAGCAACTCACATGACTGAAGGCACCAAGCCCGCGCCGAAGAAGCAGAAGAACTTCCGCGGCGTGGTGGTGATCAAGCACGAGCAGTGCAAGGGCTGCGGCTTCTGCGTCGAGTTCTGCCCCCTCGGCGCGCTCGAGCTCGACAAGGGCTACAACGCCAAGGGCTACCACCCGCCGTTCTTCGCGAAGCCCGAGGTCTGCAACGGCTGCGACATGTGCGGCCTGTTCTGCCCCGACTTCGCCATCTTCGGCTACCGCGAGAAGCTCGACGAAGCGGCCTAGGAACGAGGACACCACACATGTCGAACGCCGAATCCAGCGGAGTTCTCACCGGTAGTCACTACCTCGACGGCGACCACGCGTGCAGCGAGGGCGCCATCGCCGCGGGCTGCCGCTTCGCCTCGGGCTACCCGATCACGCCGTCGACCGAGGTCGTCGAGCGGCTCTCGCAGCGGTTCCCGCAGTGCGGCGGCCGCTTCCAGCAGTTCGAGGACGAGCTCGCCGCGTCCATCGCGCTCCAGGGCGCGGCGTGGGGCGGCACGAAGGCCATCACCGTCACCTCGGGCCCCGGCTTCTCGCTCATGATGGAGCACATCGGCCTCGCCGCGATCACCGAGACGCCCTGCGTCTTCGTGAACGTGCAGCGCGCCGGCCCCTCCACCGGCCTCCCGACGCAGCCGGCGCAGGGCGACATGATGCAGGCGCGGTTCGGGTCGCACGGCGACTACCGCCTCATCACCCTCTGCCCGAACTCGCCGCAGGAGTCCTTCGACCTCACGATCGAGGCGTTCAACCTCGCCGAGGAGTACCGCGTCCCCGTCATCGTGATGCTCGACGAGGTCGTCGGGCACATGACGGAGAAGGTGGTCATCCCGCCGGCCGACAAGATCAAGGTCACCGAGCGCCGCTGGACCAAGAAGAAGCCGGGCGAGTACAAGCCGTTCGACGCGAACGGCGGGCTCGTGCCCGACATGGTGAAGGCGGGCGACGGGTACCGGATCCACGTCACGGGGCTCACCCACGACGACCGCGGCTACCCGAACATGTCGATCCCGGCGCACGAGAAGATGCAGCTGCGCCTCACCGACAAGATCGTGAAGAACGCGGACAAGATCATCCGCTTCGACGCGCACGATCTCGAGGGCGCGGAGGTCGTCGTCGTCTCCTACGGCATCACCTCGCGCGTCGCCCAGAAGGCGATCGCGCAGGCCCGCGAGCAGGGCATCCGCGTCGGGTCGTTCCGCCTCGTCACGGCGTGGCCGTTCCCCGAGAAGCAGATCGCCGCGCTCTCGAAGCAGGTGAAGGCCTTCGTCGTGCCGGAGATGAACCTCGGCCAGATGGTGCTCGAGGTGGAGCGCATCGCGAGCGGCCGCTGCCGCACCATCCCCGTCCCGCACGTCGGCGGCACCGTCCACGACCCCAGCGTCATCCTCAAGAAGATCCAGGAGGCCGTTCGATGAGCATCGTCCGTGAGAATCCGGTCGACAAGTACCTGCGGACGGAGCGCATGCCGTCCATCTGGTGCCCGGGCTGCGGCATCGGCACCACGGTGACCTGCTTCGCGCGCGCGCTCGACGGGTCCGGCTTCGACCTCGACAAGGTCGCGATCGTCTCGGGCATCGGCTGCACCGGCCGCGTCGCCGGCTACCTGAAGCTCGACTCGTTCCACACCACCCACGGCCGCGCGATCCCGTTCGCGACCGGCCTCAAGCTCGCGAACCCCGAGCTGAAGGTGGTCGTCTACTCCGGCGACGGCGACCTCTCGGCCATCGGCGGGAACCACCTGTTCCACGCCGCGCGCCGCAACGCCGACCTCCTCGTCGTGTGCGTGAACAACTTCACGTACGGCATGACGGGCGGCCAGGTGACGCCGACGACCCCGTACCCGGCGATCGCCTCGACGACGCCGTACGGCGCCTACGAGCAGACGTTCAACCTGCCGGGCGTGGTCGCCGCCGCCGGCGCCACCTACGTGGCGCGCTGGACGGCCTACCACGTCAAGCAGCTCGCGAAGACGATGGGCGAGGCGCTCTCCAAGAAGGGCTTCCGCTTCATCGAGATCATCGCCCCGTGCCCGACGCTCTACCTGCGCCGGAACCGGCTCGGCGAGGGGCTCGAGGAGATGAAGTACTACAAGGAGAAGAGCGTCCTGAAGAACGGCGCGAACCCGGCCGAGGTCGGCATCGACTACCGCGAGCAGATCATCGTCGGGAAGTTCGTCGACGTGGAGCGGCCGACGCTCGAGGAGGCCATGGAGAAGCGGATGCGCGAGGCCCTCGGCGCCAAGTACGTGCCCTACCAGCAGCCCGGCAAGATGTCGCCGCGGTCGTAGGAAAGGAGACCAGACATCATGGGTCCCACGGAGATCAAGGTCGGCGGCCTCGGCGGCCAGGGCGTCATCCTCGGCGGCATCATCATCGGGAAGGCGGCCGCGCTGTTCGACGGCAAGCACTCGTGCCTCACCCAGGCCTTCGGGCCGGAGGCGCGCGGGTCGGCGTGCAGCGCGCAGGTGGTGGTCGACAAGGATCCCATCCTGTACCCGTACGTCCACAACCCGCACATCATGGTCGCGATGTCGCAGGACGCGTTCAAGAAGTTCTCGCCCGAGCTCCGGGCGGACGGGACGCTCATCATCGAGGAGGACCTCGTGAAGCCCGAGGGCCTCCCCCCGACCGTGAAGGTGTTCGCCGTCCCGGCGACGCGCATCGCGGAGGAGCTGGGCCGCAAGATGGTGCTCAACATCGTGATGGTCGGGTTCTTCACCGCCGTCACGGGGATCATCGGCGAGAAGGCCGCGAAGGAGGCCGTGAAGGACTCCGTCCCGCCGAGCACGATCGACCTCAACATGAAGGCGTTCGACCGCGGCTTCGCGTACGGCAAGAAGCTGCTCGCGAAAGCGTAGCCGGCTGCAGCGCCGGCCGCGGCCGGCGCACGATCGCGCTGAACCACGCGGCGCCGCCGGCCCCCGGGCCGGCGGCGTCCTTCTTTTCCGGGACGGCCCGGTCACGGCCCCGCGCACGCGCGCGCGCCGCGCAGGCTCGTCCTGCACGCGTCCGCCCCCGGCGCCACCTCGAGGCACGCCTCGCACGAGCGGACCGCCTCCTCGCAGCGCCCGAGCCGGACGAGCGAGACGCAGAGCCCGTGGAGGGCGTCGCGCGATCGGGGCTCGAGCTCGACGGCCCGCCGGTAGCCGCGCTCGGCGTCCCCGTACCGGCCGAGCGAGAAGTCCATGAAGGCGAGATCGTGGTGCGCCGCCGCGCGGGAGGCGTCGCTCTCGAGGAGGTGCAGGTACTCGCGGCGCGCGCGGGCCCACTCGCGGTCGCGGTCCGCGCCGGGTGCGAGGCCGCGCCGCAGCAGCGCGCGGGCGAGGTTCTGGCGCGCGTCGGCGAGGTCGGGATCGATCGAGAGCGCGCGCGAGAGCGCGGCCACGGCGAGCTCGTCCCGGCCCATCGCGAGCAGCGTCTCTCCGAGGTTCGCGTGTCCCTCGGCGAAGTCGGGGTCCACGTGGACGGCGCGCTCGAACCGGGCCCGCGCGCCCCGCAGGTCCTCGCGCATGCGGGCGACGACGCCGAGCCCGTTCATCGCCTCGGGCAGGTCGGGCGCGAACTCGAGCGCGTGCTCGAAGGCCACGCCGGCGCGCTCGAGATCCTCCTTCGCGATCCAGTCGTAGCCCCGGACGACCTGCTCGTGCGCGCGCGGGTGCGCCGCCGAGCGCCCGGCGCAGGCGAGGGCGAGGACGAGCAGCGCGAGGAAGATCGCGCGCCGGGGGGAGGGGGAGGCGGGCGGGGAGGGCGCGGCGGTGTCGGCCGCTCCGGGGTCGCGGCCGTCGAGGTCGAGGGCGCGCTCGTCCCATCGCCCCTGCTCGCCGGCGCTCTCTCCCGCGTCGCGGGGGAGCGGGGAGAGCTGCCAGGGATCGCGGTCGAGGTCGCGATCCAGATCCACGTCGAGGTCGCGGTCCAGGTCGAGGTCGAGGTCCAGGTCGCGGTCGCGGTCGAGGTCGAGGTCGGGGTCGCAGTCCGGGTCGAGATCGAGATCGCATTCGACCCCGAGCCGAAGGGCGAGCCCGGGCCCGTCCGCCCCGTCGCTTGCGAGCACGACCGCCGGAGGGTTCGTGTCCATGCGCACGGCCTTTGCTCTCCCCGTGCCGCATGCGCTCCCTCGTCCTCGCCGCCGCCGCCCTCGTCTCCGCCGTCCCCTCCCGCACCGCAGCCCAGCTCGCGAACCGGGCGATCTCCGTGGAATCGGGCATCTCGACGCCGTTCGGCGGCCGCGGGGCGGCCGCCGCCGCCTTCGCGGTGTCCGCCTCCCGCTGGCTCGACGGCTTCGACGCGGCCGATCTGGACGGGGTCCTGCGCGTCGCCCTCGCGGCCGCGCCGGAGACCGCCGGCCGCGGCACGGCCGCCGGGGTCCTCGCGACCGTGGGGCTCCGGCTCTCCCTCGGTCGCGCGCCGCTCCGGCCGCAGGTCTTCGCCGACGTCGGCTGGGCCCGCCCGCGCCGCGGGGCCTCGGACACGGTGGCGTTCGGGCTCGGCGCCGCGCTCGAGTGGTTCCCGGCGCCCGAGCTGTCCGTCTCGCCGCGGGTCGCGCTGCGCGGCGCCGGCGGGACGCTCGCCGCGGAGGGGGTGCTGGCGGTGGCCGCCTACTTCTGAGCGGGCTGCTCCGGCTGCGCCGCCTTCTCCGGCTGGGCCGGCTTCTCTCCCTCGCCCGGCGCGGCGGCCTCGGCGGTCTTCTTCGCCTCCCAGCGATCGACCTGGCCGTCGCCGTCCTCGTCGATGCCGATGCGGTCGACCTCGCCGTTCTCCCAGTACTCCCAGTAGTCGACCTTCCCGTCGCCGTTCGTGTCGCGCTCCTTGCGGACGAGCTTGCCCTTCTCGTAGTAGTTCCAGCTGCGGGGCACGCCGTCGAACCCGAACGCCAGCTCCTTCTTCACGAGCTGGTCCTTCTCGTAATAGAGCGTCTCGTCGGGCTTCCCGTC
This sequence comes from Anaeromyxobacter sp., assembly GCA_036391435.1. Taxonomy (GTDB): domain Bacteria; phylum Myxococcota; class Myxococcia; order Myxococcales; family Anaeromyxobacteraceae; genus Anaeromyxobacter. The sequence goes on along the minus strand of DASVZX010000263.1, from coordinate 16,058 downwards.
GAAGTCGAGGTCGTAGACGACGCGCACGAGGCTGCCGTCGGGCGCGTACTTCTCCCAGGTGTCGACCTTGCCGTCGCCGTTCAGGTCCTTCTCCTTGCGGAGCAGGATCTCCTTCCCGCTCGCGTCCTTCAGCGTGTACTTCCACACGTCGGGCTTGCCGTCGTGCGTGAGGTCGTACTCGGTCAAGATCTCGTTCGGCTGGTGCTCGAACCCCTTCGGGACGATCACCTGGGACTCGACCGGAGCGGCGACGGGCTTCTGCTTCGGGGGGGTCGCGCAGGCGAGCAGGCCGGCGAGGGCGAGGACGGGGCGGCGCATGGACCCAGAAAGTCTACCCGAACCGGCCGCCCGAGTGCGTGGCCATATTTGACAGCATACGCGTGGTCACATACCTTCGGGCGCAGGAATGGCCCGAAAGAAGATCTCGACGACCGTCTACATCACGCCCGAGCAGAACGAGCGGCTGAAGCTGCTGCACGATCGGACGAAGGTGCCCGTCGCCGAGTACATCCGCCAGGGCATCGATCTCGTGCTCCAGAAGTACCGCGGGGACCTGCCCGGGCAGCTCACGCTCGATGAGTTGGGTGGGAAGCAGTAGATTCCCCGCGGCATGAGCGAGCGAAGAGCGGTCATCCTCGGCGCGGCCGGGTTCATCGGAAGCCATCTCGTCGACCGGTTCCTGGCCGAGGGCTGGCGCGTCACCGGGGTGGACAACCTCATCACGGGCACGCGCAGGAACCTCGAGCACCTCGCGCGGGAGGCGCGCTTCGACCTCGTCGAGGCCGACATCTGCGCGCCGCTCGAGCTCGCGGGCCCCATCCAGGCGGTGCTCGACTTCGCGTCGCCCGCGTCGCCGATCGACTACCTGAAGCATCCGTTCGAGACCCTCCACGTGGGATCGCTCGGCGTCGAGAGCGCGCTCCGGCTCGCGAAGCGCAGCGGCGCCGTCTTCCTCCTGTCGTCCACCTCCGAGGTGTACGGCGATCCGCTCGAGCACCCGCAGCGCGAGAGCTACTGGGGGAACGTGAACCCCATCGGCCCGCGCGCCGTGTACGACGAGGCGAAGCGGTTCGCCGAGGCCATCACGATGGCCTACCGCCGCTACGAGAAGGTGGACGTCCGGATCGCCCGCATCTTCAACACCTACGGGCCGCGGATGCGGCTCGACGACGGCCGCGTCGTGCCGACGTTCGTCGCGCAGGCGCTCCGCGGCGAGCCGATCACGATGTTCGGCGACGGCTCGCAGACCCGCAGCTTCTGCTTCGTGGACGACGAGGTCGAGGGGCTCTGGCGGCTCCTCCACTCCTCGTACCAGGAGCCGGTGAACGTCGGGAACCCGCACGAGCTCACGATCCTCGAGTTCGCGAAGGCGGTGCAGCGGCTCGTCGGCAAGGACGTCCCCATCGTGTCGAGGCCGTTGCCCGAGGACGACCCGCGGGTCAGGAAGCCGGACATCTCGCGCGCGCGGGAGGTCCTGGGCTGGGAGCCGAGGATCTCGTTCGACGAGGGCATGCGCCGGACCATCGCGTGGTTCCGCGAGCAGGTCTGACGGGTGCCCGGCTGGACCCGCCCCGTGCACGCGCTCGCGTGCGACGGACGGGCCGGGCGCGGGCGCGTTCACGGGCGCAGGAGGCGACGGTGGCGAAGCGGATCCTGATCACGGGCGGCGCGGGGTTCATCGGGTCGACGATCGCCGACCTGTTCCTCGAGGCGGGCTGGGACGTCGCGGTGCTCGACGACCTCTCGACGGGCAAGCGCGAGAACGTCCCGGCCGGCGCGCGCTTCTACCCGGTCGACGTCCGCGGCGGCTCGGCGCGCGAGGCCGTGCTGAAGGAGAAGCCGCAGGTCGTCTGCCACCAGGCGGCGCAGATCGACGTGCGCAAGTCGATGGCGGACCCGCGGCACGACGCGGACGTGAACGTGGGCGGGCTCCTCAACCTCATGCAGGCCGCCGTGGAGGCGAGGTCCGTCGAGCACGTGCTGTTCGCCTCCTCGGGCGGCGCGACCTACGGCGACACCGCCGTCATCCCCACGCCCGAGACGCACCCGCAGCTGCCGGTCTCCCACTACGGCGCGGCGAAGGCCGCGAGCGAGCTGTACCTCGGCGTCTACCGCGCGAACTTCGGGATCCTCTACACGGCGCTCCGCTACGCGAACGTCTACGGCCCGCGCCAGGATCCGCACGGCGAGGCCGGCGTCGTCGCGATCTTCTGCGGGCGCCTCCTCGACGGCAGGCCGTGCACCGTGTTCGGCGACGGCAAGCAGACGCGCGACTACGTCTTCGCCGGCGACGTCGCGCGGGCGAACCTGCTCGCCGCCGAGAGGCGCTTCGATGGCGCGCTCAACGTCGGCACCGGCGTCGAGACCGACGTGATCCAGCTCTACGGACACCTCGCGCGCGCCGCCGGCGTCCAGCGGCCGCCGGAGCACGCGCCGGCCCGGCTCGGCGAGCAGAAGCGCTCGTGCATCGACGCGTCCGCCGCGGCGCGCGCGATCGGCTGGCGCCCCGAGGTCGCGCTCGCGGACGGGCTCGCGCGCACCTTCGAGTGGTTCAAGGCGCGCAGGTAGCCGCGCGGGTGCGCCGGGGTCCGCCGGGGGACGCCGACCGCGGCCGCGCGCCGCGTGCGTCCCCTGGACGCGGTACGATGGGCCCCGCGACCGGCACCTTCGAGGCGCCGCCGCCGGGGCGCCATCACACCCGCGCACATCGGCTCCCTTCCGGCGTGAACTTTCGCGCTGGCACTCTTTCCGTGGCAGGGGGGGCAGCGTGTCTTCCTCCTCGAGCGGACCGGAATGGACCGGCCGCACACGTCCGAGGCCACGATGAAGAAGCTCACCGCATCCCTCGCCGCGCTCGTGATCGCGGCGTGCGGCACGCAGCAGACGGATCCCGCCCAGCAGTACCGCGACGCGCTCCCGAAGGCGCAGGCCGTCGCGATCGGCACCCCGCAGGACGCGGGCACGACGTCCGGCGCGCTGTCCGTCACGCAGCAGCCGCTCGGGCAGACCACGAGCCCGCAGTCCGAGTTCGCGACGATGAGCTACTACCTCGCGCTCTCCGTGAACGGCGGGGTCGCGTGGGTGCTCGCGACCGTCCGGTACGTGACCGCGTTCCCGCCGACGTCCTGCGACGACGCCTCGTGCACCTGGGGCCCGTGGGTGGACGACCAGGGCCTGAACCGCTGGAAGCTCACGGTGACGAAGAACGGCACCGCCTTCGACTGGGCGCTGTCCGCGCAGCCGGGCTCGAACCCCGCCGCCGCGTTCGTGGACCTCATCACGGGCACCGCGTACCCGGCCGACAAGGACCACGGCCACGGCACGCTCGCCGTGAACTTCGACGCGCAGACGCAGCTCGACCACGGACCGCTCTGGCAGCAGGAGGACTTCGGCACGCTCGCCGTGACCTACGACAACCGGACGAGCGCGACGGTCGACGCCGTGTTCCTCGGGGCGCACGACAAGGATCCCGCCGACCCGCACCGGATGAACGCGCACTACCTCTTCCAGGCCGCGTCGTCCGGCGGGCAGCTCGAGGTCGCCTTCCAGAACCTCGACACGACCGCGGTCGTCACGCTCCGGACCCGCTGGAGCCCGTCGGGCGCCGGGCGCGCCGACGCCCACTACACGGGGCCGGACGGCCTGGGCGGCACCGTGTCGTACTACGAGTCTGAGTGCTGGGCCGGCAAGGTGGACAACTTCGTCGAGGTGTACGACCTCCAGTACGCCATCGGCACCGAGAGCGCGTGCAGCCCGTTCTCGACCGCCGAGTACACCCTGGACATCCAGCTGCCGTAGCGAATGGCGCGGCTGGCCGTCATCCCGGGCGGGCGGGGCGGGCCGGAGTCGGGCCCCGCCCGCGCGGGCGCAGCGGGAGCCCGGGAGCCCGGGCTCCTCGAGGAGCTGTACCGGCACCACGCGGGGGCCGTCTACGCGCGGTGCCGCTACCTGCTCCGCGAGGACGACGCGGCGAGGGACGCGGCGCAGGACGTGTTCGTGCGGGCGCTCCGGGCGCTCCCCGAGCTCCGCGCCGCCACCTCCCCGACCGCGTTCCTGCTGCGGGCGGCCACCAACCACTGCCTGAACGTGCTCCGCGCCTCCCGGGCGGCGTGGCGGGAGGAGGTCGCCCGGGTCGCGCTCGCGCGGAGCGAGCGCGGGATCGAGCCGGACGCCCGGGAGCTGGTCCGCGCGCTGCTCGGCGCGGCGCCGCCCGAGGCGCAGGAGGTCGCGGTGCTCTACTTCGTGGACGAGCTCACCCAGGCGGAGATCGCGCAGGCGACGGGGCGGAGCGTCCCCACCGTCCGCGCCCGCCTGCGCGAGTTCCTCGGCGCCGCGCGCGGCGCGCTCGCCGAGGCGATGCCCGGGATCGTCCTCCCGGACGCGGAGGAGCTGCCATGACGTCGCTCGGCGGTCCCGGCGTGGCCTGCTCCTCGATGCGCGTGCGGCGCCTCGCGGCCGGCGAGCTCACCGGCGAGGATCGCGCGCGGACCGAGGCGCACCTCGCCGGCTGCGAGCGGTGCCGGGAGACGGAGCGCGCGCTCGCGGCGGAGCGCGCGCGCGTCGAGGCGGATCTCCCCTTCGAGGCCTTCGCGGCGGGCGTCGCCGAGCGGCTCGCCGGCCCGCTCCCGCGCCCGCGGCGCTCGCACCGCGCGGTGGGGTTCGCGATCGCGGCGTCGCTCGCCGCCGCGGTGGCGGTGCCCGCCCTGCTCGAGGTGGCGCACGATCGCGACGCCGAGCGGACGTGGCGCGTCAAGGGCGGCGGCGAGCTCTCGCTGTGGGTCGGCGGCGCGGGCGGGTCGCGCGCGCTCGGCCCCGACGAGCCGGTGCCGGAGGGTGGGGCGCTGCGCGTCGGGCTCCCCGCGGGCGCGCACCGGTTCGCGGCGATGGCGCTCGTCGACCGGGACGGCGTCGTGATCCTGCACGCCGGCGCGGCGGCGGCCGGACCGCTCCCCGGCGCGTTCGAGTGGACCGGTGCGGGGGAGGGGACGCTCGTCGCCGTGCTCGACGACCGCCCCGTGGACGCCGGCGCGCTCCAGGCGAGGCTCTCGCGCGGCGGCGTCGCCGCCGCGTCGCCCGGCGGGAGCGCGGAGGTGGTGGTGCGGAAGCTCCGGCGGGAGCCGCGATGATCGCGCGGCGCGCCCTCGCGATCGCGGCCGCGCTCGGCCTGCTCGCCGCGGGCGGCCCCGCGTCCGCCGGCGAGCGGCGCTTCGCCCTGCTCGCCGGCGAGCCGGACGGCGGGGCGGGGACGGTGCGCCTGCGTTACGCCGAGCGCGACGCCCGGCGGATGCACGAGATCCTGACGAGCGTGGGCGGCGTCCGGCCGGAGGACGCGCGGCTCCTGCTCTCCTCCGGCGCGAGCGCGTTCCGGCGGGCGCTCGAGGAGCTCGGCGCCGCCTCGGCGGCGGCGCGCGCGCGCGGGGACCGGACCGTCCTCCTCGTCTACTACTCCGGCCACGCGAAGGACGGCGCGCTCCGCCTGGGCGGCGGGAGCGTCCCGCTCGACGAGCTGCGGGAGACGCTCGAGCGCGCGCCCGCCGACGTCCGGATCGGGCTGCTCGACTCGTGCCGCTCGGGCGCCATCGCCCGCACGAAGGGGGCGCGCCCGGCGCCGACCTTCGACGTGAAGACCGGGCCGGAGCCGGGGCCGCACGGCCTCGTCCTCATCGCCTCGTCCGCGGCGGGCGAGGACTCGCAGGAGTCGGACGCCGTCGGCGCGAGCTGGTTCACGCACCACCTCGCCTCGGGCCTCCTCGGCGCCGCCGACGCGTCGGGCGACGGGCGCGTCACGCTCGCCGAGGCGTACGCCTACGCCTACGCGCGGACGGTCGGCTCCACGGCGTCGAGCGAGGGCGGCGTGCAGCACCCGGTGTTCCTCTACGACCTCGGCGGCGCGGGCGACGTCGTCCTCTCGGACCTCGCGCCCATCTCCGGCGGGATCGCGCTTTCCGCGCCCGCCGAGGGGCTCTACGTCGTCCTCGACCGCTCGGGCCGCGCCGTCGCCGAGGTCGCGAAGACGCCGGGCGCGGCGCGGCGCGTCGCGCTGCCGGCCGGGCGCTACCAGGTGAAGAAGCGACTCGCCGACGAGAGCGGCCTCCTCGTCGCACGGCTCGACGTGGACCGCGCGACCGTCCCGCTCGACGACGCGCGGATGGACCGCGTGCCGCTCGACCGCGATCCGCAGAAGGGCTGGAGGGGGAACCGCGTCGCGGTGCTCGCCGGCGCCGGGGGGCAGGTCTTCTTCTCGCAGGCGGCCCGCGACGGGCTCTTCCCCCCGGCGGCGCTCGGCGGGCTCGAGCTGTCGGTCCGCGACGACCTCGGCCACGGGCTCGCCTGGGGGCTCGAGCTCGCGCTCGGCGGCGGGAGCGGGAAGGTGAAGATCCCGGACGCGGAGCCGATCCCGGTGACGTTCGGCGAGGTCGCAGGCGGCGCGGGGCTCTGGAAGGACTTCCGCTTCGGGCCGCTCACGCTCTCGGGCGGCGGCCGCGTGGCGTTCACCTGGCTCACCCGGAGCTTCCCGGCGGGCGAGCACCTCCCGAGCCAGTACTTCTTCACGGTGACGCCCGGCCTCACCGGCGCCGCCGCGTGGCGGCTCACGCGCCGGATCTCCGCGGTCGCCCGCGTCCGGGCGTCGTACCTCTTCTACAACGTGGACGAGAACAGGAGCCTCGGCTTCGCCGAGGCGCTCGTCGGGGTGGAGTATGCGCTCGTGGACTAGGCTCCGATCTCCGGGCCGGGCATCTCTCGCGCGGCGAGCGGCGCCGGCCCGCGCCCGGCGGACGGCGGCCGCCCTGCTCGGCGCCGCGCTCGCGCTGTCGGGGTGCGGGAACTACTCGACCGAGGACCTGCGGTTCCTCGCGGCGCTGCCCCAGCGGGAGGACCTCGCCTTCGCGGTGCCGTCGGCCCCGAACGGCGCGCTCTCCGCGTGCCCGCCGGCGAACGCGTCGGTGTGGCTGTGGGCGAAGCCCGTCTCGGACCAGATCAACGGCGGCGTCGACTTCCTCCTCTCGCTCGTGGACGTCGTGCGGAGCATCTCCCCGACGTGGCGAGCCGACGACCGGCGCGTGTGGGGCCCCTTCCCGTCGAAGGACCACCCCGGGCGCGAGATCGAGGTCGTGATGGATCGGAGCTACCCGGCCGAGCTCGGCGGCCGGGCGCGGTACTCGTACGCGTTCCTCGCGCGCGTGACGGGGACGACGGACTTCACTCCGCTCGTCGGCGGCGCCTTCGACGGCGGCTCCGCCTCGCGCGGCCGCGGCGTCGTGGTCCTCGACCTCGGCGCCATGAAAGCGGTCGGCATGAACGACGGGACCGCCGCCGGGACGATGCAGATCGGCTACGACCGGGCGAGCGATCCGGCGACGATCCAGCTCGCGCTCGCCAGCGACGCGTTCGGGGCGGTGCAGTTCGGGTACCGGTACGCCGGCTACGCCGCGGGCGGCGGCGTGTTCGACTTCGCGTTCCGCGACGCGAACGCGACCCTGTTCTACGTGTCGACGGGCTTCGACGCCCGGGGCGCGGGGCGGGCCGCGGTCGCGTTCCAGACCGCAGGCGGGGCGACGGGCGGGTTCCGTCAGTGCTGGGCGGCGAACGCCTGCCTCGTGTACGTGCTGGATCCCGCGAACGTCTCGTGTCCGCAGGCCGACCAGCCCTGCAGCTACGGGGTCGAGACGGACTGCCCGCCGGTGCCGGCGTCGCCGTTCTGAGGCGCGCCGGCGGTCGGAGAGGTCGTCGCGGTCGCGGTCGCGGTCGCGGTCGCGCGGGTCCCGCCAGGAGCTCCCCCGTCTCCCTCCGGCAGCGCCAGGGGGAGAGGGCCGGGGAGCGGGGGCGCCTCGGCGGTGTCGCTCGCGCTCCCGCGCGGCGGCGGCGCCGCCGCGACCGGCTCCTCCTCCGGCGGCTCGTCGCGGTCGTCCGATGGCAGCGGCCCGGCGAGGATCCGCTCGAGCTCGGCGCTCGCGCGGCGGTGCGCGTCCGCCGAGATGCGGCCCGTCTCGCGCAGCCGGTCGAGCAGGTTGCGCGAGCGCACCTTGAGCCAGGTCGACGGCCGGGCGAGATCCACCCGCCGCGGCGCGGGGAGCAGCGTCGCGAGCACGACCGCCTGCGCCGTCGTGAGCGCGGCGGCGCTCGTCCCGAAGCGCGCGCGCGCGCCGGCCTCGACGCCGAAGACGCCGTCGTCCATCTCGACGACGTTGAGGTACAGGGCCAGGATCCGCTTCTTCCCGAGCGCGCGCTCCATCTTCGTGGCGAGCACGGCCTCCTTCGCCTTGCGCCACAGGCTCTTCTCCGTCCCGAGCCAGAGGTTCTTCGCGAGCTGCTGCGTGATGGTGGACGCGCCGCGGGCGAAGCGCCCCCTCCTGAGGTCCTGCTCGGCCGCGTCCCGGACGGCGGTCCAGTCGATCCCCTCGTGGCCGAAGAAGTTCGCGTCCTCGGAGAGGAGGACCGCGTTCACGAGGACGGGCGCGATCCGGTCGAGCCCCACCCAGGCCTGGCGCGGCCGGAACGCCCGCCGCGCCGCGCGCGCCTCCGCCCGGCGCTGCTCGATGAGCGCGGTCGTGCGCGGGTTCTCGCGCGCGAGGTGCCCCGGGTCGGGGAGGGTGGCCCACAGGGCTGCCCCGGCGATCGCGCACGCGACCGCGAGGCCGCCCGCGCCGAGCGCTGCCGGCCGGAGCAGCTTCTTCCCCGCTCGCATGGCGCGCAACTTAGCACCACCCGGGTCGGCGCGCCGGACCGCCGCCCGCGGCGCTCGACATTGCCTGTCGGTGAACGGCGCCCCCGCCCGGGGGCCCCGTTCGGCGCCTTGACGCGTTCGGGGGCGGGTGACTAGGTCCCCGGCACGCCTCATCCACCGGTACAGCCGGGGCCGGAGGGCCCCCGGAGGGAACCATGGCCGACGTGAAGAAGTACGCCCCGCGGGACTACTCGAAGGTCCGGGGCCTCACCGGGATCTCCGACAAGCAGATCGAGGAGCACCTCAAGCTCTACGAGGGCTACGTGAAGCGCACGAACGCGCTCACCGAGAAGCTCTTCGCGCTGTGCAACGAGGGCAAGGCGTCCGGCGCCGACCCGGTCTACGCCGAGATGACCCGCCGGCTCGGGTTCGAGTACGGCGGCATGGTGAACCACGAGTACTACTTCGAGAACCTGATCGGCGGCGCCCAGGCGGAGCCGCCGGCCGGCGGGAAGCTCCGGAAGGCCATCGAGGCCTCCTTCGGCAAGTTCGAGACCTGGCTCTCCGACTTCCGCGCCGTCGCGAGCATGCCGGGCATCGGCTGGGCGATGACCTTCCAGGATCCGAGCACGGGCTGGCTCTCGAACCACTTCATCTCCCTCCACCAGGACAACGTGCCGGTCGGCTTCAGGCCGGTCCTCGTGATGGACGGCTGGGAGCACGCCTTCATGCGCGACTACCTCGCGACCGAGAAGGCGAAGTACCTCGACGCGTTCCTCAAGAACGTGAGCTGGGAGGCGTGCGAGAAGCGGCTGAAGTAGCGCCTCCTTCACGGACTCGGGCGGCCCGGCGCGCGCGAGCGCTCCGGGCCGCTGCGCCTCGGGGCTCGAGCCTGCGGTGCCGCCCCTCGACGATCGAGTAGGCGGCGTAAGCGAACAGCCCGAGCGCCACCGCCGCGAGGAGCACCGGCCCCCAGCGCTGGTGTGCGATCGCCGCGAGCGCGCCGTCGAAGCCGGTCGCCTCCCGCGGCGCGTTCCGGATCCCGGCGGCCGCGAAGAAGAGCCCGACGATCACGAAGACGGTCCCCTGGACCGAGAACGCCGCGGTCCCGAGCGGCGCCGCCCACCTGCGCAGCGGACCCTCGAGGTGATCGACGTCGAGGTCCTGGAGGAACGTGCGCCGGACCCCGCGCCACGCCTGCCGCGCGCCGGCGAACACGACGGCCGCGGCGACCGCGAGCACGAGCCACCGTCCACCGGGGAGCTCGAGCGCGCGGCCGGTCCAGGTCCGCGCGATGCGCGCGCCCGTCGGGCCCGCGGCCTCCCCCCGCCCGAGCCGCTCGGCCGCGACCGCGAGGGCGGCGTACCCGAGGGCCGCCACGGCGTTCCCGACTCGCATCGCGGCGGCCCAGGCCCGGCTCGACGATCTGCGCACCGCGAGCGCCTCGACCACGAAGAAGAGCGCGAGCCCCGCGAGCGCGATGCCGAGCACGACGAGGAGCGAGCGGCCGGGGCGCGTCGCCGCGAGCGCCGCGAGCGCGCCGCGCGTGTCCGTCGTCTCGCCGCCTCCGAGGCGGAGCGCGAGCGCGAGCGCCAGGGCGGCGACGACCGCGTAGACCGCGCCGCGCGCGACGAAGCCGGCGCGCTGCAGCTTCTGGACGGCAGGCCGAGCGGCCCAGCGCGAGGTCGCCCGCTCGATCGAGCGCCACGCGGTCGACGGGGGGGGCATGCTCGAACGGTGCGCACGCCGGAGGCGAGGACGGGGCGGCCGTCCGGGGACGCTCCGGCGGGCGGGCCGACGGGGCGCGCTCGTTGACCGCGCGGGCCGGCGACCGTAGCCTCCGCGCGTGCTCACCGCCGCGCCGCGCCGGGCCGCGCTCCGCCGACGCCTCCTCGCCTGGTGGGACGCCGCCCACCGTCCGCTGCCGTGGCGCTTCCCGCAGCGCGGCGCCGACCCGTACCGCGTCTGGCTCGCGGAGGTGATGCTGCAGCAGACGCAGGTGCGGACGGTGCTCCCGTACTACGCGCGCTTCGTGGATCGCTTCCCCACGCTCGAGGCGCTCGCCGCCGCGAGCGAGGACGAGGTGCTCGCGCTCTGGAGCGGGCTCGGCTACTACGCGCGCGGCCGGAACCTCCTCGCCGCGGCGCGCGAGGCGCTCGCGCGGCACGGAGGCCTGCCCGCGTCGCTCGAGGCGCTGCGCGCGCTGCCGGGGTTCGGGCCGTACACGGCGGGCGCGGTCGCGTCGATCGCGTTCGCGATCCCGGCGGCGGCGGTGGACGGGAACGTCGTCCGCGTGCTCGCGCGGGCGTTCGCGGTGCGGGGTCGGCCGGCGGCGCCGCGGTTCCGGGAGCGCGTGAACGCGCTCGCGCGGGAGCTGGTCGGTGCGGATCGGCCCCCTCTCCCTGGTCCGCAACCCCTGGCGGCGCCACGGACAGACCGGTCGGGGGAAGAGGGCCGGGGGGAGGGGGCGGGACGTCGCGTCCTCGATCGCCCGGGCGACCTGAACCAGTCGCTCATGGAGCTCGGGGCGACGGTCTGCACCCCGCGCTCGCCCGCCTGCGCCCGCTGCCCGATCGCCCCGCTCTGCGCCGCGCGCGCGGCGGGGATCGTCGAGCAGGTCCCGCCGCCCCGCTGCCGCCCCGCGCGCAAGGTCCTCGTCCTCGCCTGCGCGATCCTCCGGCGGGACGGGCGCATCCTCCTCGCGCGCCGCCCCGCGGGCGGCCTCTTCGGCGGCCTGTGGACCCCGCCCGCGGTCGAGGTGCGGGAGGGCGAGGACGCCGGCGCGGCGCTCGCGCGCGCCCTGCGCCGCGAGCACGGGATCCGCGGCACGGTCCTCGGAGAGACCGCCTCCTGCGAGCGGACCCTCACGCACCGCGCGCTGACGCTCCGCGCGTTCGCGGTCCGCACCGCGTCCCCGCCGGCGGAGCGCGACGGCCTCCGCTGGGCCCCCGGGCCGGCGCTGGACGCCTGGGGGGTGCCGACCGCGGTCCGCGCCCTGCTCGCGAACGCCGCGGGCGCGCCGGGCCGCGTGGCCTGATAGAGAGAGGGGCGGATGCCCGCGAACTTCACCCGCCGCCGCGACCTCTTCGCCGACGCCGGCCTCACCGACGCGGGCGCGGGCGCCGACGCGCTGCTCGCCGCGCTCGCGCGCGAGGTGGCGGCGCTCGGGCTCCCCGCGGAGTGGCAGACCGCGGCGCCGTCGGGCGGCCTCGAGGCCGTCCGCGCCGCGCGCGCGCCGCGCGTCGCCCGCGTCCCGGCGGAGCAGCTCCGCCTCGCCCGCCACGTCCCCGAGTTCGTGACGGCGCGCTCGGGCGACCTCGCCACCGCCCTCTGGCTCGCGCGCGCCGAGCACGGCGATCGCCTCGACGTGCCGGGCTTCCTGCTCGCGATCCTCGACGCGCTCGCCGCCGCCGGCCGCGACCGCGACGCGCTCGCGTACGCGCGGTTCATGCTCGACCTGCGCTTCGACTGGGCGCGCGTCTACGACGACCCGCGCCTCGCCTACGAGTTCACGCGGCCCCGCGAGCCGAACCCGCTCGTGTGGCTCCTGCTCGAGGAGCTCGGCGCGCGCGGCGAGCGGCTGCGGGTCGCCGAGCTCGGCTGCGGGATCGGGAACGACGCCTTCGGGTTCCTCCAGTCCCCGATCGTGGACGGGTACGTCGGCCTCGACGTCTCGGACGAGGCCCTGCGGGCGTTCGACGCCCGCTGGCAGCGCGAGCGGCCGCCGGTCCGCCCGGCGCTCGTCCGCGGCGACTTCGCCGACGTCCTCGAGCGCGGCGCGCCCGAGCTCGCCGGCGCGAACCTCGTCTACTCGTACTCGAGCCTGCACTACTTCTCGTCCGGCGAGCTCGCGCGCATCTACGCGCTCGTCCGGCGCCTGCTGCTCGGGGCGACGGACGGGCGCAGCCTCCCTGCGTCTCCCCGGCGCGACCTCTACTTCGCCTTCGGCATCAAGGGCGCCGGCTCCGTGTGGGAGGGGCAGGGGCTCCCGCTCTACCGGCCCGACGTCTGGATCAACTGGGACGGGCAGTCCCGCTGGTTCCCGTCGGAGGACGCGCTGCGCCGCCAGCTCGACCGGGCCGGCTTCGAGGTCCGCCGCCACGAGCTGCATGCCCATTGGGGGTACAGCGAGAAAGGGAAGCGCGACGTGTTCCACTACGTGCTCGCCTCTCCCCGCGTCATCGCGGACGAAAAGCCCGTTCGGCCTTGACTCCTGAAGTCGCACCCGTATAATTCGCCGCCCTTAAGACGGGTTGTATCCACGCGCGCCCCGAGCACCTCCAGAGGGGCGTTTTTGTTGGTGAAGACGAGAGCACTTCGACGATGCCGACGATCAGCCAGCTGGTGCGCCAAGGGCGCGAGAAGCTCGCGGTGAAGAAGAAGGCCCCCGCGCTCCGGGAGTCGCCGCAGAAGCGCGGCGTGTGCACCCGCGTCTACACGACGACGCCCAAGAAGCCGAACTCGGCCCTCCGCAAGGTCGCCCGCGTGCGGCTCTCGAACGGCTTCGAGGTGACGAGCTACATCCCCGGCGTCGGCCACAACCTCCAGGAGCACTCGGTGGTCCTCATCCGCGGCGGCCGCGTGAAGGACCTCCCCGGCGTGCGCTACCACATCGTTCGCGGCACCCTCGACGCGGTCGGCGTCCAGGGGCGCAAGCAGGGCCGCTCGAAGTACGGCGCCAAGCGCCCGAGCTAAGGAAAGAGAATCGATGCCTCGTCGTCGCGAAGTCGAGAAGCGGAAGATCCTCCCCGATCCCAAGTTCCAGGACCGGATCGTGGCGAAGTTCGTCAACAACCTGATGCGCAAGGGCAAGAAGTCGACGGGCGAGCGCATCATCTACGGCGCCTTCGAGCAGGTGGAGCAGAAGCTCAAGGACGATCCGCTCAAGATCTTCAAGAAGGCCCTCGACAACGTGAAGCCGGTCGTCGAGGTGAAGAGCCGCCGGGTCGGCGGCGCGACCTACCAGGTGCCGGTCGAGGTCCGCCAGGACCGCCGCACCGCGCTCGCGATGCGCTGGCTCATCGACTACTCGAAGGGCCGCGGCGAGAAGACGATGGTCGAGAAGCTCGCCGGCGAGATCATGGACGCCGCCTCGAACCGCGGGAACGCGGTGAAGAAGCGCGAGGACACGCACAAGATGGCGGAGGCCAACAAGGCCTTCGCCCACTACCGGTGGTGACGGAGGGACGCGGAGGATTCGAGTGAGCGCAGGGGCCGGCTCGGTCGGCCAGGGTCGCCGGTAGCGGACCCCACTTTCGCTCTTTGACAGCTCGGTCACAGGTGACGGCGCCGCCACGGCGGCCCGGTCCCCGCGTACGCACGAAGGATCAGGGATTCGACGGACAGGAACGAGAGACGATGCCTCGCAACAACCCACTCGAGCGTTACCGGAACTTCGGCATCATGGCGCACATCGATGCCGGCAAGACCACCACGACCGAGCGGATCCTCTTCTACACCGGCGTCACCCACAAGATCGGCGAGGTCCATGAGGGCACCACCGTCATGGACTGGATGGAGCAGGAGCGCGAGCGCGGCATCACCATCACGTCCGCCGCGACCACCGCGTTCTGGCGCGATCACCGGCTGAACATCATCGACACCCCCGGCCACGTCGACTTCACGATCGAGGTCGAGCGGTCGCTCCGCGTCCTCGACGGCGCCTGCGCCGTGTTCGACGCCGTGCAGGGCGTGCAGCCGCAGTCCGAGACCGTCTGGCGGCAGGCGGACAAGTACAAGGTCCCCCGCATCTGCTTCATCAACAAGATGGACCGCGTCGGCGCGGACTTCTTCCACTCGGTCGAGACGATCCAGACGAAGCTCGGCGCGAAGCCGCTCGCCCTGCAGATCCCCATCGGCGCGGAGGACCGGTTCCGCGGGATGGTGGACCTCATCAAGATGAAGGGGATCACCTTCGACGACGAGACGATGGGGGCGAAGTACCAGGAGATCCCCATCCCCGCCGAGCTCGTGGACCAGGCGAAGGACTACCGGGCGAAGCTCGAGGAGACCGTGGCGGAGGTCGACGACGACCTCATGCACAAGTACCTCGACGGCCACCCGCTCTCGAACGAGGAGCTGCTCCGCGGGATCCGCAAGGGCACCCTCGCGATGCAGTTCTTCCCGGTCATCCTCGGGACGGCGTTCAAGAACAAGGGCGTCCAGCAGATCCTCGACGCCGTCGTCGACTTCCTCCCGAGCCCGCTCGACGTCCCGGCCATCAAGGGCGTGAACGCGAAGGGCGAGGAGATCACGCGCCCCGCCTCCGACGACGCGCCGTTCGCCGCGCTCGCGTTCAAGATCATGAACGACCCGTACGTGGGGAACCTCACGTTCTTCCGGGTCTACTCGGGGAAGCTCGAGGCCGGCTCCTACGTCCTGAACGCGACGAAGGACAAGAAGGAGCGCATCGGCCGCCTCCTCCAGATGCACGCGAACAAGCGCGAGGAGATCAAGGAGGTCTACGCGGGCGACATCGCCGCCGCGGTCGGCCTCCGCGCCACGACCACGGGCGACACGCTCACGACGGAGGACCACCCGGTGGTCCTCGAGCGCATGGAGTTCCCCGAGCCCGTCATCCACGTCGCGGTCGAGCCCAAGTCGAAGGCCGACCAGGACAAGATGGGCCTCGCGCTCAACCGCCTCCAGATGGAGGACCCGTCCTTCCGCGTCCACACCGACGAGGAGACCGGCCAGACCATCATCCGCGGCATGGGCGAGCTGCACCTCGAGATCATCGTCGACCGCATGCTGCGGGAGTTCAAGGTCGAGGCGAACGTCGGCAAGCCGCAGGTCGCCTACCGCGAGACCATCACCAAGCAGGTCGAGTCCGAGGGCCGCTACATCCGGCAGACCGGCGGCCGCGGCCAGTACGGTCACTGCTGGCTGCGCCTCATCCCGCAGACCCCCGGCGCGGGCTTCACGTTCGAGAACGAGACCGTCGGCGGCTCGATCCCGAAGGAGTTCATCAACCCGATCCAGAAGGGCATCGAGGAGGCGATGACGGGCGGCGTCCTCGCCGGCTACCCGATGGTCGACCTCAAGGTCGAGGTCTTCGACGGCAGCTACCACGACGTCGACTCGTCCGAGATGGCGTTCAAGATCGCCGCCTCGATGGGCTTCAAGGAGGGCGCCGCGAAGGCGCACCCCATCCTCCTCGAGCCCATCATGAAGGTCGAGGTCGTGACGCCCGACGAGTACATGGGCGACGTCATCGGCGACCTCAACGCGCGCCGCGGGAAGATCCACGCGATGAACCCGCGCACGAACGTCCAGATGATCGAGGCGCTCGTGCCGCTCGCCGAGATGTTCGGCTACTCGACGGACCTCCGGTCGAAGACCCAGGGCCGCGCCACCTACACCATGCAGTTCGCGCACTACGCGCAGGTCCCGG